>NZ_JBVILX010000005.1:0-21768 GCF_055580145.1 Kitasatospora sp. NPDC032121 | reverse complement strand
ACGACCCCCCCCCCCCCCCCCCCCCCCCCCCCCACCCCCCCCCCCCCCCCCCCCCCCCCCCCCCCTGTCCCCCCCCGACACCCCCGCCTCACGTCATCGTCGGTGACGACCTGTTCGACGGGCCGAGGGGCGTCAGCTGACGTTGACCCCGCTCCAGGCCGCCGCGACCGCGTTGTACTCGGTGCTGCCGGCGCCGTACAGGTCGCGGGCCGCGTTCAGGGAGGCGGCGCGGGCGCCCTTGTAGTTGGTGGTGGAGGTCATGTAGACGGTCAGCGCGCGGTACCAGATCTTGGCGACCTTGTCGCGGCCGATGCCGGTCACGGTGGAGCCGTTGCAGGTCGCGCTGTTGTAGGTGACGCCGTTGAGGGTCTTGCTGCCGCTGCCCTCGGCGGCCAGGTAGAACCAGTGGTTGCCGACGCCCGAGGAGTAGTGCACGTCGAGCTTGCCGACGCTGCTGCTCCAGCAGTCGGCGGAGCCGCCGTCCAGCGAGGGCTTGTCGAAGCGGCGCAGCCACGGCGGGGTGGACTGGTCGCTGAACAGGTAGTCGCCGGTGTCGACCGCGTTGTTGGCGTAGAACTCGACCATGGTGCCGAAGATGTCGCTGGTGGACTCGTTGAGGCCGCCGGACTCGCCGCTGTAGCGCAGGTTGGCGGTGGCGCTGGTGACGCCGTGGGTCATCTCGTGGCCCATGGTGTCGAGGTCCACCTGCTCCGGGTCGGTGCTGCCGTCGCCGTCGCCGGTCATCATGCAGAAGCAGGCGTCGGACCACTGGGCGTTGTCCCACTTGGTGCCGACGTGGACGAAGACGGTGGCGCCCTTGCCGTCGTTCTTGATGCCGTTGCGGCCGTGGACGTTCTTGTAGTAGTCGTACGTCCAGGCGGTGTTGGCGTGGGCGTCGACGGCGGCGGTGGAGCGGTCGGAGGAGAACTTCTTCCCGTCGCCCCAGACGTTGGTGGTGCTGTTGAACGCGGTGCCGGAGGAGGCCTTGAGCGAGCTCGCGGAGAGGTTGTTGGCGTCCTTGGTGACGTGGCCGCGGACCGGGTCGGTCAGGGTGTAGCCGCCGCCGGACTTGGCGGTGGTGTCGATGGTGACCGTGCCGGTGTACTCGGAGTTCCCGGTGCCGGCCGCCTGGTGCTCGGCGTCGTAGGACTCGATCTGCTCGCCGGTGGTGGCGTCGGTGACGACCACCTTGCCGGCCGGCTGGCCGTGCTCGCCGGTGCCCTCGACGGTGGTGCGCCAGGCCAGTCGGGGCGTGCCGTCGGCGGCCCAGACGACCAGCTCGGGGGTGCTGACGGCGTCCTTGACGCCCGGGGCGGCGGCCAGCGCGCCGGCCGCGCCGGACTGGGCGTTCACCTTCGGCACGGTCGACTTCACGGCGGCGTCGTGGGCGGCCGCCCGGGAGGAGTCCTTGAGCCGGCCCTTGGCGTCCTGGTGGACGACGAGGTCGCCGCCGACCACCGGCAGGCCCTGGAAGGTGCGGTCGAAGCGCACGTGCGAGGCGCCGTCGGCGTCCAGCACGACGTCCTTGAGCACGAGGTCCTGGCCGGAGCCGAAGCCGAACACCCCCGCGTTGTGGGCGACGTTGGCGCGGGCCTGGGATATCGCGGCCTCGCGCATGCCGGGGGCGGCGGACGCCGCGGCGGCGGGGACGGTGGCGCCGGCGAGGGCGGCGACGACCGCGACGGCAGCGGCCACGCGGGCACGGCGGGAGGAGGGCGTGGGGGTCACTCTGACTCCAGTGGGGGTAGCTGTGCAGGGAAAGGAGCTGCGTCAGAGATTGACGGGGTTCAGTCAGATTCAGCTAGAGGGAAGGTCATAACTTTGCCAAGTCGTGTCCTTGGTCGATAAAAAATGATCAGAAGTTAACAAGCGCTCTACAGTGCCGTCGTGACGATCGACTACCTGTGGCGCGGCCCGCTCGCCGACCCCGAACTCGACGCCCTGCACGCCGAGGGCTTCGGCCACCCGGTGCGACCCGGCGACTGGCTCGCCCGGCTGGAGCGGCACAGCCTCGGCTGGGTCACCGCCCGCCGTACCGCCGACGGCGCCCTGATCGGCTTCGTCAACCTCGCCTGGGACGGCGGCACCCACGCCTTCCTGCTCGACACCGTGGTCGCCCCGGGCGTCCGGCGGCGGGGCGTCGCCACCCGACTGGTCGCGGAGGCGGCCGACGGCGCCCGCGCGGCCGGCTGCGGCTGGCTGCACGTCGACTTCGAGCCGCACCTGCGCCCCCTCTACCTCGACGCCTGCGGCCTGCGCCCCACCGACGCGGGGCTGTTGGCGCTCTGACGCCCAACTCCCGCCGGGCGGCCGGGTCATGGCGCGTCCACCCCTCGGACGGCCGGGGCCGGCCCCGGCCGGCGGTTGTACTCTGCACGCGGACGGACGGCGCCGGCCCGGCACGCCGCCCCGCCCGCACCCCTGCCCGGCGCCGCGATCGGAGTCCCGTGAACTCATCCGCCCCCGACTTCGACGGGCCGCTGCTGCGCACCCGGGACGTGGACGTCGTGCGCGACGGCCGGCACCTGCTGCGCGGGATCACCCTGGAGATCCACCCGGGCGAGCACTGGGCGCTGCTCGGCCCCAACGGGGCGGGCAAGTCCACCCTGCTCGCGCTGCTCGGCGCGGTCTCCCACCCCACCCGCGGCGAGGTGGACGTGCTCGGCCGCCGGCTCGGCCGGGTGGACATCCGCGAGCTGCGCGCCCACCTCGGGCACGTCAACCCGCGCCACCCGCTGCGCTCGCCGCTGACCGTGCGCGAGGTGGTGCTCACCGGTCACACCAACACCATCGAGCCGGAGTTCCACCGCAAGCCCGCCCCGGAGGCGCTGGAACGGGCCGAACTGCTGATCGACACCCTCGGCATGCGGGCGATGGCCGACGCGGCGTGGACCACGCTGTCCCAGGGCGAGCGCGGCCGGGCCCTGATCGCCCGCGCGCTGATGCCCAGCCCCCGGCTGCTGCTGCTCGACGAACCCGCCACCGGACTCGACCTAACCGCCCGCGAGCTGCTGCTGGACAGCCTGGACCTGCTGCGCCACCAGCACCCGGAACTGGCCAGCGTGCTGGTCACCCACCACCTGGAGGAGCTGCCCGAGAGCACCACCCACGCCCTGCTGCTGCGCGGCGGCGAGTGCGTCGCGGCCGGACCGGTGGACGGGGTGATGACCACGGAGCTGATCAGCGAGACCTTCGGCCACCCGATCCGGATCAGCCGCCACGAGGGGCGCTGGACGGCCCGGGCCGCGGCCCGCCGGGCTCCGGAAAGGTAACGGTTCGGGGGGTGGGTGTAGACCGTAAACGGTCTTTACGTAAGGTATGCCTTAGCTAATGATGGTCTGCTGGTCCCCGGCCGGCCGTACCGCCTTGGCACACCCATGCCTCTTTCCGTTGGAGCCCGCATGTCCGCCCGTCGCCGTTCCACCGCAGCCGCGCTGCTCACCCTCGCCGTGGCAACCGCCACCCTGGCCGGTTGCGCGTCCAAGAAGGACGACAAGGCGGCCTCCTCCGACGCGGTCAAGGTGAACGCGACCGACACCGCCTGTGAGGTCTCCAAGACCAGCTTCCCGGCCGGCCACGTCGTGCTGGACATCAGCAACAAGGGCTCGAAGACCACCGAGGTCTACGTCTACGGCGCCGGCGACAAGATCGTCACCGAGCGCGAGAACATCGGCCCCGGCACCAAGGCCAGCATCAACGCCGAGATCAAGGCCGGCTCGTACGAGATCGCCTGCAAGCCCGGCATGGTCGGCGACGGCATCCGCCAGAAGATCACCGTCACCGGTGAGGGCGGCAGTGCCGCGTCGGCGGACCCGCGCCTGGCCGCCGCCGTCGACGCCTACCGGAAGTACGCCCAGGAGCAGGCCGACGCCACCATCCCGGCCGTCGAGGCCTTCGCCGCCGCGATCAAGGCGGACGACCTGGAGAAGGCCAAGTCGCTGTACGCGCCCTCGCGCACCGGCTGGGAGCGCACCGAGCCGGTCGCCGAGAGCTTCGGCGACGTCGACCCGAAGACCGACACCCGCGAGGACAAGCTGGAGCCGGGCCAGGCCTGGACCGGCTGGCACAAGCTGGAGAAGTCCCTCTGGGCCGACGCGAAGATCGGCGACGACGAGAAGAAGCTCGCCGACCAGCTGGTCGCCGACCTCAAGGACTGGCAGAAGAAGATCCCCGAGGCCGAGATCACCGCGACCAGCATGGCCAACGGCGCCAAGGAGCTGCTGGACGAGGTGGCGACCAACAAGATCACCGGCGAGGAGGAGCGCTACAGCCACACCGACCTGGCCGACTTCCAGGCCAACGTCGAGGGCGCGCAGAAGGCCTACGAGCTGCTGAAGCCGGTCGCCGCCGAGAAGGACCCGGAGCTGGCCAAGACGCTGGACTCCGAGTTCACCGAGATCAACGCCCTGCTCGCCAAGTCCAAGCAGGCCGACGGCACCTTCACCTCCTACGACAAGGTCACCGAGGCCGAGCGCAAGACCTTCTCCGACGCGGTCAACTCGCTGGGCGAGCCGCTGTCGAAGCTGGCCGCCGCCGTGGTCGTCAAGTAACCGGCCAGCCACACCCCGTACCACCCCGCCGACGCCGTGGCGGCCCGCGATCCGGGCCCACGGCCTCGGCGGGCCAGCACAGAAGTCCCCAGCACAGAAGAAGGGCCCGCCCGCCGATGGACGCGGAGAACGAGCAGCAGAACGGGACGCCGGCCGCCGCCGACGCCACCGCGACCAAGGGCGCGGTCAGCCGCCGCGCCGTCATCGGCTGGGCCGGCGCGGGCGTCGCGCTCGGCGCAGCCGCCGTCGGCTCGGTCGCCGCGGCGACCCGCCAGGACGACGCCGTCCCGGTCGCCGCCCAGGTCGGCGCCGAGGTGCCGTTCTACGGCGAGCACCAGGCGGGCATCTCCACCCCGGTCCAGGACCGGCTGCACTTCGCCGCCTTCGACGTCTCCGAGAAGGCCACCAGGGAGTCCCTGGTCAAGCTGCTCAAGGAGTGGACCAAGGCGGCCGCCGCGATGACCGGCGGCCGCGAGGTCGGCGCCGGCGCGGTGCCCGGTTCGCCGGAGGCGCCGCCGGACGACACCGGCGAGGCCCTCGGCCTGCCGGCCTCCCGGCTCACCCTGACCATCGGCTTCGGCCCGAGCCTGTTCGAGAAGGACGGCGTGGACCGCTTCGGCCTCCGGGCCAAGCGCCCCGAGGCCCTGATCGACCTGCCCAACTTCAAGGGCGACAAGCTCGACCCGACCCGCAGCGGCGGCGACCTCTGCGTCCAGGCCTGCGCCGACGACCCGCAGGTCGCCGTCCACGCGATCCGCAACCTGGCCCGGATCGGCATGGGCACCGTCAACATCCGCTGGTCGCAGCTCGGTTTCGGCAAGACCTCCTCGACCACCCCGGACGAGCAGACCCCGCGCAACCTGATGGGCTTCAAGGACGGCACCCACAACATCGCGGGCACCGACACCGCGAAGCTCGCCGACCACGTCTGGGCCGCGCCCGGCGACGGCCCGGAGTGGATGACCGGCGGCTCCTACCTGGTCGCCCGGCGGATCCGGATGCACATCGAGACCTGGGACCGCGCCTCGCTCCAGGACCAGGAGGACACCTTCGGCCGCACCAAGGGCGAGGGCGCCCCGTACGGCAAGGGCAAGGAGCACGACGCCCCGGACCTGGCGGCGATGCCCGCGACCTCGCACGTCGCCCTCGCCCACCCGGACGCCAACAGCGGTCTGATGATCCTGCGCCGCGGTTTCTCCTTCACGGACGGCACCGACGGCCTCGGCCGCCTGGACGCGGGGCTGTTCTTCCTCGCCTACCAGCGCGACACCCGCAAGGCCTTCGTCCCGCTCCAGCAGAAGCTCGCGGCGAGCGACAAGCTCAACGAGTACATCCAGCACGTCGGCTCCGCCCACTTCGCCTGCCCGGCGGGCGTGCGCAAGCCGGGGGAGTGGTGGGGTCAGGCCCTGTTCGGCTGACACCTCCCGCTTCCCCCGGTCCCACCTCTACACCCCCCAGGAGCCCGCGTGTTCGGCAACTACCTGATCGGCCTGCGCGAAGGCCTCGAAGCCAGCCTGGTCGTCTGCATCCTGATCGCCTACCTGGTCAAGACCGGCCGCAAGGACAAGCTGGCGCCGGTGTGGATCGGCGTCGGCTCGGCCGTGGCGCTCTCCATGGCCTTCGGCGCCGTGCTGCAGTTCGGCTCCTCGCAGCTCACCTTCGAGGCCCAGGAGGCGCTCGGCGGCACGCTGTCGGTCATCTCGGTCGGCCTGGTGACCTGGATGGTGTTCTGGATGCGGCGCACCGCCCGGCACCTGAAGACCGAGCTGCACGGCAAGCTGGACGCGGCGATCGCGATGGGCACCACCGCCCTGGTGGTCACCTCCTTCCTGGCCGTCGGCCGCGAGGGCCTGGAGACGTCGCTGTTCATCTGGACGGCCGTCCAGGCCACCGGTGACGGCTGGAACCCGCTGCTCGGCGCCGCGCTCGGCCTGCTCACCTCGATGGTGCTCGGCTGGCTGTTCTACCGCGGCGCGCTGAAGATCAACCTGGCCAAGTTCTTCACCTGGACCGGCGCGATGCTGGTCGTGGTCGCGGCCGGCGTCCTCGCCTACGGCGTGCACGACCTGCAGGAGGCCGGCTGGCTGCCCGGTCTGCAGAGCGTGGCCTTCGACATCTCCAGCACCATCCCCAAGGACAGCTGGTACGGCACCCTGCTGAAGGGCGTCTTCAACTTCCAGCCGGACCCGACGGTGCTCCAGCTGGTGGTCTGGCTGCTCTACCTGCTGCCGACGCTGGCCGTGTTCTTCAACATCTTCGGCGGCGACAAGGCCAAGCCCGCCCAGCGGGTGACCGCCAAGCCGGCCGCCTGATCCGGCCGCCTGATCCAGCCGTTCGACCCCCGGGTCGACACCCGTACCGCCCCGCCCGGCACCCGCCGGGCGGGGCGGTTTCGCATGACCGCGGCCGGTTCTCGCCATGAGCGGCCGAAATCAGTCAGGAAGCGGAAGAAAACGGTCAGCTCTGACAAGCTGCAGTCCCAGTGGAACCGTTCTGCCACGGCCTTCGTACTTAGGGTGACAGCACCATGCCATTACTCACCCTTGGGGGGACCATGACCGTTCGCAGGCCTGCCAGGTTAGTCGCCGTCGGTGTCGCCGCCCTCGCGGCGACCGTCGTGCTGACCGCGTGCGACGACGTGAAGTACACCGACGACAAGCCGGGAGACCCGAAGGCGAGCGCCGCCGGGGCCACCGTCCCCGGCGACCCGATGGCCGGTCAGGCGGCCGGCTCGCGGTGCAAGAGCGACGAGATCACCGCCACCGTGCAGCTCAAGGGCGCGGGCTCGGCCATGCTGACGATCAAGAACAAGAGCGACCACAACTGCACCCTGTACGGTTACCCGGGCTTCGGCGGGCTGAAGGCCGACAACAGCCCGGACGCGCTGGCGGCCAACCGCGAAGCTCACCCCGGGCCGGCGGTGCTGGTCACCCTGAAGCCCAACAAGTCCGGCTACGCGGGCCTCAAGTGGAGCGCCTGCGACAAGTCGGACGCGAGCTGCCACGTGCTCACCGGGCTCCAGGTCACCGCGCCGGACGAGACCACGCCGGTCACCGCCGAGGTGCTCGGCACCGACGGCAAGCCGGCCGGCCAGCTGCTGGTCTCGGCCGCCGGGCTGACCACCGGCACCTTGCAGCCGAACAACGAGAAGGTCCTGTTCAACTGACGTTCCGCGGCTGACGACACGACGGAGCCCCCGGGGCGGTTCGATCGGAACCGCCCCGGGGGCTCCCGGCTTCGTACTCCCGGACCGCTACCGGCGGACCGCTACTGGCTCTTGATCGAGTCCAGGATGTCCAGCTTCGCCGCCCGGTGGGCCGGCCAGAGCGCGGCCAGCAGGCCGATCACGGCGGCCGCGAGCAGGAAGCCGACGGTCTGCACCGGCGGCACCACGGTGGTGATGCCCTTGATGTTGTCCGCCAGCGTCCGCACGCCCGCCCAGGCCACCAGGATGCCGAGGCCGACACCCACCAGCCCGCCGAACAGCGCGATCAGCACCGACTCCAGCCGGACCATCCGGCGGATGCCGAGCCGGTTCAGGCCGACCGCCCGCAGCATGCCGATCTCCCGGCGGCGCTCGAACACCGACATCGCCATGGTGTTGACCACGCCGAGCACCGCGATGACCACGGACATGCCGAGCAGCCCGTACATGATGTTCAGGATGTCGGTGACCATCTGGCGGCTCTCCGCCTTGATCTCCTTCTGGCCCTTGACCGCGATCAGGGGGTTTCCGCCGGTCGCGTCGCGCAGTGCCTGCTTCAGCGTCTCGGTCGGGCCGTCGACGCCCTTGACCAGGACCTTGTCCAGGCCGGAGCCGGGCAGCGCGTGCGGGCCGACCACGGCCTCCGGGGCGACGATGCCGGCCATCGCGGAGTTGGCCTCCAGGATGCCGCCGACGGTCAGCGAGCCCTTGGCGCCGTCCGGGTAGGTGACGGCGAGGGTGTCGCCGACCTTGTAGCCGGCGTGCTCGGCACGGCCCGAACTCACCAGCAGCTTGCCCTGCTTGAGGGCGTCCGCGGAGCCCTCCTTGACCTTGACGGTGGCCAGCTGGTCGATGGTCGCGGCGTCCACCGCGGTCACCCACTCACTGTCCTCCTGCCCCTGCCCGATGGTGAGCGGGACGGTGCGCTGGGCGCTCATCGCGCTGACGCCGGGGGCCTTGGCGATCTGGGCGGCGACCTCGGGGGAGAGCGTCGAGAAGTTCTGCATCGCGACCGTGTAGTCGGACTTGATGTCGGTCGCGGTGGCCTTGTCCACGGCCTGGTTCACCGAGGCGCCGATCACGGTCAGCGAGGTGATCAGGGTGACGCCGATGGTCAGCGCGGCGGCGGTGGCGGCGGTGCGGCGCGGGTTGCGGACGGCGTTCTCCTGGGCCAGCTTGCCCGGCGCGCCGTACACGGCGCGCAGCAGCGGGGCGAGCAGCGCGATCAGCGGCCGGGACAGCAGCGGGGTCAGCACGAACACACCGATCAGCAGCGCGCCGGCGCCGAGGCCGACCAGCTTGACCTCCTTGCCGCCCACACCGGCCGCCAGCGAGGCGACGCCGGCCAGGGAGAACAGCAGACCGATGGTGTTGCGGACCCGCAGGCCCTTCTGGGTGGCGGGCTGCTCGACCGAGCTCATCGCCGCGACCGGAGCGATCCGGGAGGCGCGGCGGGCGGGCAGCCAGGCGGCCACGACCGTCACCAGCACGCCGGTCACGATCGCGGTGATCACCGTGCTCGGCGCGACGATCAGCGGGCCGTCCGGCAGGTTGGCGTCCATCGGGCCGTTGAGCAGCGCCTTGAGCCCGACGGCGATCCCGATGCCGGCCAGCAGGCCGGTCACCGAGGCGGTCAGGCCGACCAGCAGCGCCTCGATCAGCACCGAGCGGGTGATCTGGCGGCGGGTGGCGCCGACGGCGCGCAGCAGGGCCAGCTCCTTGGTGCGCTGGGCGACCAGCATGGAGAAGGTGTTGGCGATGATGAAGATCCCGACGAACAGCGCGATGCCCGCGAAGCCCAGCAGGAAGGTGTTCAGGAACCGGGTGGCCTGTTTGATCATCCGGTCCTGCTCGGCGGCGAGTTCGCGGCCGGTCTTGGTCTCGATCATGCCGTCCTGCGGGACGACCTGCTTGACGGCGGCGAGCAGCGCGGCGTCGTCGGTTCCCGGCTTCGACTTGACGTCCAGCTGGGCGAAGCGGCCCGGGGTCAGGTAGAGCCGCTGGGCGGTGGCGGTGTCGAAGGCGGCCAGCGAGCCGCCGGCCATCACGCGCGGGTCGTTGGTGTGCACGGTGCCGGTGAGCTTGAGCTCCATCACCGGGCCGTTGACCGCCACCCGGACGGTGTCGCCGACCTTGTAGCCGCCCTTCTCGGCCGTCCTGGCGTCCATCGCGATCTCGGTGGCGTCCTTCGGGCCGCGGCCCTCGACCAGCGGGTAGCGCGGGTCCTTGCCGTCGGTGCCCGGCACGTAGTTGGTGCCGGTGGTGGAGAAGCCGTTGCCGATCAGCGCGCCCTTCTTGTCGGCGATGCCGGCGAAGCCGCTGACCACGCCGCGGACCTCGGCGGCGCCGGGCAGTGCGGCGACCTTCGTCCGGGTCTCCTCGGTGAGGGTCGGGCCGGTGGAGGCCTGGTCATGGCCTCCGTAGGCGCGGCCGGCGGCCTCGCTGTCGCTGACCGTGACGGCGATGTCGGTGTAGCTCTTGGAGTTCTGGGTCCTGAGCGCGTTGCCGACGGTGTCGGAGAAGACCAGCGTGCCGGCCACGAAGGCGGTGCCGAGCATGACGGCCAGTACCGTCATCAGCAGTCGGCCCTTGTGGGCGAGCACATTGCGCAGTGCGGTGCGGAACATGAGGGGTTGTCAGTCCTGGGGTACTCGGGGACGGGTGCTTGCCGGGCTGCCGGTGTGTCAGCTGGTGCGGCCCTTGGCGTCGAAGCGGCGCATGCGGTCCAGGACGGTGTCGGCGGTGGGGTGGTGGAGCTCGTCGACGATGCGGCCGTCGGCCAGGAAGACGACGCGGTCGGCGTAGGAGGCGGCGACCGGGTCGTGGGTGACCATGACGACGGTCTGGCCGAGCTCGCGCACGGAGCTGCGCAGGAAGGAGAGGATCTCGGCGCCGGAGCGGGAGTCGAGGTTGCCGGTGGGCTCGTCGGCGAAGATGATGTCGGGCTTGCCGGCGAGGGCGCGGGCGCAGGCGACGCGCTGCTGCTGGCCGCCGGAGAGCTGGGAGGGCCGGTGGCTGAGGCGGCCGGAGAGGCCGACGGTGTCGACGACGCGGTCGAGCCAGGCCTTGTCGACCTTGCGGCCGGCGATGTCCATCGGGAGGGTGATGTTCTCCAGGGCGGTCAGCGTGGGGAGCAGGTTGAAGGCCTGGAAGATGAAGCCGATGTGGTCCCGGCGCAGCTGGGTGAGCTGCTTGTCCTTGAGGCCGACGAGTTCGGTGTCGCCGATGGTGGAGGAGCCGGAGGTGACGGTGTCCAGGCCGGCCATGCAGTGCATGAGGGTGGACTTGCCGGAGCCGGAGGGGCCCATGATCGCGGTGAACTCGCCCTGGGGGAAGACGACGCTGACGTTGTCGAGGGCGACGACGCGGGTCTCCCCCTCCCCGTAGACCTTGTTCAGGCTGGTGGCTCGGGCGGCCGCCCGGCCGGTGTGGACGGCGGTTGCGGGGAACGTCACGGGGACTCACTCCTGGAACGGGTTAACGGAATGTTTAACTCCGTAACATCATCCCAAGCTGTTCGAACGCGATGTGTCATGCCGCGCGGTGGTCGGCCCCCGCCGACCCGGCGGGGTGGCGGGGGCCCTTGTCCTCCTCAGGTATGACCCGGACCCTGAGGACCAAGGGCCCTCAGGGTCCGCTCCGGCGCGGCCGCCTACTCGACCGCCACCCCGAAGGCCGCCGCCAGCCCGGCCAGGCCGTTCGTCACCGCCCGCCCGGACGGGCTGAACTCCCAGCCGCCGGCGCCCCGGCGGAACGCCCCGAGCAGCATCGCGCTGTCCGGCACCCCGCCGGTCGGCCCCGCCCAGGCGTCCGGACCGCCCGCGCCCGGCCCGTACGCGGCGGCGAGGGCCAGCCCGTGCACGTAGCCGAGCGGCAGCGCGGGATGCTCCTCCTCCTCGGTGGACACGGCGACCACCACCTCCTCGACGGCCGCCGGCAGCCGGTGCAGGTCCAGCGCCAGCCGGGCCGCCCGGGTCGGCTCGCCCGGCACCGAGTGGGTCGGATGCAGGCGGACGGCGCCGTCCGGGTCCTGCGGGCTGTTGAAGAACACGAAGTGCTCGTCGCTCAGCACCCGGCCCCCGGCGCACAGGAAGGCGGTGACGTCCAGCTCCACCGCGTCCCCGCCGGCCGTCCGGCTCTGCCAGCTCACCGTGAGGGCGGTCTCGCCGGCCTCCGCGGGCTTGTCGCCCGCGGCGGTGGCGGTGGCGTCGGCTGTGGCGGCGCCGCCACCGAGCCGGCCGCGCAGGCCCTGCTCGGCGAGCAGCACCACCAGCTCCGGGCCGCTCACCAGGGTCAGCGGCTTGCCCTCGATGTAGCTGTACGAGCCGCGGCCGAAGCCCGCGGTGGTGACCAGGATGCCCTTGTTCGCGCCGTGGTGGCGGACGGTGGACTCCAGGTCGCGCACCGCCGTCGGCGGGACGGTCTTCTTGTAGCGCTTGGCCTGGATCACGATCTTGCCGCCGGTCACCGGGTCCAGGTCCTCGGCCACCACGTCCACCCCGACGTCGCCGCTGCGGGCCGTGGTCATCACCTTGAAGCCGCGCAGCCGGAACAGCTCGGCGATCAGGTCCTCGAACTCCAGCGGGTCCATCTCGAACAGGTCCGGCTCGTCCTCGCCGCCGTGCCCCGCCAGGCTCCCGCCGACCGACTCCGGCCGGCGGTCCGGCCGCACCTCGTCCAGCCGCTCCGGGCGCGCCGACAGTCGGCCGCCCAGGCCCTGGAAGCACTCCACCGGGGCCACCCGGTCCAGCGCCAGGCCCGCGAAGCCGGCCCGGGTGGCGGTCAGGGTGGAGAGGAAGCGCTCCGCCTCCCGACCGGTGGCCGGGTCGATGCCGAGGACGAAACCGTTCACCACCACCGAGTCCAGCAGGCCGTCCCGGTCCGCCCGGAACAGCTCCGCCGCCACCCGCAGCGCCGACTGCGCCAGCACCTCCCGGTACAGCGCCTTGCGCTCCGTCGCCGGGCGGGCCACCTCGGCCTCGCGGTCGTCCGACTTCACGTACCGCACCCGGCCGGCGGCCGGCACCACGTCCGGCCCGGGCAGCTCCCAGTCCACCACCAGCTGGCGGCCCCCGGCGTCGAACGCCGCCACCAGCCGGTGCGGGAAGCCCTCCGGCCAGGCCGCCGAGGCGTACAGGCCGGCCGTGAAGTACTCCTGCACCGCCTCCGGCTCACCCGCCCGCAGCCGGCGCAGCAACTCCTCGGTCCGGGCGGCCAGTTCCTCCTGCTGCCGGCGGGACTGCTCGACCCAGGCCAGGTACTCCCGGTGGTACGCGGCCAGCCGGTGCTGCCGGTCGGTCTCCCGGGCCTGCGCGGCGTACCAGTCCTGCTCGAACCTGATCCGGGCCTGGGCCAGGTACTGCTCGTACTGCTGCCGAACACCACGGTTGCGGGCCTGGACCGGGTCCGGCGGCGGCACGAAGTAGCGGGGCGAGGACTGGTCCGGCATCGGCACAGGATCGCCCAGCGGCCCCGGGTCGAAGGCCGGCACCGCCCGCGGCGCCAGCAGGGCCTGCGGGCCGAACGCCGGCGCGGCCAGGCCGGCGGCCAGCAGCCCCCTCAACTCCTCGACCCGAGCGTCCAGTTCGACCGTCCGCCGGGCCGCCTCCGCCTCCCGCGACTGCTGGTAGGCGCGTTGCGCCTCGCGCTCGTCGCGGGCCGCCGCCCGCTGCGTCTCACGCTGCTCCCGCTCCCGGCGGCGCTGCTCCGCCGCCTCGGCGCGCCACCGGGCCTCGTCCCGGCGCTGCTGCTGTCGCTGCGCCTCCGCCCAGATCGCCAGCACCCCGCTGCTCCGCCGCCCCGACACCGTCCGTCCACCCCATTCGCCTCGCGCCCGGTCCGGCCGCTGCGGCGCCGCCTCCCGGCCACGCCGCCGACCGCGCCCGCAACAATAGAGCGTGAACGCCCCGCCGGGCCAAGCGCCCTTGACCAGCGGGCCTTTCCGGCGGGCGGGAGTGCGCGCGGGCCGTGGACCGGACGCTCCCGGTGGAGTCCCGCCGTGTCGGTGGCACCGGGTAGTCTCGACGGTCACCGACGGCAAGGAGCAACGTGACGATCCCCTCGCAGCACCCGGAGCACCGGGCCCGCCCCGCAGGCTGGGTCTCCACCGGCCTGAGCTGGCGGGACGGCCGTGCCGTGCTCGGGGCCGCGTGCGGCGGCCGGGTGCACGAGCGCGCCGTGGCGCCCGGGGCGGAGGTGGGCTGGCTGCTGGGCGGCCCGCGCCGCTGCGTCGGGGCCTGGCTGGCGGGGGCGACGGAGCGCACGCCCTGCCCGCACCACGCACTGATCGATCCGGACGGCGGCGCCACGCAGTGCCCGGCCTGCCAGAGCGTGGACCGCGGCCTCGCCCTCGCCAGGGACCAGATCCTCGACGACGGCCGCACCTACCTGCTCTACCTCGCCTGGTTCGGCGAGGGCCTGCTCAAGGTCGGCCTGACCGCCGAGCAGCGCGGCGACAGCCGACTGCTCGAACAGGGCGCCCTGGCCTACGCGTTCACCGCCCGTGGCGCCCTGCCGTCGATCCGGCGCGCCGAACTCACCGTCGCCGCCTCGGGCCTGGCCCGCGAACGGTTCAAGTCCCGGCTCAAGACCGAGCACTGGTGGTCGCACGGCGACGCCCCGCACCGCCGCACGGTGCTCACCGAGGCCCGCGCCCAGGCGCACCGGCTGCTGGACGGCCACGCCCTGGAGCTGCTCGCCGACCGCCCGGTGGTCGACCACGTCGAGCGCTACGGCCTGGCCGGCGGCGCCCCGGAGGCGTACCGGGAGATCGCCGCCCTGGCCGACGGCGCCGTCGTCGCGGGCCGGCTGCGGCCGCCGGTGGGCCGGCACCTCTTCCTCGACCAGGCGGACGGCTCCGGCCCGCTGCTGCTGGACACCCGGCTGCTCACCGGCTGGACGCTCAGCCCCGTCACTGGCCGCGGCTCCGCCGGCCTGACCCTCCACGAGCGCCTGCGCCCACCGGAGCCGGACACCCAGGAGGCGCTCTTCTGAGGCCTCCGCCACCCCCGCGAGGGCGGCCCGTCCGGCGCCCGGGGCCGCCGGGCGCCGGACGGGCGGTCAGCCGCTGATCAGGGCGAGGAGCTGGTTCGCCAGGCCCAGGGCCGGCGCGGCGGCCTCGCCGAGGCGCTGGGCCACGCCGGCCAGCAGCAGGAGGGTGTTGCGCCGGTGGCCCGGCTCCTCGGCGGCGGGGCTGTTCAGCACCGGCAGGGCCTCGGCGAGGCTCTGCCGGTCCGCCTCGTGGAGCCGGCCGTCGCGGGCCAGCTCGGTGACGGCGTCGGCGAGCCGGGAGAACAGCGCCGCGACCGCCGGCGGCAGCGCCTGGTCGCCGACCGGCCCGTTGTTGTGCTGGATGCCGACGACGTTGGTCCCGCCGTGGATGTTGACCTGGTCCCCGTGGACGTGCGAGCCGTTGCCGTTGTCGCTCACTTGCTGACTCCCGTGATGCCGTGGCCGCCGTAGATGTTGACGTGGTCGCCGGACTGGTAGTGCCGCCGGTCGATGTTGACGGTGTTGACGAACTGCTGGAACTCGATCTGCGGGTTCTCGATCGCCTGCGTGATGGTGGCCTGCAGCTGCTGCGCGGGCCCGGGCGACTCCCAGGCCAGCAGCGCGGTCGGCGTCCCCGCCGTGTCGACGGACAGCGCGTACAGGCGCGGCTGGACCAGCCGGGGCAGGGTGACGGTGAAGAAGTACACCACCACGATGATCACCGCCACCACCACGAACGGGCCCGCGTCGAAGCCGCTGGACCCGCCGTACGAGCGGTTGTTGTTGTCCAGGGAGGCGAGCAGGCTGACGATCAGCGTGGCCACGGTCATGATCCCGATCACCCGCAGGAGCCGCATGACCGCGCCCGCCTTCTCCGGCACCAGGACGGTGGTGGTGACCCGGGCGATCATCGCGAGCGGGTACGCCGCGGCGCCGACCCAGAGGATGCGCCTGGTCACGGCCACCCGGGTGACGGACTTCGAGGTGGAGACCGGCGGCGGTACGGTGGGCGCGGCCGGCGGCGGAGGTGGCGACGGCGGCAGTGGGCCGAGTGGGGTGGAGCCGGTCTGGCCGACTTGGCTCGGATCGGGTGGATCGGTCGGCTGCATGGACGCTTCCCCCAAGGCTCGTCATGTGCGGACGACCATTAACCAGCACGCCCGGTGGCGGCACAAGTCATTTGTCACAAGCGGTACATGACGGACCGTCGGCGAATGCTCCCGGCCTGCCGGAAGCCGTCGGTCAGCCCAGCTTGCCGCGCACCACGCCGGGGCCGGACCGGGCGCGGCGGGACAGCGGCGGCCGGGACGGGCGGACGTCGAAGCGGGCCGGCTGCTCGGCCGGTTCGGCGGCCCGCCCGGCCAGGGCGGCCCGTGCGGCCGCCAGCGCGACCCGCGCGAGCAGCGGGTCCTCCCGGACGCCGGCCGCGCGCTTGGCGCTCTGGCAGTCGGCGCACCAGACCGGCGAGGCCGGCCCGTCCGGGTACACCATCTCCTCGGGCGGCAGGTAGTGCCCACCGCACTCGACGCACTCGAAGATGAACCTCATCCGACGATCACCGTCCCGGATCCGTGGCACCGACCGCAGGGCGACCAGAAGGTGTGGACGCTGGGCACCATGCTTCCTTCCTCGTCCAGTTCGACCGTTGCCTCGGTCTTCTGGGTCCCCCCGGACCCGCCGCAACCGGAACAGGACTGAACCTCGGGCATATGCCGTCCTTCCTTGGCGGAGGACTACCGTAGCGCGATTCCCCGCCGGGAAGCACGGTCCGAACGGCCCGCCACCCGTACGGGTAACGACGGGCCCGGCGGGACGGGCCGCGGGGGCAGGCGCCGGCCCCCCGCGACGAGCACCGAACGCGAGGGGCCGACCGTACTGGGGGGAGCCGTCAGCCGCGGGCGGCCCGCAGGAACTCCCGGTTCATCGCCGCGATGCTGGGCAGCGGGATGCCCTTGGGGCAGGCGGTGGCGCACTCACCGGTATTGGTGCAGCCGCCGAAGCCCTCGGCGTCCATGGCCGAGACCATGTTCCGCACCCGGGCGGCCCGCTCCGGGGCGCCCTGCGGCAGCACGTTGAGGTGCACCACCTTGGCGGAGGTGAAGAGCATCGCCGAGCCGTTCGGGCAGGCCGCCACGCAGGCGCCGCAGCCGATGCACTCGGCGTGCTCGAAGGCCGTGTCGGCGACCTCCTTGGGGACGGGCGTGGCGTGCGCCTCGGGCGCGCTGCCGGTGGGGGCGGTGATGTACCCGCCGGAGCCGATGATCCGGTCGAAGGCCGAGCGGTCCACCACCAGGTCCTTGACCACCGGGAAGGCCGCCGCCCGCCAGGGCTCGACGTCGATGGTGTCGCCGTCCTGGAAGTGCCGCATGTGCAGCTGGCAGGTGGTGGTGCGCTCGGGGCCGTGCGCCTGGCCGTTGATGACCATGCCGCAGGCGCCGCAGATGCCCTCGCGGCAGTCGTGGTCGAAGGCGACGGGCTGGTCGCCGCGGGTGATCAGCTCCTCGTTGAGGGTGTCCAGCATCTCCAGGAAGGACATGTCCGGGCTGATCCCGCTGACCTGGTAGGTGGTCATCGAGCCGGGTGCGTCCGGGCCCGCCTGGCGCCAGATGCGCAGGGTGAGGTTCATGCGTAGCTCCGCTGGGTGGGGTGGACGTGCTCGAACTCGAGGTCCTCGCGGTGGAGGACGGGTGGCTCGCCGGTGCCGGTGAACTCCCAGGCGGCGGCGTAGGAGAACTCCTCGTCACGGCGGGCGGCCTCGCCGTCGGGGGTCTGGCTCTCGGTGCGGAAGTGGCCGCCGCAGGACTCGGCGCGGTGCAGCGCGTCCAGGCACATCAGCTCGGCCAGCTCGAAGTAGTCGACCAGCCGGTTGGCCTTCTCCAGCGACTGGTTGAGCTCCTGCCCGGTGCCGGGCACCTTGATCCGGCGCCAGAACTCCTCGCGCAGCCGCGGGATCCGCTCCAGCGCCCGGCGCAGCCCGGCCTCGTCGCGGGCCATCCCGCACTCGTCCCAGAGCAGTTCGCCGAGTTCGCGGTGGAAGGAGTCCGGGGTGCGGTCGCCGTCCACCGCGAGGATCAGGTTGAGCCGGTCCTCGACCTCGGCCTCCACCTCGGCGAGCACCGGGTGGTCGGCGGGCACGGCCGGCAGCGGGTGGCGGGCCAGGTAGTCGTTGATGGTGGGCGGCAGTACGAAGTAGCCGTCGGCCAGGCCCTGCATCAGGGCGCTGGCCCCGAGCCGGTTGGCCCCGTGGTCGGAGAAGTTGGCCTCCCCGATGGCGAACAGGCCCGGCACGGTGGTCTGCAGGTCGTAGTCGACCCAGAGGCCGCCCATCGTGTAGTGGATCGCCGGATAGATCCGCATCGGCACCCGGTACGGGTCCTCGGCGGTGATCCGCTGGTACATCTCGAAGAGGTTGCCGTACCTGGCCTCGACGGCCTCCCGGCCCATCCGGCGGATCGCGTCGGCGAAGTCCAGGTAGACGCCCTGGCCGCCGGGGCCCACGCCGCGGCCCTCGTCGCAGACGTTCTTGGCGGCCCGGGAGGCGATGTCGCGCGGCACCAGGTTGCCGAAGGAGGGGTAGATCCGCTCCAGGTAGTAGTCCCGCTCCTCCTCCGGGATCTGCCCGGGCGGCCGGTTGTCGCCCTTCGCCTTGGGCACCCAGATCCGGCCGTCGTTGCGCAGCGACTCGCTCATCAGGGTCAGCTTGGACTGGTGGTCGCCCGAGCGCGGGATGCAGGTCGGGTGGATCTGGGTGAAGCACGGGTTGGCGAAGTACGCGCCGCGCCGGTGCGCCCGCCAGATCGCGGTGGCGTTGGAGTTCTTGGCGTTGGTGGAGAGGTAGAAGACGTTGCCGTAGCCGCCGCTGGCGAGCACCACGGCGTCCGCGGTGTGGGAGCGGATCTCGCCGGTGACGAGGTCGCGGGCGACGATGCCGCGGGCCCGGCCGTCGACCACCAGGAGGTCGAGCATCTCGGTGCGCGGGTGCAGCTCCACGTTTCCGGCGGCGATCTGCCGGGAGAGCGCCTGGTAGGCGCCGAGCAGCAGCTGCTGGCCGGTCTGGCCGCGGGCGTAGAAGGTGCGGGAGACCTGGACGCCGCCGAAGGAGCGGGTGTCCAGCAGGCCGCCGTACTCGCGGGCGAAGGGCACGCCCTGGGCCACGCACTGGTCGATGATCTCCACCGACACCTGGGCCAGCCGGTGCACGTTGGACTCGCGGGCGCGGAAGTCGCCGCCCTTGACGGTGTCGTAGAACAGCCGGCGGATCGAGTCGCCGTCGTTGCGGTAGTTCTTGGCCGCGTTGATGCCGCCCTGGGCGGCGATCGAGTGGGCCCGCCTGGGGGAGTCCTGGAAGCAGAACTGGACGACGTGGTAGCCCTGTTCGGCCAGGGTGGCGCCGGCCGCGCCGCCGGCCAGGCCGGTGCCGACCACGATCACGGTGTGCTTGCGCCGGTTGGCCGGGTTGACCAGCTTGGCGTCGAACCGCCGCTGGTCCCAGCGCTGTTCGATCGGCCCGGCGGGGGCCTTGGTGTCGGCGACCGGCTCGCCGAGGGTGTAGTCCAGGTAGCTCACGTCACCACTGCTCACTTCACGACTCCGGTCATCACGGCCACGGGAACGGACAGGAAGCCGGCCGTCAGCACCAGCGCCAGGCCGTTCGCGATCAGCTTGAGCGCCCGGTCGCGGCGGGCGTTGTTGGCACCGAGGGTCTGCGCGGCGCTCCAGAACCCGTGCCGGATGTGCAGGCCGACGGCCAGCATCGCGACGACGTAGAACACGTCCACGTACCAGCGGCCGAAGGAGGCCACGATGTTCTGGTACGGGTGGCCGTGCTCGGCGGCCGGGTTCACGGTCAGCGTGGTGAGGTCGAGGACGTGCCAGACGATGAACAGCGCCAGGATCACCCCGCCCCAGCGCATGGTCCTCGTGGCGTAGCTCGCCCGGCGGCGCTGGTGCACGTACTTGCTCGGGCGGGCCGCGAGGTCGCGGCGGCTGAGCTGGTACGCGGAGACGCCGTGCAGCACCACGGCGGCGAGCAGGCCCGCCCGGGCCAGCCACAGGAACCACTCGTGGCCGAGGAAGGGCTGCCCGATGGTGCGCAGCCAGGCCGCGTAGCCGTTGATGTCGTCCGGGCCGAAGAACACCTTGAGGTTCCCCAGCATGTGCGCGACCAGGTACAGCAGCATCGCCAGGCCGGTGACGGCCATGATCGCCTTCTTGCCGACGGTCGACCGCCACAGGGTCGCCAGGGTGGACGGATGCCGGGCCGTCCGAGTCGCGGTTGTCATGGCTGCAACGGTAGGGACGGCACTTCGGTGCGTCCAAGACATGATGCGGCTCGTGACGATAGGCAGGGGCTATCGACGCGGTCTATCCTGGCCTTGTGCAGCTCCAGCAACTCCGCTACTTCCTGGCCGTCGCCGAGACCCGGCACTTCACCCGGGCCGCCGAGGCGGCGCATGTCGCCCAGCCTTCACTCTCGCAACAGATCCGTTCCCTGGAGCGGGAGTTGGGGGCTGAGCTGTTCCACCGCACCCGGGGCAACATCGCGCTGACGGACGCCGGGGACGCCCTGCTGCCGCTGGCCAGGCGCATCCTCGCGGACACCGAGAGCGCGCGGCTGGCCGTGCAGGAGACGGTGCAGCTGCGCCGGGGCCGGGTCCGGCTGGGCGCGCCGCCGAGCCTGTGCACCAGTCTGGTGCCGGACGTGCTGAGGCTCTTCCGGGACCGCCACCCGGGGGTGACGCTGGTGGTGCGCGAGGGCGGTTCGCGGGACCTGGTCGGCTGGCTGGCGGCGGGGGAGCTGGACCTCGCGCTGATCATCACCCGGCCGAGCGGGGAGCAGGAGCCCGCACTGGCGGTCACCGAACTGCTGCACGAGGAGCTGGTGCTGGTAGCGGCCGAGCGGCGGGCCCGCGGGAAGGTCCGGGTGACGGAGCTGAGGGGCCGGCCGCTGGTGATGTTCCGGGAGGGCTACGACGTCCGCGAGGCGACCCTGGCGGCCTGCCGGGCGGCGGGGTTCGAGCCGGAGTTCGCGGTGGAGGGCGGCGAGATGGACGCGGTGCTGGGCTTCGTCCGGGCCGGGATCGGGCCCGCCGTCGTCCCGGGAATGGTGGCCGCCCGCTCGGGCCTCGCGGTGACGGCGTTCGCCGGGCCGGGCCTGGGCCGCACCATCGCCGTGGCGCACGGCCACGAGGTGCCGCTGACCCGCGCGGCCGAGGCGCTGCGGGAGACCTTCCTGGCGCATCTGCGGGACGCCGCCAGGGACGGCGAACTGCCGCCGGGCACACGGCTGTTGCTGTGACGGAGGCCCGGGGTGCGGGCCTCCGTCAGGGGCGGCCTCAGGCCGGCAGCACGGCCTCGATCGCGGCGGTCAGCTCCGCCGACTCCGGCTCCACGGGCGGGCGCAGCCGCGCCACCACGGTGCCGTCCGGGGAGACCAGGAACTTCTCGAAGTTCCAGGAGACGTCCCCGGCCTGGCCGTCGGCGTCGGCGACCGCGGTCAGCTCGGCGTAGAGCGGGTGCCGCTCCTCCCCGTTGACGTCGATCTTCTCGAACAGCGGGAAGGTCACGCCGTAGGTGGTGGAGCAGAAGGCCTGGATCTCCTCGGCGCTGCCCGGCTCCTGCCCGGCGAACTGGTTGCACGGGAAGCCCAGCACGGTGAACCCGCGCCCGGCGTAGCGCTTCTGGAGGTTCTCCAGACCGGTGTACTGCGGCGTCAGGCCGCACTGGGAGGCGACGTTGACGATCAGCAGCGCCTTGCCCTTGTGGTCGGCCAGCGAGGTGGCCGCGCCGTCGAGGGTGCGCAGCGGGATGTCGTACAGGCTCACGGGGGTGGTCCTTTCGGAGGGTCGTCGGGCCGGGCCTCTTCCGGGGCCACGGTAGCGGCCCGCGACCTGATCAACCGCGGTCGGCGTGCCGGTGTTCCGGGCGTGGGGGGGGGGGGGGGGGGGGGGGGGGGGGGGGGGGGGGGGGGGGGGGGGGGGGGGGGGGGGGGGGGGGGGGGGGTGGGGGGGGGGGGGGGGGGGG
>NZ_JBVILX010000004.1:11398-501964 GCF_055580145.1 Kitasatospora sp. NPDC032121 | reverse complement strand
CCCCCCCCCCCCCCCCCCCCCCCCCCCCCCCCCCCCCCCCCCCCCCCCCCCCCCCCCCCCCCCCCCCCCCCCCCCCCCCCCCCCCCCCGCCGCCGATTTCACGGGAGGCCGCCGGTGCGGTTAGACTCGTGAAACTGCTCGGCGAGGGATGCCGTGTGCCCGCTCGCCGGGTGCCCGCTCCGTGATCGACGCGCTGCCGGTGCCGGACTCCCGTCCGCCCGGCAGGCCGTTGCCGCCGAGTGACCCCCGAACGTACTGAGGGTGTGGTCCCGGCGGTTTTTCGCGTTGCCTGCACCCCCGTGCCAGTTTCCACGAGGAGTGCAGTCGTGTCCGAGATCCGTATTGCCGCTGAGACCCGTTCCGAGTTCGGCAAGGGTGCCGCCCGTCGTGCCCGTCGCGCCGGCTTCGTCCCCGGTGTCGTCTACGGCCACGGCCACGCCCCGGTTCACCTGAACCTGCCCGGCCACGACCTGATGATGGCCCTGAAGACCCCGAACGCCCTGCTGGTCGTCCCGATCGACGGCAAGGACGAGTACGTGCTGCCGAAGGCCGTCCAGCGCGAGGCCATCAAGCGCACCATCGAGCACGTCGACCTGCTGCTGGTCAAGCGCGGCGAGAAGGTCACCGTCGAGATCCCGGTCCACGTCGAGGGCGAGCTGGCCCCGGGCGGCAACCTGGTGGAGCACGTCCTGCAGGCCCTGCCGATCGAGGCCGAGGCCACCCACCTGCCCGAGTCGGTCACCGTCTCCGTCGAGGGCCTGGAGGCCGGCGCCTCCATCCACGCCAAGGACATCGCCCTGCCGGCCAACGTCTCGCTGGCCGTCGAGGCCGACGCCGTCGTGCTGCAGGTCATCGCCGCCCAGGCCGCCCCGGTCGAGGAGGAGGCCGCCGAGGCCGAGGGCGCCGAGGCCTGAGCCTCGCGTCACTAGCTGAGACCGCTGCCCCGGTCGCTCCCGCTGGAGCGGCCGGGGCAGCGGTGTGTCCGGGATGATGGCAGGGCCTAGCGCGAAGGAGGAAGAAGGCATGGCGGACGAGTACGAGGGCCCCTGGCTGGTGGTGGGGCTGGGCAACCCCGGGGAGCAGTACGCCCGGAACCGGCACAACATCGGCTTCATGGTGGTGGACCTGCTGGCGCAGCGGATGGGCGCCAAGTTCAAGGCGCACAAGAGCCGGGCGCAGGTGGCCGAGGGGCGGCTGGCGGGCAAGCGGGTGGTGCTGGCCAAGCCGATGTCCTTCATGAACCTCTCCGGCGGGCCCGTGACGGCGCTGCGCGACTTCTACAAGGCGCCGGCCTCGGCGCTGATCGCGGTCCACGACGAGCTGGACATCGACTACGCGGCGCTGCGGCTGAAGCTGGGCGGCGGGGACAACGGCCACAACGGCCTGAAGTCGATCACCAAGTCGCTGGGCCCGGACTACTACCGGGTGCGGTGCGGGATCGGCCGCCCGCCGGGCCGGATGGAGGTCGCGGACTTCGTGCTGAAGGACTTCTCCTCGACCGAGCGCAAGGAACTGGAGTGGTTCGTGGACCGCTCGGCGGACGCGGTGGAGGCGCTGCTGTCCGAGGGGCTGGAGCGGGCCCAGGGAACGTACAACTCCTGACTCCGACTGACGAGCCGTCAGAACGCCTGCGCGGTACGCAACGGTCGTACAACGCTTGCCCGTCCAAACCTGAATCCGTGTGAGAACCCTGTGCGGGATCGGATAGCGTCGGTCCGGTACGCGAACGAGTCCTGGGGAGTTCTCGATGCGGGGATTGCGTCCGGTCCGCCGGGTGCGGCGGAGCCGGGTGGTCGAGCCGAAGCGGCTCGGGCGGCGGGTCGGTACGGCCGGTGCGCTGGGGGTGGCCGGGGTGCTGCTGTCGGGCGGCGCGCTGGCGCACGCGGATTCGGCCGTCGAGTCGGACCCGGCGATCTCCCCGGAGCCGGCGGCGGCGCAGTTCGGCCCGGTGCTCGGCGATTCGATGGGCCCCGACGCGGGGCTGCTGGCGGTCGGCGGCGGCCTGGTGGTGGCGGCCGGCGGCGCGGCGCTGTGGCTGAAGCGCAGGCGCGCGGGCGAGGGCGCGGAGTAGGGCCTCAGCCGGCGTCCCGCACGGCCCCCACACGCGCCTCGCGGCCCCACGCGGCGCCTCGCGGAGCCGGAAGCCGGCGCGAAGCGGGAACCTCACGGCCGAGGGCCGGTGTCCGGACGGGACACCGGCCCTCGGCCGTTCGCGGTCCGGCCGTCAGCCGGTGTTGCGCAGGCCGGCGGCGATGCCGTTGACGGTCAGCAGCAGCGCGCGGGCGCGCAGCGGGTCGTCCTGGCGCCCGGCCGAGAGCTCCTCGCGCTGGCGGCGCAGCAGCGCGACCTGGAGGTAGGAGATCGGGTCGAGGTAGGCGTCGCGGACGGCGAAGGTCTGCTTCAACACCGGGTTGTGCTCCAGCAGTTCGCTCTCTCCGGTGAGCCGGAGCACCTCGCGCAGGGTGAGCGCGTGCTCGGCCTTGATCTGGTCGAAGACGTGGTGCAGCTCGCCGGGCACCAGCTGCTCGACGTAGTGGCGGGCGATCCGCAGGTCGGTCTTGGCCAGCGTCATGGCGACGTTGGACAGGAAGTTGCGGAAGAAGTGCCACTCGCCGTACATCTCGGTCAGCACGTCGCCGAGGCCGGCCGCGCGGGCGGCGGCGAGGCCGGAGCCGACGCCGTACCAGCCGGGGACGATCTGTCGGGACTGGGTCCAGCCGAACACCCACGGGATGGCCCGCAGGCCGTCCAGGCCGGCGCCGGAGTCGGGGCGGCGGGACGGGCGGGAGCCCAGGTGCAGCGAGGCGAGCTGGTCGACCGGGGTGGAGGCGAAGAAGTACTTCGGCAGGTCCTCCTGCTCGACCAGGGCGCGGTAGGCGGTGTGGGCGGCGTCCGAGACCCGGTCCATCGCGGCGTCCCAGCGGGCCAGTTCCTCGGGGGCCTGGCGCGGGGCGGTGTGCAGCGCGGAGGCCGCGAGGGTGGCGGAGAGGGTCAGCTCCAGGTTCTCCCGGGCCAGCGAGGGGAGCAGGTACTTGTCGGAGATGACCTCGCCCTGCTCGGTGACCTTGATCTCGCCCTCCAGGGTGCCCCAGGGCTGGGCCAGGATGGCCTCGTGCGAGGGGCCGCCGCCGCGGCCGACGGTGCCGCCGCGGCCGTGGAACAGGCGCAGCCGGATGCCGTAGCGGTGGGCGACGTCGCGCAGCCGGCGCTGGGCGCGGTGGATCTCCCACTGGGAGGTGGTGATGCCGCCGAACTTGGAGGAGTCGGAGTAGCCGAGCATGACCTCCTGGACGTCGCCGCGCAGCGAGACGAGCAGGCGGTAGGACGGGTCGGAGAGCATCTCGTCGAGGATGCGGTCGGCCTGCTGGAGCTCGTCGGTGGTCTCCAGCAGCGGCACGATGCCGATCTTGGCGAGGCCGGCGTGCAGGTCGATCAGGCCGGCCTCGCGGGCCAGCACGGTGGCGGCGAAGACGTCGTCGGCGCCCTGGCACATGGAGATGATGTAGCTCTCGACGATCTCGTCGCCGAAGCGGTCGAAGCCCTCGCGGATGGTGTTGAACACGCCGAGGGTCTTGGTGCCTGCCTCGTCCAGCGGGGCCGGGGTGGGGGCGAGCGGGCGGCGCGAGCGGAGTTCCTTGGCGAGCAGCTTCTGCCGGTACTCGCGGGGCATGTCGGCGTAGCGCCAGGCCTCCTCGCCGAGCCGGTCGAAGAGCTGGCCGAGCGCGTGGTGGTGGGCCTCGGCGTGCTCGCGCACGTCCATGGTGGCGAGCTGGAGGCCGAAGGCCTCGACGGTGCGGATGGCGCGGGCGAGGCGGCCGTCGGCGATCAGTTCGCCGCGGTGGGAGCGCAGCGAGTCCTGGATCAGCCGCAGGTCGGCGATCAGCTCGCGGGTGCCGAGGTAGTCGCGGCCCGGGACGTGCGGGGTGCCGCCGGCCAGCCGCTCGCGGGTGTTCTCCAGCTTGAGCCGGATGCAGGTGGCCTTGAGGCGGTACGGCTCCTCGGCGTTCATCCGCTTGTAGCGCGGGCTGAGTTCGGGGAGCAGGTGCAGGTCGGTGTTGAGCGAGGCCAGCAGCTCGACCGAGGCGCCGGCCAGCCGCTCGGAGGTGGAGAGGGTGTTGCGCAGGTCGTCGATCGCGGCGAGCGCGTCCTTGATGCCGTACTCGTGCTGGAGGTTGAGGACGTCCCAGGTGACCTTCGGGGTGACGTTGGGGTTGCCGTCGCGGTCACCGCCGATCCAGGTGCCGAAGGTGAGCGGCCGTACGCCCTCGGGCAGGCTCAGGCCGACCCGGGCGAGCTCCTCGTGCAGCTCCTCCAGGACCTCGGGGACGGCCTCGCGGTAGAGCTCGTCCAGGTAGTAGACGGCGTTGCGGGCCTCGTCGGTGGGCTCGGGGCGGGCGATGCGCAGTTCGTCGGTCTGCCAGAGCAGGTCGATGACCTCGGCCAGGCGGCGGTCGGCGGAGCGCTTGGCGCTGCTGGTGCGGGCCTGGTCGGCGGCGGCCAGGCCGGAGGTGACCTCGTCGCGGTGGATGCGGTCGAGGAGTTCGCCGATCCGGCGCAGCTTGTTGAGGACGCTGCGGCGGGCGGCCTCGGTGGGGTGGGCGGTGAAGACCGGGCGGACCGCGAGGTGGGCCAGGGTGTCCTGGAGGTGCTTGGGGTCGGCCTCGGCGAGCTGGTCGGCGGTCTGCGCGAGCAGCGAGCCCTGCCGGGCGCGGCGGGTGGCGAACTCGCGGCCGCGGTGCACCTGCTCGGTGACGTTGGCGAGGTGGAAGTAGGTGGAGAACGCCCGGACCAGCTTGGCGGCGGTGTCCAGGTCGATGTCGGAGAGGAGCTCGGCGGTGGCCTCGCCGTCGGTGCGGCTCAGCAGGCGGACCTGTTCGACCAGGCCCAGCAGCTGGGGGCCCTCCTGACGGACCAGCGTCTCGCCGAGCAGGTCGCCGAGGCGGCGGATGTCCGCGCGCAGGGCGGCGTTGTCGGCGCTGACGGGCGTGGGGTTCTCCGCCGGGGCGGGGACCGGAGCGGTCACGGCTGGCTCCCTGTGGTGGTGGGGGTTCGGCAACGGCTCATCGTCACAGTCCACACGCGTGTGGCCGGCGTGACGCGTGCGGACCGCGCTGTCCGACGCGACCCAGCATAGGTGTCGGGGCGGATGCTGTCCGCGAGGTGGCCGGATGGCGGACAGCGCTGCCGAAAACCACCTGTGGTCTGGACCACTTGACGGGTTGGTTGAGTGTGACGGGCAATCCCGGTGGGGAGGGGAGGAGGTTGCCGCTTACTCTGTGGGGATGAGCAAGTCGCCTGGGGAGCGCGCGCCGGTCCGGTCGTTCTGGTGGTGGAAGCGGCCGCGCAGCGCTTTCCTGGACATCGGGCTGGCGATGCTCGCCGCGGTGGAGTGCGCGGTCAGCACGATCGCCTTCCTCTCCGCCCGGATCCACGTCAGCACCGCGGGAGCGGTCGGGATAGCCGTGCTCGGCACCCTGGCCGGCGGCTCGCTGGTGGTGCGCCGGCGCTGGCCGGCCGTCCCGGTGCTGGTGACGCTGCTGGTGATGCCCGGGATGCTGGGCGTGGTGCTGCTGGTGGTGGCGCTGTACACGCTGGCCTCGACCTGGGAGTGGCCCTCGCGCCGCCGCCGGGTGGTGGCGCTGTCCGCGCTGGCCTTCGCCGAGGCGGCCGCCGTGATGGCGGTGTCGCTGATGACGCCCGGCGACGCGCCGGTGGATCCGCCGCCGCTGTGGGGCCAGGTCCTGCTGTCGCTGCTGGTGTCGGTCGGGCTGACCGTCGCCCCGGTGGTGACCGGACTGTACGTCGGCGCGCGGCGGCGGCTGATCGAGTCGCTCAAGGACCGCGCGCACGGCCTGGAGACCGAGCTGGACCTGCTCGCCGAACAGGCGCAGGAACGCGCCCGCCGGGCCCGCCTGGAGGAGCGCACCCGGATCGCCCGGGAGATGCACGACGTGGTGGCGCACCGGGTGTCGCTGATGGTGGTGCACTCCGGGGCGCTGGAGCGGATCGTCGTCAAGGACCCGGAGAGGGCCGCGCAGAGCGCCAAGCTGATGGGCGAGGTCGGCCGGCAGGCGCTGAACGAGCTGCGGGAGATCCTCGGGGTGCTGCGGATGGACGACGAGCGGCAGCCGGAGCCGGACTCGCTCGCCGGACTGCCGCGGCTGGTCGACCAGTCCAGGGCGGCCGGGATGGCGGTGACGCTGACGGTCAGCGGCAGCCGGCAGGAGTTCACCGGCGAGGCCGAGCAGACCGCCTACCGGGTCGTCCAGGAGGGCCTGACCAACGCCCACAAGCACGCGGGCGGCGCCCAGGTGTCGGTGCTGCTCTCGTACGCGCCGAACGGGGTGCGGGTGGCCGTGGTGAACGCCTGCCCGGGCGGGGAGCGGGGCGCGGCGAAGCTGCCGAGCGGGGGCAACGGGCTGGTCGGGATGCGGGAACGGGTGATCGCGCTGGGCGGCACCTTCTCCTCCGGGCCGGAGGCGGACGGCGGGTTCCGGATCGAGGCGGTGCTGCCGTCCCGGTTGGCGGTGCGGGCCGAGCGGCTGCGCTGAGCGGCTGCGCTGAGCGGGCGGGCCTCGGGGCTCCTCCGGGTCCCTCGGTACTCCTTCGGTCCCTCAGTACGCGTCGGCGGTGCGCAGCAGCTCCGGTACGGTGCCCAGGACCAGCGTGGAGATCGCCTGGTCGATGCCCTGGCCGAGGAACCACTCGCCGGTGTGGTCCAGGCTGTAGACCCGGCCCTCCTCGTCGACGGCCAGCAGCGCCTGCCCGTACGCCTCCTCGCCGAGCGGGGCCAGCTGCGTCCCCAGCGCCCGGCCGAGGTCGAGCAGGGTGCGCGGCTGGTGCAGACCGCACAGCGGGTCGATCAGGAACGGGGTGCGGGCCAGCTGGCGGCCCGGGCCGGACAGGTCGAAGGCGAGGCCGCCGAACTCGGCCCAGGCCTCCACCGCCGCCGGGAACACCGCGTGCCGTGCGCCGGTGGGCGCGCCGTGCCCGACCAGGGTGTCGGCCCACTCCTCGGCCTGCCGGATCTGCCAGCGGCCGGGGTGCCAGCCGGCCGCCTTGAGCTCGGCGGCGACGTCGGCGGGGAAGCGGGGCCGGGTCCGCGTGCCGGCGGGGGAGAGGGTGGCCGGTGCGGGCGGGATGGGCGGGTTCAGGGCGGGCTCCAGGGCTGGGGGACGGGGACGTGCCGGCCGCTCGGCCGGTCAGTGCGCGGGCGGGCCGACGGCGACGCTGCGCACGGTGAAGTGCTCCAGCATCGGGGCGCAGGAGCGGCACGGCGGCGCGTGGCTGCCGTGCGCCGGGTCGCCCTCCTCACGGATGCGCACGGTCGTCATCCGGGAGCCCTTGAGCGCCTTGCGGGCCTCGTGCAGGGTCATCGGCTTGCGGGCGGCGCGCTTGGAGCGCCTGCCGTCGACGGCGGTCAGGTACTGGGAGAGCAGGACGGCCTCCGGGCAGCGGCCGGTGAACCGCTCGCGGGCCTCGGCCGGCAGGGTGTCCAGGAACTCGGCGACCAGGTGGTGCAGCACCGGGCGGCGCGGGTCCTTGTCGCCCGCCAGGGTGTGCACCTCGCCGCCCTTGAGCGACAGCGCGGCGGCGACGGCGGGCAGCAGGCTGTCGCGGTGGTGGCGCAGCACGGGCGGGCCCGCCGGCTCACCGGTGGTCATCCGTCCTCCTCCTCCTCGTCATCCCGACGTCGGCCGCGGTGGCCGGGCCGGTCCGGGGCAAGCCTGTCAAACGACACCGACAACCGCACATCCGGGGTGCGGCGCAGGCCGGTGCCGCGACGGCCCGGCCATCGCCGTACCCGATGCTGTCGAATGCTCACCGGTCCGTCACGACTTGTCCGTCGATGTGCCGAAACGGCCTCCGGCCAGGCTCGCGGCCGGTACCGTTCCGGCCGCGAGCCGGAGGGGGCGCGGCCGACCGCCCGGGGACAGGTGCCGCCGGCGGGCCGACTCCGGTGCCCGCGCCGGACGTTGGGGCCGCCGGGAACCGGGCCGGGGCGCACCGCCCGGCGCCGGTCCACCGGCAGCCCGCGTTCCGTCACCTCGGCCACCGCGAGGGGACGTTCCCGGCCGCCGGGCGGGCGGTGGTGACGGCGGTGGGTCCGGGTGGTGCGCCGAGTCCGTCGTCCGCCTGGCAGCCGGGGGGTTGAGGGCAGGCCCTAGGCTGGTGCCCAGCAGGCACCGTATTTTGCAGCAGCCAGTGGGGGCTCCCAGATGACGACAGGTCGGCCCGGCGTCGCCGCCGCACCGAACGCGGCGTACGCAGGTCAGGTGGTGCAGTTCCCGGACCCGGTCCGCGCGGAGCGGCACCCCGCCGGGGTCAGGGTGGACGAGTACGGCTTCCCGGATTTCGGCCCGTACGCCGCCGCGGCGGCCGAGGTGGCCGACCCGCCGGAGGGCTTCGGCGTGGACGAACTGCGGCTGACCGACTACGTCTCGGCCAACGCCGCGCTCTACACCCAGGGCCACCCGCTGTGGGCCGACCTCCCGACCGCCGTCGCCACCCCGCCCGGCTGGACCTGGCACCACGCGGTCGGCCGCGCCGCCCCCGGCTGGCGGCGGATGGAGCTCGTCCCGGTCGAGGTCAAGGCGCTGCTGCGGCACCACGGCGGCCTGGCCACGTCCGGCGCCGACCACACCCGCCGCGGCACCCGCCCGCTGCAGGAGCGCCGGCCGGTGCACTTCTCGCTGGCCAGGGACGGCGGGGACCCGATCGGAGTCCCCGAGGACCTGGTGCAGCGCGCCGAGGAGCGCCTCGGCTACCGGCTACCCGACGCCTACCGCACCTTCCTCAAGCTGGGCGGCGGCCGCGCCCCGGTCGGCGTGGGGCTGGACACCGAGCTCGGACTGCTGCTCGACCAGCCGTTCCTGACGCTCACCGAGGAGTACGGCACCCAGGACGTCGTGTACGCCAACAAGTGCCTGCGCGACCACCTCACCAAGGACTACCTGGGCATCGCCTACGCGCAGGGCGGCCTGGTCGCGCTCAAGGTGCGCGGCGAGCGGGCCGGCTCGGTCTGGTTCCACCTGTACGACGACGCCCGCGACACCGGCGCCCCGGAGGCCCCGGAGGACCGCTGCGCCCGGCTGCTGCTGCCCTGCGGCGAGGACTTCGACGCCTTCCTGCTGCGGCTGGCGGGCAGCCCGCCGGAGCTGGAGACGGTCGCGGCGCTGATGGTGGACGGCGGGTTCGCCCGCGCCGTCCCGGTGGGCTGAGGCGCGTGGTCGCGGTGGTCGCGGTGGTGTCGGTGGCCGCGGTGTTCGCGGTGGAACGGGGGACGAAGAGGATGCGGACAGGGGTGAACCGGGCGTGGTGACGTACGCGCAGGCGCAGGAGCTCGCCGAGGAGTGGATCAACGGCGGAGTGCCGCGCACGCGGCAGCGCGAGGTACGGGTCCGGGAGTTCGACCTGGGCTTCGTCTGTTGGGCGGTGGCGCCCGCGGGCCCGGCCGAGGGTACGGGCGGCGCGGGCGGCGGCTCGGGGGAGGCCCGGCTGGTGATCGCCCGGGACTCGGGCGCCAGCACGCTGTGGCCCGCGCTGCCCGTCAACGAGGTGGTCCGGCAGTACGAGGAGGTCTACGGGCGGCCGGTGGCGGCCAACCCGGCGGGGGCGGCGAAGCCCGCGCCCGGGCCGGTGGAGGCGACCTCCTTCCTGCTCAGCCCGCCGCAGTGGCTCCAGGAGGCGGGGGCCGCGGCGATCGCGGCGGAGGCGGAGCGGCTCGGGACGGCTCCGGCCGCTGCCGCGGCTGCCGAGCCCGTCGAGGAGCCGCCGGCTCCGGCGCCGCAGCCCGCGCCGGCCGTGCAGCCCGCGCCGGCCGTGCAGCCCGCGCCGGCCGCGCAGCCCGCGCCGGCCGTGCTGACCGAGCCGCCGGTCTCCGACCGGCCCGCCGGGGACGCGCCGACCATGCTCGCGCCGCCGCCGGGGCAGGACGAGCCGGCCGTCGTACCGCAGTCGGCGCCGGTGCCGGTGCCGGTGCCGCAGGCCGCCGCGCCGATCGCGCCTGATGTGCCCGCCGCGCCCGCGACGCCCGCCGGGCCCGCGACGCCCGTCCCGCCCGCAGCGCCCGTCGCACCCGTGGTGCCGGGCCCGCCGGCCGGGGCCGAGGCCGCGACCATGCTGATGCCCGAGGGGCTGCGGACCACCGGCTCGGATCTGCCCGAGCCCGCCGCGCCGGCGGGTGCCGAGGCCGCGACCATGCTGATGCCGCCGACGGGCGGCGGCTACGGCATGCCCCCGCTCCCGCCGTCCGCGCCGGCCCCGGCCGCCGCGGAGCAGCCGCCCGTTGCCCCGCCGGCCCCGGTGCCCGCCCCGGCCGCCGAGCCGGCGCCCACGCTGCTCGCCTCGCCGGACGCCATGCCGGGGCTGATGGGCCTACCGGGCGCTCCGGCCGCCCCGCCCGCCGGCGGTCCGCAGGTGGAGCACGCGCCGACGATGCTGGCCCCGCCCGGCGGTCTGCCCGGTCTCGCCGGTCTGCCGGGCGCCCCGGTACCCGGCGTTCCGGCCCCGGCCCCCGGTGCCCCGGCCCCCGGCGTTCCGGCCCCGGGCGCCCCGGAGGGCGGCGCGCCGCAGGCCGGGCTCGGCCGGGGCGCGGGCTCCGCCCCGCCGCCGCCCCCGCCGGCCGCACTGCGCGGTGGCCCCGCCGGCCCTCCCGCCGCGGGCGCCGCTCCCGCCGGGCTGGGGCGCAACGCGGGTTCGGGCCCGCCGCCGCCCCCGCCCGCCGGGCTGAAGCACACCCCGGGTGCCGGCACGCCCGTCGCCAACCCCGGCGGCCGTGGCGCCGCCTCCGCCCCGCCGCCCCCGCCCCCGGTGGGCCTGCGCGGTGGCGAGGCCCCGGCGACCCCGGCGGCCGCGCCGACCGGCCCGGCGGCGTCCGGGACGGCGTACGAGGCGACCCAGCTGGCGAGCGCGATCGACCCGGCGCCGGCGGCCGGCCCGGCGGACCCGGGCACCCCGCCGTCCGGCGGCCCCGCCGTCCCGCCGCCGCCCGGCGGTCCGGCGGCCCCCGTCGCGCCCGCGGCCGGCTACGGCTACCCGAACGCGGGCGGCGCCGCCGGGCTCGTCCCGCCGGCGGCGGTGCCCGGCTCGCCGCAGCCCGCGCCGGTGCCCCCGGGCGTGCCCGCGGTCGGCCCGGGGTACTTCGCCGCGCTCAGCTACCGGGGCCCGGACGGCTCGGAGCAGAAGCTGCTGCACCGCAGCGAGCCCGGCACCCCGCACCCGGAGTGGAAGATCCTCCAGGACCTGCGCCGGCTCAACGTGCCGCCGGAGCAGGTGCTGGAGCTGTACACCGAGCTGGAGTCCTGCGACCTGCCGGGCGGCTACTGCAACCGCATGATCGCCGCGTCCTGGCCGAACGTCCGGCTCACCCACACCGCCCCGTACGGCCGCGACCACGCCTCCCGGCAGGCCGGGATGTCCGAGCTGCTCGACCACCTGGACGAGCTGCACCAGCTGGCCTCCGGCGCCCAGCGGGTCCGCCCGTTCCGGGTGCCGGCGCCCGCGCCGGGGACGGTCCAGGCGCTGCCGCCGCTCCCGCCGCAGCAGCTCGCCCAGGAGATCGGCGCCGCGTTCGGGCAGAACCTGTTCCGCTACGAGCAGCGCGCCGTCTCCCGCCAGGGCGTGCCCGAGCCGGTGTCCCAGACCCTGATGTGGGCCGGGCTGCCGCGCGACTTCGGGCCGTTCTTCTGGGCGCAGGCGCAGGAGGGCCGCCCGATCCCGACGCTCGCCGAGCTGGCCGCCGAGCGCGGCCTCGCCGCAGGCCCGGACTTCGGCGGCTACCTGGTGCTGGGCAACGACTACGGCCGCCAGCTGTGCGTCCAGTACGGCACCGCGCACGTGGTGGCGGTGGACATCGATGGAACCGGCCAGCCGCCCCGGTTCGTCAACAGCGGTGTACCGGAGTTCGTCCGTTCGCTGGCCCTGCTGGGCCGGATGTGGCGGCTGCGGTACGGGCTGACGCCGGACCAGGCCGGTCGCTGGACGACCGACTTCCAGGCCCAGCTCGCCGCGATCGACCCGGCGGCCCTGCAGAACGCGGACACCTGGTGGGCCGTGCTGCTGGAGCAGTTCTGGGACGGCCTGCTGTAGCGGTCCGTCGCCGATCCTCGCAGGTGGGGAGGGGTCGTTCCGGTGTCCGGGACGGCCCCTCCGGCATGCCGTCGCAGCCGTGCCTCATTGGGGTTTCGCCCGGATCTGCGCAAAATAGGTCAAGAGGATGGGTCTATTCGTCCCGTCCTCGACGCAATCCGGTCCGTAGGACGGCGGAATCCGGCCCCGGACTCCCAACCGGTTCCGGATCCGACCGTTCCGTCCGATCATGGGCTCCGCAGCCCGCGAACGAGGGGAAGAGCCCATGAGCGACGCCGTCCCCCAGTACGGCTTCACCCAGGCCCGCAAGGGCTACGCGCCCGAGCAGGTCGACCGAGCCCTGGCCGCGCTCACCGCGCAGCGCGACGAGGCCTGGGAGCGGCTGAGTGTCCTGGGCGCCGGCATCCGGCAGATGGAGGCCCGGCTGGCCGACATCCGCCGGACCGCCGAGGAGGCCCCGGAGCCCGACTACCAGGTGCTCAGCGAGCAGGCCGCCGGACTCGCCGCGATGGCCGAGAACGAGGCGCGCGCCGTCCGGGAGAAGGCCGAGCGCTTCGCCGAGGACCTCCGGGACGAGGTCTACGAGGCCGGGCAGGCGGCCGACCGCGCCGCCAGGGAGTACAGCGCCACGACCCGGGCCGCCGCCGACGCGGCCGCCCGCCGCACCGAGGAACGGACCCGGGCCGAGGCCGAGGGCATCCGGTCCGAGGCCGACCGGGAGAGCCGCGCCATCCGGGACGCCGCCACCGCGTACGCCGCCAAGGTGCGGGTGGCCGCCGCCGAGGCCGGCGAACAGGCCGAGGCCGAGCTGGCCGCCCGGCGCCGCAAGGCCGACGAGACCTTCGCCGCGGCCCAGGCCAAGGCCGACGCCGAGGACGCCGAGGTCTCGGAGACCGCCGAGCGCCGGGTCAAGGAGGCGGAACAGCAGCGGGAGACCGTGCTGAACCGGATCAAGCAGCTGGAGACGGACGCCCAGGCCAAGGCCGACCAGCTGATCGAGCAGGCCCGCCGGGAGGCCGAGGAGATCAACGCGGCGAGCGAGCGCGAGCAGCGCGAGTTCGACACCCGGCTGGAGACGGTGCAGCAGCACCTGGACCACATCAAGGCCACGCTGGCCTCGCTCACCGGGGCGGCGGTCGGCCAGATCGAGCCCGAGGTGGCGGCCGCGGCCGTCGCGGCGGCCCGGGCCGCGGAGGGCTCGGCCGAGCAGGCCGCCGAGGAGTCCGCCGAGGCCCCCACGGCCCCCACGGCCCCCGCTCCGCGGGACGCGGTCGAGGACGCCGTCGCCGACACCGCGCCGGTGGACTCGGAGGCGGACACCGGAGAGATCCCGGTGGCGAACCTGCGCAAGGCCCTGGCCACCGCGGCTCCGGCCGGAGCCAAGGGCTCCGCCCCGGAGCAGTCGGCGCCCGTGCTGCGGACGCCGGTGGTCGGCAGCAGCGCGACCAGGGCCATCGGCGGCCCCGTGGCGACCGGCCCGGTGCCCCCGAAGCCGGCCTCGCCGCCCGCCGGGGAGATGGCGGCCTCCGACGCCGCCGCTGCCGGGAAGGCCGCCGAGGGGCGGGCGGAGGACGAGACCCGGATCGTTCCGAAGATCATCATCGTGGACGACGGCACCGACTACGCGACCCCCAACACGGTGAGCTACCGCCGCCGCTGACCGGCCGCGACCGTACGTCGTCGCGAAGGCCCGGCCGCTTCCCCCGGGGCGGTTTCCGGCGGTCGTTGCCACACGTGGTCGGTCGTCCAGGCCGCGATGAGTTCAGCCAGGCGCTCGGCTGGGGTTTCCCAGCCGGGCGTTTCGCGTGGGCGGCGGCCGACCGGGTGGGCGCCGGGAGCGAAAGAGGCCGAGACCCGTGGCGCCCTCCAGGAAAGGGCGCCACGGTTCCCGGCGCTTGGGCGGGCGCCCCCACCCAGGGCCGCCCGGCCTCGCACCTCCGACCCCCATCGGTGGTGCGACAGTGCCCCCACAGCCATCCCCCACGGTTGGGTGCGGCGGGCACGTTCACCATGGTGCGCGATCTCCATGGACGGCCAGTGACAGGAGTATGTCCAGTTCGTGGCGGATAGCCGTGCTCGGTTCGGCGGTACTCCGGGTTGGTTCGTCCACCGGCCGGTCCGGTGTTCCGTCCAGTCGTTCGTTCCCGGACGCGCCCCTGACAAAAACAGCGGGGGCGGGGGCGTGCTGCCCGGTGCCCCGACTCCGGTCACGGCCCAGGTACGGCCCCGCGCCGATCCCGTTCCGGCCCCGCCGATGTCGTGGACCGCGTGCCTGTCCGTGCCGCGGCGTAGGCTGGAGACCCCCGGCCGCTCGGCGTGCCGGGCCGTTCGCGTTGCCCCGGCGGGCCTTCGACCGCCCCGGGGCGGCACCAGCCACGGGACGAAGAAGAGACCCCAGATGAGCCTGACCGGACTGCTCGATGTCGTCGCGCGGGACGCGGCGCTCGCCGAGGCGATCGAGGCGGCCACCGCCCCCGGAGCCGCGGCCGGCGGACGCCGCCACCTGGACCTGGTCGGGCCGCCCGCCGCCCGGCCGTTCGCCATCGCCGCGCTGGCCCGCGCGCTCGCCGGGCAGTCCGCCGGGGAGCGGGGCCGCCCGGTGCTCGCCGTCACCGCGACCGGCCGCGAGGCCGAGGACCTCGCGGCCTCGCTGCGCTCGCTGCTGCCCGCCGACGCCGTCGCCGAGTTCCCGGCCTGGGAGACGCTGCCGCACGAGCGGCTGTCGCCCCGCTCGGACACCGTCGGGCGCCGGCTGGCCGTACTGCGCCGGATCGTCCACCCGCGGGCCGACGACCCGGCGGCCGGGCCGGTGCAGGTGGTCGTCGCCCCCGTCCGCTCGGTGCTCCAGCCGCAGGTCAAGGGGCTGGCCGAGCTGGAGCCGGTGGCCGTCCGGCGCGGTGGGTCGTACGACCTGGAGGAGGTGGCCCGCCGGCTCTCCGCCGCCGCCTACGCGCGCGTCGAACTGGTCGAGAAGCGCGGCGAGTTCGCTGTCCGCGGCGGCATCCTGGACGTCTTCCCGCCCACCGAGGAGCACCCGCTGCGGGTGGAGTTCTGGGGCGACGAGGTCGAGGAGGTCCGGTACTTCAAGGTCGCCGACCAGCGCTCGCTGGAGATCGCCGAGCACGGCCTGTGGGCGCCGCCCTGCCGCGAACTGCTGCTCACCGACGAGGTGCGGGCCCGGGCCGCCGAGCTGTCCGCCGAGCACCCCGGGCTGGCCGAGATCCTGGACAAGATCGCCGAGGGCATCGCGGTCGAGGGCATGGAGTCGCTGGCGCCGGTGCTGGTCGACGACATGGAGCTGCTGCTGGACGTGCTGCCGCTCGGCTCCGTCACCGTGGTCTGCGACCCGGAGCGGGTCCGCACCCGGGCCGCCGACCTGGTCGCGACCAGCCAGGAGTTCCTGCACGCCTCCTGGGTCGCGGCCGCGGCCGGCGGGGACCGGCCGATCGACCTGGAGGCCATCGACGTCTCCGCCGCCTCGCTGCGCTCGCTCGCCGAGGTGCGCGAACACGCCGACGAGATCGGGCTGCCCTGGTGGTCCGTCAGCCCGTTCGCGACGAGCCAGTCCTCCGTCGACGGCATCCTGGAGTTCGACGCCAACACGCTGACCCTCGGCATGCACGCCGTCGAGGCCTACCGGGGCGACACCGCCCGGGCGATCGCCGACGCCAAGGAGCGGCTGGCCGCCGACTGGCGGGTCGTCATGGTGACCGAGGGCCACGGCCCGGCCTCCCGGCTCGCCGAGGTGCTGGGCAACGAGGGCATCCCGGCCCGCCTGGTCGCCGACCTCACCGAGGCGCCCACCCGGGACGTCGTCCACGTCTCCTGCGGCTCGATCGAGCACGGCTTCGTGGACGAGAACCTCAAGCTCACGGTCATCACCGAGACCGACCTGTCCGGGCAGAAGTCCTCCACCAAGGACATGCGCCGGATGCCCTCGCGCCGCCGCAACGCGATCGACCCGCTGGCGCTGGTGGCCGGCGACTACGTCGTCCACGAGGCGCACGGCGTCGGCAAGTACGTCGAGATGGTGCAGCGCACCGTCCAGGGCGCCACCCGCGAGTACCTGGTGCTGGAGTACGCCCCGGCCAAGCGCGGCCACCCCGGCGACCGGCTGTTCGTGCCGACCGACCAGCTGGACCAGGTCACCAAGTACGTCGGCGGCGAGGCCCCGACGCTGCACCGGCTCGGCGGCGCGGACTGGGCGAAGACCAAGCAGCGGGCCAAGAAGGCCGTCAAGGAGATCGCCGCCGACCTGATCAGGCTGTACTCGGCACGGATGGCCGCCCCAGGCCACACCTTCGGCCCGGACACCCCGTGGCAGCGCGAGCTGGAGGACGCCTTCCCGTACGCGGAGACGCCGGACCAGCTGACCACCATCGCCGAGGTCAAGTCGGACATGGAGAAGTCCGTTCCGATGGACCGGCTGATCTGCGGCGACGTCGGCTACGGCAAGACCGAGATCGCGGTGCGGGCCGCCTTCAAGGCCGTGCAGGACGGCAAGCAGGTGGCCGTCCTGGTGCCGACCACGCTGCTGGTGCAGCAGCACTTCTCGACCTTCGCCGAGCGCTACGCCAACTTCCCGGTGACGGTGAAGGCGCTGTCCCGCTTCCAGACCGACACCGAGGCCAAGGCCGTGCTGGAGGGGCTTTTCGAGGGCTCGGTGGACGTCGTGATCGGCACCCACCGGCTGTTCTCCTCCGAGACCAGGTTCAAGGACCTCGGCCTGGTCATCGTCGACGAGGAGCAGCGGTTCGGCGTCGAGCACAAGGAGCAGCTGAAGAAGCTGCGCGCCAACGTGGACGTGCTCACCATGTCCGCGACCCCGATCCCGCGCACCCTGGAGATGGCCGTCACCGGCATCCGCGAGATGTCCACCATCACCACCCCGCCGGAGGAGCGGCACCCGGTGCTGACCTTCGTCGGCCCGTACGACGAGAAGCAGATCTCGGCCGCGATCCGGCGTGAACTCCTGCGCGAGGGCCAGGTGTTCTACATCCACAACCGGGTGGAGTCGATCGACAAGGCGGCCGCCCGACTGAAGGACCTGGTGCCCGAGGCGCGGATCGCCACCGCGCACGGGCAGATGGGGGAGACCCAGCTGGAGAAGGTCGTCGTCGACTTCTGGGAGAAGGAGTTCGACGTCCTGGTGTCGACCACGATCGTGGAGTCCGGCATCGACATCTCCAACGCCAACACCCTGATCGTGGAACGCGGCGACACCTTCGGCCTCTCCCAGCTGCACCAGCTGCGCGGGCGGGTCGGGCGAGGGCGCGAGCGCGGCTACGCGTACATGCTGTACCCGCCGGAGAAGCCGCTCACCGAGACCGCGCACGAGCGGCTGGCCACCATCGCCCAGCACACCGAGATGGGCGCCGGCATGTACGTCGCGATGAAGGACCTGGAGATCCGCGGGGCGGGCAACCTGCTCGGCGGCGAGCAGTCCGGGCACATCGCGGGCGTCGGCTTCGACCTCTACATGCGGATGGTCGGCGAGGCGGTGGCGGAGTTCCGCGAGTCGCTGGCGGGCGGCGGGGAGCCGGAGGAGGAGCCGCTCGAGGTGAAGATCGAGCTGCCCGTCGACGCCCACGTGCCGCACGACTACGCGCCCGGCGAGCGGCTGCGGCTGCAGGCGTACCGCTCGATCGCCGCCGTCAACTCGGAGGAGGACATCCGGCAGGTCCGGGACGAGCTGGTGGACCGCTACGGCAAGCTGCCCGAGCCGGTGGAGAACCTGCTGCTGGTCGCGGCGCTGCGACTGTACGCCCGGCGGTGCGGGATCGCGGACATCACCCTCCAGGGCTCCAACGTCCGCTTCGGGCCGGTGGAGCTGCGTGAGTCCCAGCAGCTGCGGCTGAACCGGCTCTACCCGCGCAGCCAGGTGAAGGCGGCGGCCCAGCAGCTGCTGGTGCCGCGCCCGAGCACCGGGCGGATCGGCGGCAAGCCGCTGGTCGGGCGGGAACTGCTGGGCTGGTGCAGCGAGTTCCTGTCGGCCATGTTCGACGACCTGGCGGGGGCGAAGAAGTAGCGTCCGCCGCTCGGCGGTTCCCGGCTGGTTCACGGCTGGGCCCCCGCCGGGTTCACAGCTGGATCGCGGCGGTCTCGGGCTTCGGCCCGGGGCCGCCGTTCCGTACGTACGGGGGTGCGGCGGGAGGTCAGCCGAGCTTCCACTGGCCGGCCTGGTTGGAGAAGCCGTTGTCCAGCGCGAACTGGACCTTGTCGAGCTTGGTGCCGTCCGGGACCTCGAAGGTGACGAAGCCCTTGCCCGTCTCGCCGGGAGCGATGTTGGTGGGGGTCTGGAAGGCGGGGCCGGCCTTGGTCTCCTCGAGGTTCGGCCCGTACGCCTGGCCCTGGGCGTCCACGACCTTGGCGCTGCTGGCGGGGACCTCGCCGTACGCCTGGGCACCGGTGGCCTTGATCTGGAACTGCACCGCGACGTAGTGCTTGCCCTCGGCCGGCTTGAGGTACTCGTTGGCGCTCTCGGCCGGGTCGACCACCTTCACCGCGGTGACGTCGGCGGTGTTGCCCTTGTCCATGCCCTTGAGCGCGATGGTGTCGCCGAGCTTGGCGGGGGCCTTGGCGGTGTCGGCGGCCTTGGTGCCGGCGCCGGCGGCCGCGGTCGGCTTCGCCTCGGTCGAGACGGAGGCGCCACCCGTCGAGTCGCAGGCGGTCGCGGTGAGGGTGACCAGCGCCGCGCCCAGCAGCAGGGCGGCGGTGCGGCGGGTGGTGACGCGGCGGGCGGTGGCGGACATGACTGTTCTCCCGGTGGTCGGTGGTCTTCCTGGTGTCGCTCCCGTCCGGTGGCGACGGAGAGATCACACCACTGGCGCGTGAACCATGTCAACGAGATTTCACGAAAGATCTCTGTTCACGCGTGAACGAGGGTGGGGAGCCGCATCGCTATGCTGTGCGGTCACACCCCCTGCCCGCCCGCGCCACCGAAGGAGCCCCCGTGCCGGACCGTCCCGAAGTGACCGCCGCCGAGATCGCCCGGCTCGCCGGCGTCGGCCGGGCCGCGGTCAGCAACTGGCGCCGCCGCCACCCCGACTTCCCCCGCCCGGTGGGCGGCACCGACGCCAGCCCGGCCTTCGCGCTCGCCGAGGTCGAGTCCTGGCTGCGCGCCCAGGGCAAGATCGCCGAACTCCCGCTGCTGGAGCGGGTCTGGCAGCTCGTCGACACCCTCCGCGACCCGGCCGGCCACCCCGCCGCCCCGCTGGTCGAGGCGGGCGCCCTGCTCCTGCTGCTGCACCGCGAGCCCGAACAGTGGGCCGAGCTCGCCGAGCGGCCGGACACCCGGCTCGCCCTCGCGCTGCCCCGGGCCGTCGCCGGCGCCGCCGTCCACGCCTTCGGCCCCGACGGCGCCCACACCCTCGGCCTCCCCGGCCTGCTCGGCAGCACCCAGCTGGACCTCGCCCGGCTGCTCGCCGAACTCGCCGCCCAGGCCGGCCCGGTCGGCGCGTACGAGCAGCTGCTCACCCGGTACGCCGAGGCCAACACCCGGCAGCTCAGCCCCACCCCGCCGGAGGCCGCCGAACTGCTCGCCGCCGTCGCCGGGATCCCCGCCACCGTGCTCGACCCGGCCGTCGGCCTCGGCTCCGTCCTGCTCGCCCACCCGCCGACCACCGGCCGCTACGGCCAGGACGCCGACCCGGTCACCGCCGCCCTCGCCCGGCTCCGGATCGCCCTGCACACCCCCGCCGACGAGCCCGGCCCGCTCCCGCTCGACCTGCGGGCCGGCGACGCCCTGCGCGCCGACGGCTTCCCCGGCGACACCTTCGAGGCCGTGCTCTGCCAGCCCCCGTACAACGAACGCGACTGGGGCCACGACGAGCTGCAGTTCGACACCCGCTGGCCCGGCGGGCTCGTCCCGCCGCGCGGCGAGTCCGAACTGGCCTGGGTGCTGCACTGCCTCGCCCACACCCGCCCCGGCGGCCTCGCGGCGCTGCTGCTCCCGCCGACCGTCGCCGCCCGCCGGGCCGGCCGCCGGATCCGGGCCGAACTGCTCCGCTCCGGCGCGCTGCGCGCCGTCATCGCGCTGCCCGCCGGCGCCGCCCCGCCGTACGGCGTCCCGCTGCACCTGTGGGTGCTGCGCGCTCCCCGGCCGGGGAGCGACTTCCGCCAGGTGCTGATGCTCGACGCCGGGGCGGCACCCACCGCCGCGGTCGGGGCCGCCGGGGCGCCGGCCGCCGAGGGGGGCCGGGACAGGGTCGACTGGCCCGAGCTGCGCCGCACCGTCCTGGACGCCTGGCGCGGTTTCGACCTCGCCGCGCGCGAGGGCCTGCCGGTCCCCGCCGACCGCCCCGGCGTCCACCGGGCCGTGGCCGCCATCGACCTGCTCGACGACGAGACCGACCTCTCCCCGGCCCGACACGTCCCACCGGCCGCACCGCTCGGCGGCGCGGCCGAACTCTCCCACCTCGGCGGCCGACTGGCCGAACTGCTGGCCGGCCTGCCCGACCCGACCACGCTGCTGCCGCGGCCGGGCACCGCGCCCGACGGGGCGTCCGGCGCCGCTCCCGCGGGGCTGGTCACCATCGGTGAACTGATCCGCGGCGGCGCGCTGGAGGTGTACTCCTCCGGCACCGGCACCGGCACCGGCGCCGCCACCCGGCCGGCCGGCTCGGGAGCGGGCGGTTCGGGGGCGGCCGGGTGGGGAGCGGGCGGGTCGGGGTCGGCTGGCTCGGGGTCGGGCGGCACTCCCGTCGTCACCGACCAGGACCTCGCCACCGGCGCCGCGCCCAGCGCCGTCCTGACCGTCGGCCCCGGCCCGGCCGGGGACGTCCGCACCCGCCCCGGCGACGTCCTGGTCCCCGCCCTCGGCGGCGGCACCGCCCGGGTCGTCCCCGCCGAGGGCCCGCTGGTCGGCGCCGCCCTCGGCCGCCAACTCCACCTCCTGCGGCCCGATCCGGCCGCCCTCGACCCCGAGTTCCTGGCCGGCCAGTTCCGCTCCACCGCCGGCACCCGGCGCGCCGCCAGCCACGCCACCACCACCGTCCGCCTCGACATCCGCCGGGTCGAACTGCCCCGCCTCCCGCTCCCAGCGCAGCAGCGCCTCGGCGCCGCCTTCGCCCGCCTGGCCGCCTTCGACACCGCCCTCGCCCAGGCCGCCGCCCTCGGCCGCGGCCTCGCCCAGGCCGCCACCGACGCCCTGGCGACCGGCACGCTGCTGCCGCCGGACTGAGGGCGGTCCACGACGGGCGCCGCGGAGGTGACCCAGGCTCAGTAGCGGCGCGGTACCGGCGCGGTACCGATGCGGCAGCGGGCGGACGGAAGCCCTCCGGAGCGACCGGGCCGGGCGGTACGGTGAGCGCAGCCGTCCGCACCGCCCTCGGTGCCGGTCCTCACCAGCTCAGGAGCGCGCATGTCAGGGCACCACCCCGGGCAGTTCGGACCGCCGCCCGGCGGAACGCCGTACGGGCCGGGGCGGGGGCCGCTTCCCGCGCCGGCGCCGGTGGCCGGGCAGGCTCCGATTCCGGGGCGGTTCGGGCTGGTCGCGCGCGTCCTGTGCGCACTGGCCCCGCTGCTCACCTTCGGCCTGCTCGGGGCCGTCCCCTCGCTGCTGCTGGCGGTCCGGCGCCGGCGGGCGTACGACATCGCCGGTGCGGCGGTGTTCTGCGCGCTGCTGCTCGCCATGCTCGTCTCCGCCGGGGTCGCGGGCAGCCTGAAGAACCCCACCGCCGACACCACCGGCCAGATCACACTGGCCGTGCTGTGGCTCCTGCCGACGGCGCACTTCCTGGTGATGGACAGCCGCGCGGTCTGGCTGGCCGGGCCGCCCGCGCCGCAGGCCGTGCCGTACGCCGTGCCGCAGGCCGTTTCGCCGTACGCGGCGACCGTGCCCCGGTACGGGGTGCCCGCGCCGGCGGCCCCCGGCCCCTCGGTCGCGCCCCGCTCGGTGCAGGCCCCCTTCGTGCAGGCTCCCTCGGTGCAGACCCCCTCCGTGCGGGCTCCCGCGGTGCAGGCTCCCGAGACCGCCCACGACCTGCGCGAGCTGGGCGAGTTGCTGCGCCGCCAGGCCCGCGAGGACCGGCCGTGACCGCCACCCGACTGATCGCCGGCCGCTACCGGCTCACCGAGAAGATCGGCCACGGCGGCATGGGCCAGGTCTGGGCCGGCCAGGACGAACGGCTGCTCCGCCCGGTCGCGGTCAAGCTGCTCCGCCCCGAGCACCTGCTCCCCGGCGGGACCGGCACCGGCGGCGAACGGACCGGCCACGGCGACGAGTTGCGCCGCCGCTTCCTGCGCGAGTGCCGGGTCACCGCCGCACTCGACCACCCCGGGCTGGTCACCGTCTTCGACGCGGGCGAGGACGAGGGCGAGCTCTACCTCGTCATGCAGCGCATCCCCGGGGTCAGCCTGGCCGACCTCATCGCCGAAGACGCGCCCTTCCCGATCGAGCGCGCCGCGGCCGTCGCCGCGCAGCTGTGCGCCGCGCTGGCCGCCGTCCACGCCATCCCGGTGGTCCACCGCGACCTCAAGCCGAGCAACGTCATGGTCCGCGAGGACGGCCGCACCGTCCTGCTCGACCTCGGCATCGCCACCGCCCTCGACACCGAGACCACCCGGCTCACCCTCACCGGCGTGCCCGTCGGCAGCCCCTCCTACATGGCCCCCGAACAGGCCCTCGCCGCCACCACCGACCCGCGCAGCGACCTCTACGCGCTCGGCTGCCTGCTGCACGAGATGCTCGCCGGCGAGGAGCCGTTCCGGGCCCCCACCGCGCTCGGCGTCCTGCGCCGGCACGTCGACGAACCACCCGTCCCGCTACGGCAGTTGCGCCCCGAGGTGCCACAGCCGCTGGAACAACTGGTGCTCGACCTGCTCGCCAAGCAGCCCGCCGACCGCCCCGCCGACGCCTGGACCGTCTACACGCGGCTGCTCCCGCTGCTGCCCCCGGCCGACGGCACCCCGCAGCCCCGCCACACCCCGCTGCCGGACCCGGCCCGCCCCTTCCGGTACCCGCACCAGCCACAGCCGCCGGCCGCGGCGGCCACCCCGGCGCCGACCGTCCGCTCCGAGCCGCGGCCCTTCCTCCTGCCGCCCGCCCCTCCGACACCGCCCCCCGCCCCCGCGGGCCCGGACCTCGGCGCCGAATGCGCCCGGCTCTCCGACCTGGTCGACGCCGGCCGCCACACCGAGGTGCTCGGCCTCGCCGCCCGCCTGCTGCCCCGGGCCGAGGCCGAACTCGGCGACGCCGCGCCCCTGGTGCGCACCATCCGCACCATCTACGCCCGCACCCTCCTGCACGAGGGTCACCCCCAGCAGGCCCTCCCCGAATACCGCCGCCTCGCCGCCACCGCCGACGGCGGCCCGCACGGCCCCCAGGGCCTCGACCACCGCTACCGCGCCGCGATCTGCCTCGACCGGCTCGGCCACGGACCCGAAGCCCTCGCCGAGTACCAGGCCCTCCTCACCGCCCACACCGCCCGCCTCGAATCCGGCCTCGACACCGACCCCGAGCGAAGCTACGACCTCCGCGAACGCATCGGCCTCCACCTCGCCGCCGCCGGAGACCCCCAGAACGCCTGGCAGTGGCTGCTCCCCCTCCTCCTCGACCGCGAACGCCGCGACGGCCCCCACCACCCCACCGTCCGCCGCCTCCGCCAGTCCCTCTCCACCCTCACCCCCACCTCCACCTCCTGGCCCCCGGCACCCCGCTGACCCACCCCGCCCCCCGGCATCGCCGCCCCGCCGCCCCGGAACCTCCGGCACGGGCGCCCCGGCATGGTGGTGTGACCCTCCGTTCCGCCCTCGGCATGTCGGCCCCCGCGCCCCTTCCGGCTGGCACGACGTGTGCGTGCCGATTCAGAGGCCTTCGGCACGGGAACACCGTGCCGGCCTCGACGCACAGGGGTCGTGGTGTGGCCTTTCCACGTTGCCCTCCGGGACGTTGGCCCCCGCGACCCTTCCGGCTGGCACGACGTGTGTGTGCCACGAAGGCTGCTGCCGTGCCGGTTCGGAGCCTTCGGCACGGGCGCACCGTGCCGGCCTCGGGACGTTGGCCCCGCGCCTCTTCTGATCACCGTCAACAGCTCCAGCCCCCTGGGCCTCCAGGTATCCCGGGACGCCGCCCCCTGCCCGCCCGTTCGCCGAACGCCGTGCCACAGCCGCTCTCCACCGCCCCGACGGAGGGCGTCGCCATCTCGGATCAGGAAGTCGGCCGGGCCGACTTTTCGTGCTGGTGGCTTGCGGGGGAGCAGGGCGGCGCCTGGGAGCGGGAAGTCGGCGGGCTCGGCTTCCTGTGCGGGCGCGGGCTTGGCCGAGGCGTTGGCCTGGGCCGGAGTGGGTGCCGGATCAGGAAGTCGGCCGGGTCGACTCTTCGTGTCGCTGTGGTGCGGGTGCGCGGGTGCGCGGGAGGTCGGTGAGGCCGACTTTCCGTGCCTGCCGGGGCTTGGTGCGGGTGCCCGGAGTGGGTGTTCGGCGTGGGAAGTCGGCGGGTTCGACTTCTGCGTGGACGGGAGGCGTGGCCCGGGGCCGAGCGGATCCGGAGTGGGAAGTCGGCCGGGCCGACTTCTCGTGTCGCGGCGGGACTGGCCGGGCGAGAGCGGGGGACCGGGAAGTCGGCGGGTTCGGCGTTCTGCGCTGGTGGGGGCGTGGCTGGGGGCGGAGGTAGGTTCGGGGTGTGACGACGAATGTTCCGGGCGCGAAGTTGATCCTGCTGACCACCACCCACCGGGTGGCTCCCGGGCTGCTGGCGTGGCCGGCGTGGGAGGCGTTGCGGTCGGCGGGGCGGGTGTTGGTGGGGGACGAGGGGCATCCGCAGGTGGCGGCGGTGCGGCAGGCCGGGGTGGGCGTGGAGGTCGTGCCGGCCGGGTCGGCGCCCGCGTTGGCGCGGCTGCTGACCGGGCAGCCGGCCGGGGGCGGGCCGACGGTGTGGCTGGGCAGCCCGGACGGGGACCCGGGGCTGACCGACGCGTTGGCGCGGCTCGCGGTGGAGCAGGCCGGCGAGGTGCCCGAGATCGAGGTGCTGCCCGGCTCGTACGACCTGCCGGGGTCGCGGCTGCTGGACCTGGTGACGGTGATGGACCGGCTGCGCTCCCCGGGCGGTTGCCCCTGGGACGCCGAGCAGACGCACGAGACCCTGGTGAAGTACCTGGTCGAGGAGGCGTACGAGCTGGTCGAGGCGATCGAGGACGGGGAGCGGCAGACGCTGCGCGAGGAGCTGGGCGACGTCCTGTTCCAGGTGTTCTTCCACTCCCGGATCGCCGAGGAGCACCCGACCGACCCGTTCACCGTCGACGACGTGGCCGGGGACATCGTCGAGAAGCTGATGTACCGGCACCCGCACGTGTTCGGGAACGTCGAGGTCGAGGGTGCCACCGAGGCGGAGGCGAACTGGGAGCAGCTGAAGGCGGCCGAGAAGGCGGACCGCGAGTCGGTGCTGGACGGCGTGCCGGCCGGGCTGCCCGCGCTGGCGTACGCGGCGAAGCTGGTGTCCCGGGTGCGCCGGTCCGGGTTCACCGGAATGCCGGACGAGCCGTACGAGCTGCCCGCCGAGCTGACCGCCGACTCGGTGGGCCGGCTGCTGCTCGCGGTGGTGCAGCGGGCCCACGACGCAGGGGTGGACGTGGACGCGGCGCTGCGGTCGGCCGCGCGCGGTTACCGGGACGGGGTGCGCGCGGCCGAGGGTCTCGAGCCGGACGGGGAGTAGGTGCTCAGGCCGCCGTGGCGGTGTGCTCCGGGCGCCGCTGCGGCGGGACGAGTTCGCCGATGGCCTCGCCGACGAGGAGGACGAGTTCGGCGAGCCGCTCCAGGTCGAGGTGGTCGGGCAGGTCGGCCAGCGAGATGATCCGCTCGCCGCCCGGGCCGGCGACGGCGAACAGGTCGATCGGCCCGAGGTGCTTCTCGGCGGTGTCGACGAGGGCGGCGACGTCGCTGGGGCGGCGGATGTCGCCGCAGACGCCGACGACGGGGCAGCCCGGCCGGTCGAGTTCGGTGGCGAGGTCCTCGGCGACGCCGACGTACTGGTCGGCGATCAGCATTCCGGCGGCGCCGGCCGCGGAGAACCGGCGGGCGAGGCCCGCGCCCGACCCGCCGTCGAGGACCGCGATGACGACGACTGACCCGCTGACCCGCATGGCCTGCTCCTCCCTGTGGGCGACACCGCACCGGCGCCCACGCGTACTGCGGAGGATCGTAGGCACGTCCTGACCCTCCGCAACAGGGATTACCCCTCAGGTGACCAGGCTCACGCCCGCCCCGCGGCCAAGAGTCGGCCAAGAGCTGTCCACGGACCGTCCACGACCCGTCCACGGAGGGTCAACGGCCCGGCCACGGCCTGTCCATGAGCCGGCCGTGGAGCCGGCCGTGACCCGGTCATGACCCCGCCGCGGAGCGCCGCCCGACGGGCGCGGCCCGCCGGAGGGCGGGTGCGCCGGTCGCACCGGATACGGTCGGTCCATGCCAGCTCAGCCCGACCCCGCCCGGCCCGCCGCCGCGTCCTCCGATGCCCCCGCCCCGCAGCTGTTCACCTGGGAGTTCGCCTCCGACCCGTACCCCGCCTACGCCTGGCTGCGCGAGCACTCCCCGGTGCACCGCACCACCCTGCCGAGCGGGGTGGAGGCCTGGCTGGTGACCAGGTACGCCGACGCCCGGCAGGCGCTCGCGGACAGCCGGCTGTCGAAGAACCCGGCGCACCACAGCGAGCAGGCGCACCGCACCGGCCGGGTGGGCATCCCGGGGGAGCGGCAGGCGGACCTGATGACCCACCTGCTGAACATCGACCCGCCGGACCACACCCGGCTGCGCCGCCTGGTGTCGAAGGCGTTCACGCCGCGCCGGGTGGCCGAGTTCGAGCCGCGGGTGCAGCAGCTCACCGACCGGCTGATCGACGGCTTCGCGCAGCGCGGCTCGGCGGACCTGATCCACGAGTTCGCCTTCCCGCTCCCCATCTACGCGATCTGCGACATGCTGGGGGTGCCGGCCGAGGACCAGGACGACTTCCGCGACTGGGCCGGGATGATGCTGCGACACACGAAGCCGGGGCAGGGCGGCGGCCAACGCGGCGGCGTGGGGCGGGCGGTGAAGCGGATGCGGGCGTACCTGCTGGAGCTGATCCACCGCAAGCGCGCGGACCTCGGGGACGACCTGATCTCCGGTCTGATCCGGGCCAGTGACCACGGTGAGCACCTGACGGAGAACGAGGCCGCGGCGATGGCCTTCATCCTCCTGTTCGCGGGTTTCGAGACGACCGTGAACCTGATCGGCAACGGCACGTACGCGCTGCTGCGTAACCCGGAGCAGCGCCGGCTGCTGCAGGAGTCGGTGGCGCGCGGGGAGAGCGCGCTGCTGGAGACCGGGATCGAGGAACTCCTGCGCTACGACGGGCCGGTGGAGCTGGCGACCTGGCGGTTCGCGACCCGTCCGCTGACCATCGGCGGGGTGGACATCCCGGTCGGCGACCCGGTGCTGGTGGTGCTGGCCGCGGCGGACCGCGACCCGGCCCGGTTCGCCGCCGAGAACACCCTGGACCTGGCCCGTACGGACAATCCCCACCTGGGCTTCGGGCACGGCATCCACTACTGCATCGGCGCTCCGCTCGCCCGGTTGGAGGGGCGTGCGGCGCTGGCCTCGCTGCTTTCCCGGCTGCCCGATCTGCGGCTCGCGGAAAGCCCGGACGCCCTGCGCTGGCGCGGTGGCCTGATCATGCGTGGGCTGCGCGAACTACCGGTGGAATTCAGCCCGGAGGGCCGCTCTCCGCACACCCCTCCGCACACCCCTTCGCAGGTCTCTTGAACCCCTCCGACCTGCTGAGATCACGCTGACGGGGCGTCGCAGATCGCCCGCCGGCGGAGGTGTGAACACCCATCAATCCGGACATAACACCGCCGTTGGTAGGCGATCGGACACGGGCCGTAATTGTCGTGTGATATCGACGATATGAGCTTGTGATTGTCCTGATGATCTGTCTACTCTCCCTGGAGTTCGCAGCTGCGGACCTCGTGCGCGGAACGCCGAATCCTGCCCGCCGCGCCCGGGAAACCGACCAGACCCTGGGCAGGGGCGGGGGAACCAGGTTTGTTGCCGTCTCCCACGGCTTGGGGTGAAGCCGCCCGAGCGGAATCGTTTCCGCGTACGGCGGCCGGGCCACCTCCCGGTCCGAACCCGACAGCTCACCTCGCAGGCGTGCGGAGAGGGACCTCTTCATGCTGTTCGTTGGAACTGGCCGTCACCGTCGTCGCACCCAGGCCGAGAAGGCCATCGCCGTCGCCGGTGTGGCCGGCGTCGGACTCGCGATGCCGCTCCTCACCGCCACCGGCGCCTCCGCGGCCCCGGCCTCCACCTGGGACGCCGTCGCCCAGTGCGAGAGCGGCGGCAACTGGAGCATCAACACCGGCAACGGCTTCTACGGCGGCCTCCAGTTCACCTCCAGCACCTGGAAGGCGTACGGCGGCACCGCCTACGCGTCGCAGGCCAACCAGGCCAGCAAGGCCCAGCAGATCTCGGTCGCCGAGAAGGTGCTGGCCTCGCAGGGGCCGGGCGCCTGGCCGGTCTGCTCCCAGAAGGCGGGTCTGACCAAGGGCGGCGCCGCGGCCGTGGTCGACACCTCCTCGGACGCCAAGCCGCAGTCCGCCCCCAAGCAGCAGGCCCCGAAGCCCGCCGCCAAGCCGGCCGAGAAGCCGGCCGCGCAGCAGCCCGCCGCCCAGAAGCCGGTCCAGAAGCCCGCTGCCCAGAAGCCCGCCGCGCAGCCGGTCCAGCAGGCCGTCCCGCAGCAGCAGGCGCAGCCGCAGACCCCGGGCTTCTCCGGCAAGGCCGGCTGGGACGCCGACGCCAAGGTGTTCTGGTACCAGAACAACGGCGCCTGGTACTGGACCAGCCACCAGAGCGTCTACCAGCAGTACGCCGGCCAGGCCGCCGCCCAGCCGCAGTACGCTCCGCTCGCCGCCCAGCAGGCCCCGCAGGCCGCCGGCCACGACTACACCGTCCGCGCGGGGGACACCCTGTCGACCATCGCCGCCGCCCAGGGCGTGTCCGGCGGCTGGCACGCGCTGTACGAGCAGAACCACGCCACCGTCGGCGGCGACCCGAACCTGATCATGCCCGGCCAGGTGCTGCACCTCGGCTGAGCCGTCGCACCGGCCGTCACCCGACGCCGTCGTGACCCGACGCCGTCGTCACCCCGGCCGTCACCCCCGTCGTGGCCCGACGCCGGTGCCGCTCCGCCCGCCGTCCGAAGGGGACCGGTTCCTACCGGTCCCCTTCGTCCGCATTCGCCCGCTCCGGTGGGACAAGCTGGGACAAGCAGGTGAACTACCGGTGGGTAGTGGGGCCACACGCTGAGACGGGACCGAGGTGGACGTGGCCCCGGGAGCCCGGGCGGTTAGGCTCTGGTCGTAACGACTCCGCAATCGTCCTGCTGACAGCACCCACCGTCAGACCGGACCCTGCTTCCGCAAGGAGATGCCTCGTGCCGTCCATCGATGTCGTCGTAGCCCGTGAGATCCTCGACTCCCGCGGCAACCCCACGGTCGAGGTCGAGGTCGGCCTCGACGACGGCAGCACGGGTCGTGCCGCTGTCCCGTCGGGTGCCTCCACCGGTGCCTTCGAGGCGCTGGAGCTGCGCGACGGCGACAAGAACCGCTACTTCGGCAAGGGCGTCGAGAAGGCCGTCCTGGCCGTCATCGAGCAGATCGGCCCGGAGCTGGTCGGCTACGACGCCACCGAGCAGCGCCTGATCGACCAGGCCATGCTGGACCTGGACGCCACCCCGGACAAGTCCTCGCTCGGCGCCAACGCCATCCTGGGCGTCTCGCTGGCCGTCGCGCACGCCGCCTCCGAGGCCAGCGACCTGCCGCTGTTCCGCTACCTGGGCGGCCCGAACGCGCACGTCCTGCCGGTCCCGATGATGAACATCCTCAATGGTGGGTCGCACGCCGACTCCAACGTCGACATCCAGGAGTTCATGATCGCCCCGATCGGCGCGGAGTCCTTCTCCGAGGCCGTCCGCTGGGGCGTCGAGGTCTACCACACGCTCAAGGGCGTGCTGAAGGAGCGCGGCCTGTCCACCGGTCTGGGCGACGAGGGCGGCTTCGCCCCGAACCTGGACTCCAACCGCGAGGCCCTGGACCTCATCGTCGAGGCCATCCAGAAGGCCGGCTACGTGCCCGGCCGTGACGTCGCGCTGGCCCTGGACGTCGCCTCCTCCGAGTTCTACGAGGACGGCGCCTACCACTTCGAGGGCAAGGAGCTCACCGCCGCCGAGCTCATCGAGTACTACGCCGAGCTGGTCGCCGCCTACCCGCTGGTCTCCATCGAGGACCCGCTGGACGAGTCGGACTGGGACGGCTGGAAGGCCATGACCGAGAAGCTGGGCGACAAGGTCCAGCTGGTCGGCGACGACCTGTTCGTCACCAACCCGGCCCGCCTGGCCCGCGGCATCGAGACCGGCACCGCCAACGCGCTGCTGGTGAAGGTGAACCAGATCGGCTCGCTGACCGAGACCCTGGACGCCGTCGAGCTGGCCCAGCGCAACGGCTACCGCTGCATGATGTCGCACCGCTCCGGCGAGACCGAGGACGTCACCATCGCCGACCTGGCCGTCGCCACCAACTGCGGCCAGATCAAGACCGGTGCCCCGGCCCGCTCCGAGCGCGTCGCCAAGTACAACCAGCTGCTGCGCATCGAGGAGATCCTCGACGACGCCGCCGAGTACGCCGGCCGCGGCGCCTTCCCGCGCTTCCGCTCCGCCGAGTGACCAGCGGATCAGTACGGCGAGTCCGGGGCTGAGCGCTCCGGGCACGGGGGCCGAGTGCTCCCGGTAGCGCACGCCTGACCGGTGCCCCGCCGTTCACCCCGTAGGGTGGACGGCGGGGCACCGTCGCGACCAGGAGGGGATACGGGAGATGGCTGGCTGGAGGATCCCGGGCTTGGCGGCCCGGCCCCGGTTCACGAGCCGGGCGACCGTCCTCGTCCTGGTGCTCTGCTCCCTGGTGGCGATCCTCGCCTACCCGACGCGGCAGTTCATCTCCCAGCGCGCCGAGATCTCCGCCCAGCGGGCGAAGGCCGACCACGCGCGCCAGCAGGTCGAGCAGCTGCGCCGGGAGCGGGCCCGCTGGCAGGACCCGGAGTACGTCAAGGCGCAGGCCCGCGCCCGGCTGCACTACGCGGTGCCGGGGGAGACCCCGTACATCGCGGTGGACCCGGCCGGCCAGGGCTCCGCCCAGCCCTCCTCGTCCGCGGCCGGTGCGGCCTCCGCCCGGAACGCGGCCCCCGGAAGCGCCACCGGCCAGGCGATGGCCGCCAAACCCTGGTACGCCAGCATCTGGGACTCGGTGGACGCCGCCGACACCGCCGCGGCGGTCCCCGCCACCCCCCTTCCCCTCCCACCGTCCCCCGTTGGAGACACCTCCCCCCATGACCACTGAGAACCACCCCACCGTCTCCGACGCCGACGTCGCGGCCATCGCCGCCCAGCTCGGCCGGGTGCCGCGCGGCCTGCGCGGCGTGGCGCACCGCTGCCCCTGCGGCAACCCCGACGTCGTGGAGACGGCCCCCCGTCTGCCGGACGGCACGCCGTTCCCGACGCTCTACTACCTGACCTGCCCCAAGGCCGCCTCGCTGATCGGCACCCTGGAGGCGGAGGGCGTGATGAAGGACCAGAGCGCCCGGCTCGCCGAGGACCCGGAGCTGGCCGCCGCCTACCAGAAGGCGCACGAGGACTACATCGCCCGGCGTGACGCGATCGAGGTGCTGGAGGGCTTCCCGAGCGCCGGCGGCATGCCGGACCGGGTGAAGTGCCTGCACGTGCTGGTCGGCCACTCGCTGGCGGCCGGCGAGGGCGTCAACCCGCTCGGCGACGAGGCGCTCGGCATGCTGGAGGACTGGTGGGCCAAGGGTCCGTGCGTCTCCCCGGCCGAGGTCGAGGCCGCCGGTGAGCGGGTCGCCCGCAACCGCGCCAAGGAGCAGGACCACGACGCGGTGATCGCCGCCAAGCAGCAGCTGGCCGCCGAGCGCGCCGCGAAGAAGCGCGCCGCCGAGGAGGCCGCCGCCGGGGACGCCGCGGCGGAGCAGGAGTCCGAGTGAGCACGACCCGCGTCGCCGCGATCGACTGCGGCACCAACTCGATCCGTCTGCTGGTCGCCGACCTCGACCCGGACACCGGGGAGATCACCGACCTCGACCGCCGGATGATCGTCAACCGGCTGGGTCAGGGCGTGGACCAGACCGGCCGGCTGCACCCGGACGCGCTGGCCCGCACCTTCGCGGCCTGCCGGGAGTACCAGGAGATCATCTCCGGCTTCGGCGTCGGCCCCGAGCGGGTCCGCTTCGTCGCCACCAGCGCCTCCCGGGACGCCGAGAACAGCGACGAGTACGTCAAGGGCGTGCGCGACATCCTGGGCGTCGAGCCCGAGGTGGTGAGCGGCGAGGAGGAGGCGCACCTCTCCTTCGTGGGCGCCACCAAGGAGCTGACCGGCGGTCAGTTCCCCGGCCCGTACCTGGTCTTCGACCTCGGCGGCGGCTCCACCGAGTTCGTGCTCGGTACGGACGACGTGCAGGCCGCGCGCTCGGTGGACATCGGCTGCGTGCGGCTCACCGAGCGGTACTTCGGGGATGCCGAGCTGCCCTCCGAGCAGCAGATCGAGGCGGCCCGGGCGCACGTGCGCGCCGAGCTGGACCGGGCCGAGGAGGTCGTCCCGCTGACCGGCGCGGGCACCCTGGTGGGCCTGGCCGGGACGGTCACCACGGTGTCCGCGATCGCCCAGGGCCTGCCCGGCTACGACTCGGCGGCGATCCACCACTCCCGGATCAGCCGGGAGCGGGTCGCCGGGATCGCCCGAGAGCTGCTGGCCTCCACCCACGCCGAGCGCGCGGCCATCCCGTCGATGCACCCGGGCCGGGTGGACGTGATCGCGGCCGGGGCGCTGGAGCTGCTGGAGATCATGGAGCGCACCGGCGCCGCCGAGGTGGTCGTGAGCGAGCACGACATCCTCGACGGGATCGCCTTCGGTATCGCCCCCTGACCCCGCGCGGGGCTTGCCCGTCACGGCCCCGGCCCCCCGAGAGGGGGCCGGGGCCCTGGCGCGCCCGCACGCGGGTGGAAAAGTTCGTGAATTTCTTCACATGGCGATCGGGCCATTCGTCGCACCGGCCCGCCCGCTACGTCCGATATGTGGGACCGAAGGCCCGTCGCGCGGGTGGCCCATGGGATCGCAGGTCAGGCGTCGTTTGAGGTTTGAAAATCGAAATCACGCGCGGGAACCCGGGCGTTGTGCGGATCGTTGCTGCTCAGGCCGGTGGTGCTCCGGCGAACGTTCGCGCGGGGCCGTCCGGGGGTGGGGGCCGCCGCGCCGGGCCCGGTTTTGTGGCCGCGCAGTGTAGCACGGGGGGTCCGTCAACTTGTGACCGGGCTCACGAAGGCTGCTCCGGACGGTGCTGGATACTTTCGGATATGAGCACCACGGAGCGTCCTCGCATCCTCATTGTCGGCGGTGGTTACGTCGGCCTGTATGCCGCGATGCGCATCCTCAAGAAGATGCGTTACGGCGAAGCGACCGTCACGGTCGTCGACCCGCGGTCGTACATGACGTACCTGCCCTTCCTCCCCGAGGCGGCCGGCGGCAGTGTCGCGCCTCGCAACCTCATCGCGCCGCTGCGCAGCACCCTGAAGAAGGCGGAGGTGCTGACCGGGTCCGTCACCGGCATCGACCACGCCCGCAAGGTCGCCACGATCCAGCCCGCGGCCGGCGACAGCTACGAGCTGCCGTTCGAGTACCTGGTCGTCGCGACCGGCTCGGTCTCCCGCACCTTCCCGATCCCGGGTCTGGCGGAGAACGGCCTCGGCATGAAGACGGTCGAGGAGGCCATCGGCCTCCGCAACCACGTCATGGCCCAGCTCGACAAGGCCGAGTCCACCACGGACGAGGAGATCCGCCGCAAGGCGCTGACCTTCGTGGTGATCGGTGGCGGCTTCGCCGGCATCGAGACGGTCGCCGAGGTCGAGGACATGGCCCGTGACGCGGCCAAGCTGTACAAGACCGTCAGCCGCGAAGACATGCGCTTCGTCGTGGTCGAGGCGGCCAACCGCATCCTCCCCGAGATGGGCCCGGACCTCGGTCTGTGGACCAAGGAGAAGCTCGAGGAGCGCAACATCGAGGTCTACATCGAGACCTCGATGGACTCCTGCGTCGACGGCCACGTCATGCTGAAGAACGGCATGGAGATGGACGCCTCCACCATCGTGTGGACGGCCGGCGTGAAGCCGAACCCGGTGCTGGCCAACTTCGGCCTGCCGCTGGGCCCGCGCGGCCACGTCGACACCGCGCCGACCCTGCAGGTCCAGGGCTTCGACTACGTCTGGTCCGCCGGCGACAACGCCCAGGTGCCGGACCTCGCCGCGGGCGAGGGCGCCTGGTGCCCGCCGAACGCGCAGCACGCCAGCCGCCAGGCCATCGTCCTCGGCGACAACGTGATCTCCGGCATGCGCGGCTTCCCGCAGAAGGAGTACAAGCACAAGAACCTGGGTGCGGTCGCCGGTCTCGGCCTGCACAAGGGCGTGGCGATCCTCTTCGGCAAGTACAAGCTGAAGGGCCGTCCGGCCTGGTGGTTCCACCGCCTGTACCACGGTGCGATGGTGCCGACCTTCAACCGCAAGGTGCGCGTCTTCACCGACTGGACGCTCGCGATGTTCCTCAAGCGCGAGATGGTCGGCCTCGCCCAGATGGAGAAGCCGCAGCTGCCGATCCAGGAGGTCACTCCGCCCACCAAGCCCGTCGAGGCCGCCAAGCCGGCCGCCGACAAGGAACTCGCCAGCAAGTAAGCGACTGAGGCCCCGGTGTGGGAGCACCGGGGTATGAGTCGGAGGCCCTCCGCCCGGCAGCGTTGCCGGACCACGACCTCCGTGGTGCTCAGCCGGCCGTGCGACCGGGCGGAGTACAGAAGTAGAAGGTCCCCTGCCGAAACCCTCCGGCAGGGGACCTTTCTCGTTCCGGGGCCGGCCGACCGGGAGCGGTCGGCCGGCCCCGGCCGGTCAGTCGGTCTTGATGCTCTCCAGGATGTCCAGCTTGGACGCCCGGCGGGCCGGCCAGATCGCGGCCACCAGACCGACCACCCCGGCCAGCGCCAGGAACATCGCCAGCTGGCCGTACGGCAGGACCGTGGTCAGACCGGAGAGGCTGGACTTCAGGGTGCCGTTGACCGCCCAGGCGATGAAGCAGCCGAGCAGCAGGCCGATGCCGGCGCCGAACAGCGAGATCACCACGGACTCCAGACGGACCATCCGCTTGATGCCGCCGCGGTCCAGGCCGATCGCCCGCAGCATCCCGATCTCGCGCTTGCGCTCGAAGACCGACATGGCCAGCGTGTTGACCACGCCCAGGATCGCGATCAGGACCGCCATCCCCAGCAGGCCGTACATCAGGTTCAGCGCGAAGGTGATGGTCTGGCTGAACTCGTCCCGGACGTCCTGCCTGGACTTCACCTCGATCACCGGGTTGGCGCCGGTGGCGTCCTTGAGGGCCTGCTTGAGGCTGTCGGTGGCGCCGTCCTTGCCCTTGACCAGGACCTCGGAGATGTACGGCTTCGGCTCGTGCTTGGCGACCTCGCTGTTGGCCAGCAGCGTCCGGCCGAGCACGCCGGCGTTCTCGTACACGCCGCCGATGGTGAGCTGCCCGGTGGACTCGTCAGGGAAGGTCACGTTCATGACCGAGCCGGTGGTGGCGTTCAGCTTCTTGGCCGTGTCCTCGCTGACCAGCAGCTGCCCCTTGGCGAGGTTGGCGGTGGAGCCGGCGGTCAGCTTGACGTCGGTGAGCTGGTCGAGGTTGGCCGCGTCCACGCCGTTGATCGTCGTGCCGGTGCCGTTGAGGTCCCAGTAGGAGGTCGTCAGCGCCGAGGAGGCGGCCACTCCGGGCGCCTTGGCGATCTGCGCGGGCACCTGCTCGGACAGGCTCATGTTGTTGGCGGCCCCGATGATGTAGTCGGCCTTCATCGCGCTGGTGACGGCCCGGTCGACGGTGTCGCTGACCGAGGCGCCGATCACGGTGAGCCCGGTGACCAGGGTCAGACCGATGGTCAGCGCGGCGGCGGTGGCCGCGGTGCGGCGCGGGTTGCGCACCGCGTTCTGCTGGGCGAGCTTGCCCGGGGTGCCGCCGAGACCGCGCAGCAGCGGGCCGACCAGCGCGACCACCGGACGGGAGAGCAGCGGCAGCAGGACGAACACGCCGATCAGGGCCAGGAAGGCGCCGGCGCCGACCGGCAGCCGGCCGCTGTCGTCGCCGGTGGAGGCGCCGAAGCCGATCAGGGCGAGGCCGCCGCCGGCGAGCACCGAGCCGATCGTGTTGCGGACCACCAGGCTCTTCTGGGAGACCGGCTGGTCGCCGCTGCTCATCGCGGCCACCGGGGCGATCCGGGAGGCGCGCATGGCGGGCAGCAGGGCCGACAGGACCGTCACCAGGACGCCGACCACGATCGTCACCACGACGGTGAGCGGCTTGATCACCAGCGAGCCGTTCGGCATGTTCTCGTTCAGCGAGCCGATCAGCGACTGCATCCCGGCGCCGATCCCGACGCCGGCCAGCAGGCCGGCCGCGGCGGAGGCGGTGCCGATCAGCAGGGCCTCGATCAGCACGGACCGGGTGACCTGCTTGCGGCTGGCGCCGATGGCGCGCAGCAGGGCCAGCTCCTTGGTGCGCTGGGCGACCAGCATGGTGAAGGTGTTGGCGATGATGAAGATGCCGACGAAGAGCGAGATGAAGGCGAAGACCAGGAGCATGGTGCGCATGCTGCTGGTGGCCTCGGTGATCATCTTCTGCTCGTCGGCGTTGAGCTTGGCGCCGGTCTCGACGTCGAACTGGTGGCCGGACGGCACCTTGGGCTGGGCCTCGGCGAGCAGCGCGTCCTGGCTGGTGCCGGGCTTGGCGGTGAGCACGACGCTGCTGTAGCGGCCCGGCTCCAGCAGGGTCTGCTGGGCGGTGGCCTTGTCGAAGAGGGTGAGCGTGCCGCCGGTGTTCACCACCGGGTCGTCGGTGGTGAAGACGCCGGTGAGCTTCGCCTCGACGACCGGGCCGTTGGCGGCGACCCGGACGGTGTCGCCGACCTTGTAGCCCGCCTTGTCGGCCGTCCTGCGGTCGAGCGCGACCTCCTTGGCGGTCTTCGGGCCCTGGCCCTCGACCATCGGGTAGCGCGGGTCCTTGCCGTCCTGGCCGGGGGCGAAGTTGGCGCCCTTGGCGGCCCAGACCTGGCCGATCAGGTTGCCCTTCTTGTCGGCGACGCCGGTGAAGCCGCTGACCACGCCGCGGGCGTTGGCGGTGCCCGGCAGGGCGGCCAGCTGCTGGACGGTGGCGTCGGTGAGGGTGGCCGAGCCGCCCTCGCTCTTCTGCCGGGCGGAGGCGTGGGAGCCCGCCGCGCGGTCCACCACCTGGACCGAGACGTCCGAGTAGCTCTTGGAGTTGCTGTCCCGCATGGCCTTGCCGAAGGTGTCGGAGAAGACCATGGTGCCGGCCACGAAGGCGGTGCCGAGCATGACGGCCAGCGCCGTCATCAGCAGTCGGCCCTTGTGGGCCAGCACGTTGCGCAGTGCGGTGCGATACATGGGGTGTCCTGGGAAGAATCGGTGAGCGGGCTACGGCTGCCGGTGTGTCAGCTGGTGCGGCCCTTGGCGTCGAAGCGGCGCATGCGGTCCAGGACGGTGTCGGCGGTGGGGTGGTGGAGCTCGTCGACGATGCGGCCGTCGGCCAGGAAGACGACGCGGTCGGCGTAGGAGGCGGCGACCGGGTCGTGGGTGACCATGACGACGGTCTGGCCGAGCTCGCGCACCGAGTTGCGCAGGAAGGAGAGGATCTCGGCGCCGGAGCGGGAGTCGAGGTTGCCGGTGGGCTCGTCGGCGAAGATGATGTCGGGCTTGCCGGCGAGGGCGCGGGCACAGGCGACGCGCTGCTGCTGGCCGCCGGAGAGCTGGGAGGGCCGGTGGCTGAGGCGGCCGGAGAGGCCGACGGTGTCGACGACGCGGTCGAGCCAGGCCTTGTCGACCTTGCGGCCGGCGATGTCCATCGGGAGGGTGATGTTCTCCAGGGCGGTCAGCGTGGGGAGCAGGTTGAAGGCCTGGAAGATGAAGCCGATGTGGTCCCGGCGCAGCTGGGTGAGCTGCTTGTCCTTGAGGCCGACGAGTTCGGTGTCGCCGATGGTGGAGGAGCCGGAGGTGACGGTGTCCAGGCCGGCCATGCAGTGCATGAGGGTGGACTTGCCGGAGCCGGAGGGGCCCATGATCGCGGTGAACTCGCCCTGGGGGAAGACGACGCTGACGTTGTCGAGGGCGACGACGCGGGTCTCCCCCTCCCCGTAGACCTTGTTCAGACCGGTGGCTCGGGCGGCCGCCAGGCCGGTGTGGACGGCGGTTGCGGTCGGCGTGGTCACGGGGGCTCCTTGTGCTCGTCGTACTCGTGGACTTGTACCTCCATGTTCCGCGACGTGATCATGGTTTTGCGTCGCTCCGCCGGACGGTTGGCCCTACCACCGCTGGGCGTACGGGAGGGGTTGGCCCCTCCTCCTGCGGTATGACGTGGACCCTGATGCGGAACGGATGGCCGGAACGGATATCCTTCGTGGCCGAATCCCGGACAGATCGTCAGATGGCAGGGAAACATGACAACTTCCGGGGCTGGGAACATGCGAAAGGGTGAGTCGGGAGACTAGGCTCAGGGTGGTTTCGCAGACGCCCGGATGGTGGAACGCAGACACGGGCAGCTTAAAACTGCTTGGCCGCGAGGCCGTGCCGGTTCGAGTCCGGCTCCGGGCACCGATCACTCGGCGGGGGCGCGACGGCGTCCCCGCCGGTCATTGTTCACGGATCCTCCTCGCGGCGTATCCCGGAATTTTTGCCAAGCCATTACCCTTGTACGGGGCGGTGCAGTGCCGCCACGGAGGGAATGAGCAATGAGAAGCAGCAACCCGGTCTTCTCGCGGGAGGGGTCCTTCACCCGCGACGCCGGCTACGCAGGGTTCGGCAACACCGCACAGGCCGGGAGCCCGTACGGAAACAACCCCTACGCGGGGACGCCCTACGCCCAGCAGCCGCAGGGTCAGGCCCCGATGACCGACGAACAGCTCTACGCGCTGTACAACGGTCCGTCGGCCGGGCCGGCCGCCACCGGGCGGATGACGCTGGACGACGTGGTCGCCCGCACCGCCATGACGCTGCTGACGATGGTCGTCGCCGGCGCGGTGGCCTGGTTCGCGCTGCCGTTCGAGAACTACGGCTTCGCGATCGCCGTCAGCCTGGTGGCCCTGGTCGTCGGCCTGGTGGCCTCCTTCAAGCGCAGCGTCAGCCCGCCGCTGATCCTGACGTACGCGGCGCTCCAGGGCTTCTTCCTGGGTGCTTGGTCGCACGTCTTCAACACCATGCTGAACGGCATCGTGATCCAGGCGGTGCTGGGCACGGCGGCGGTCTTCGCGGCCATGCTGTTCGCCTACAAGAGCGGCAGGATCCGGGTCACCGCCCGCTACCAGCGGATCGGCATCTCGATCGCCCTCGGCTTCGTGCTGCTGATGCTGGTCAACGTGATCGCGATGGCCTTCGGCGCCGACATGGGGCTGCGCTCCGGCCCGCTGGGCATCGTGGTCGGCCTGATCGGCATCGGCCTGGGCGCCTTCTTCCTGTCACTGGACTTCGCGGCGGTCGAGGAGGCCATCGCCCAGGGCGCCCCGCAGCGTGAGTCGTGGCGGGCCGCCTTCGGGCTGACCCTCTCGCTGGTCTGGATCTACATGGAGATGCTGCGCCTGATCGCGATCCTGCGCGGCGACGACTGACGGTCCCTCCCGCCGTGAACCACTGCCGCCGGGCCCCGGAGCGACTCGCTCCGGGGCCCGGCGGCTTTCTGGCCTAGGCTCCTGTCCATGCATGACGTAGAGCCCCTGGACGTGGATCCCCTGGTCGAAGCCGTCGACGAACTGGCGGATCGTTTCCGCTCGCTGCCGCAGAGCAAGCTGCTGGGCGCCGTGCCCGGGCACGCCTCGCGGGCGGCGGCCGCGCTGGAGCTGGCGCGGCGGCTGGCCGGGCTGGCCGCGGCGGCGGAGGGCGGCCCGCAGCGGGACTTCCCGGACGCCGGGGCCTTCGCGGCGGGGGACCAGCTGGCCGTCGCCGGGCACGACCTGGCGACCGCGCTGGCGGCGCTGCCGGAGGGCGCGCGGGTGGCGCTGCCGGACGGGCCGGCGGCGGCCGAGGTGCTGGCCGCGGCCGTGGACGCCGTGCGGGAGACGGCGGCGCTCTGCGGCTGAGTCCCCGGGAGCGCGCACAGGCCGAAGGCCGGCCGGGTCGGTAACCCCGTGACCCGGCCGGCCTTCGGCCTGTCTGCTGCGCGCTGGTGTGCTGGTGTGCTGGTGTGCTGGTGAGCCGCCGTCAGATGCTGGCGACCACCCGGTCGGCGAGCACGTAGACGGCCTCCTCGTCGGTGGAGAAGGTCAGCGAGTACGAGCCGGAGAAGCGCGAGCCGCCGAGCAGCCGGACGTGCTCGCCGGCGCGGACCGCGTCGATCAGCCGGTAGGCGGCCTCCCGGTCGCCCGGGGCCACGCAGAGGGTGGTGCCGTCGGCGAAGGCGTAGACGTCCAGGGTGCCCAGCGGGCCCGGGCGGACGTCGATCAGGGCGACCGCCTCCTCGGCGAGGGTGGCCAGCCGGCTGTCGGTCCACTCCCGGGACGGCGCCTGGCTGGGCACGAAGTCGGGGTGCGAGGGGTGGCGGCGCGGGTCGGGCATGGCGACCGGGGCCTCCTCGACGGCCGGGTCGGCGTCCAGCAGCCCGGCCTCCAGGCCGGTGGCCAGCAGGTCGGCCTCGCGGCGGGCCCGGGCGTCCTTGGTCTCGCCGACCGGGTGGCCGGGGCGCAGCGGCACGCCGCCCTCGGTGCCGGGCTCGGCGGGGGCGGTGCCGCCGCCCTCGTTGATCAGGTCCTCCAGCGCGGAGCGCAGCGCCTCGCCGAACTCCGGGTCCATCGTCCCGGCGTTGTCGACGGCGTCCTGCGGGCCGGTGGGGCGGGGGAAGAAGAGCGGCCACTCGTCGGTGCCGGAGAACGCGCCGGAGAACGGCGAGTCGAACAGCGGCGCGTCCTCGGCCGCGCGGGCCTCCTGCTCGGCCCAGAACGCCCGGGCCTCGGTGATCTCCCGCTCACGGTCGGCGGCGAGCGCCTCGGTGACGGCCCGGCGTATCGCGGCCTCGTCCACCGGGGCGGCCGCGGTCGGGGCCGCGGCCTGCGCGTCCAGTCGGCGGGAGAGTCCGCGGAGGTGGAGCAGCACGGCGGTCGACACGGTGATCAGGATCAGTAGCAGGATGGTGTAGACGGCGCTCACGGAACGTACTCCTAGCGAGGAGCGGAACGGGGTTACGTGTCCACACTGCCGCATGCGGGGCTGTTACCGCAGTGGCGAATGTCCAATTCGTCCAGGACTTTCGCTCTTGTCCCCAAATTGTTAGGTAACACCGTTCTACGCAGTGGAGTTGATCCGCTCCGCAGTGTCGATTTCCGGGCGGAAAACGAAAGAAATGAGGGCCGGATCGACCTCGCGGTGTGATCCGGCCCTCAATTACGCTGCGTCACTCCAAATGGGTGGTCCAGACCCTTCGGAGGGTGTCCGGGAGGTCAGCTGAGGCGCTCGATGACCATCGCCATGCCCTGGCCGCCGCCGACGCACATGGTCTCCAGGCCGAACTGCTTGTCGTGCCACTGCAGCGAGTTGATCAGGGTGGTGGTGATCCGGGCGCCGGTCATGCCGAAGGGGTGGCCGACCGCGATCGCGCCGCCGTTGACGTTCAGCTTGTCCAGGTCGACGCCGAGGTCGCGGTAGGAGGGGATCACCTGGGCCGCGAAGGCCTCGTTGATCTCGACCAGGTCGATGTCGTCGATGGTCAGGCCGGCCCGCTTGAGCGCCTGCTTGGAGGCCTCGACCGGGCCGTAGCCCATGATCTCGGGGGAGAGCGCGCTGACGCCGGTGGAGACCACCCGGGCGAGCGGGGTGATGCCGAGCTCGCGGGCCTTGGTGTCGGACATGATGACCAGCGCGGCCGCACCGTCGTTCAGCGGGCAGCAGTTACCGGCGGTCACGGTGCCGTCGGGGCGGAACACCGGCTTCAGGCCGGCCACGCCCTCCAGGGTGACGCCGGCGCGCGGGCCGTCGTCCGTGCTGACCACGGTGCCGTCCGGGAGCGTCACCGGGGTGATCTCGCGCTCCCAGAAGCCGGCCTTGATGGCGGCCTCGGCGAGGTTCTGCGAGCGGACGCCGAACTCGTCCTGCTCGGCGCGGGTGATGCCCTTGAGCGCGGCCAGGTTCTCGGCGGTCTGGCCCATCGCGATGTAGGCGTCCGGCAGCAGCCCGTCCTCACGCGGGTCGTGCCACTCGCCGCCGCCCTCCTCGGCCCGCTTCTTGGTGCGCGCCTGGGCCTCGTCGAAGATCGGGTTCATGGTGCCGGGCAGGCCGTCCGAGGTGCCGTTCACGCTGCGCGAGACGGTCTCCACGCCGGCCGAGACGAAGACGTCGCCCTCGCCGGCCTTGATCGCGTGCAGCGCCATCCGCGTGGTCTGGAGCGAGGAGGAGCAGTAGCGGGTGATGGTGGCGCCGGGCAGGTAGTCCATGCCCATCTGGACGGCCACGATGCGGGCCAGGTTGTGGCCCTGCTCGCCGCCGGGCAGGCCGCAGCCCAGCATCAGGTCGTCGATCTCGCGCGGGTCGAGCTGGGGCACCTTGGCCAGGGCGGCCTGGATGATGTGGGCGGTCAGGTCGTCCGGGCGGACGTCCTTGAGCGAGCCCTTGAAGGCCCGGCCGATCGGCGAACGGGCGGCGCTGACGATGACGGCTTCGGGCATGACGGGCTCCTCGCTTGGTGACGGCGGACCTGACGTCCGGGAGGAAAGTTACCGCCTGGTAGATCAGGCGTCACCCGTACCAGCGTGTGAGCTGGCCGACGTGTTCCCGGGGGTCGTACCGGCCTCCTTCCCGCCCTCCGGGCCGGGCGGGCCGATCCGCAGCCGGTGCCTCAACTGGGCCCAGCGGCGGCCCGCGCCCTCCGCCGGTACGGCCGCCACCTCGGTGCCCTCCCGGTCGGCCGCCGCGGCCGCCGCGACCGCGACCGGCAGCACCGAGGTGCCCGGGACGGCCGCGGCCGGGCGCTCCTCCTCGGGCCAGAGTCCGAGCGTGGCGCAGACCGAGGGCAGCAACGCCATCGCGGCGGTCGCGTAGCCCTGGGCCGAGGGGTGGTAGCGGTCGGCGGCGAACATCTCCGGGCGCGCGGCGAACTCCGGGCCCAGCAGCGAGCCCAGCGAGACCGTCCGACCGCCCGCCTCCACCACCGCGATGGTCTGCGCGGCGGCCAGCTGCCGGCTCAGCCGGCGGGCCACCCAGCGCAGCGGCGGCCGCACCGGCTTGATCGTCCCGAGGTCGGGGCAGGTGCCCACGACCACCTCGCAGCCGTTGGCGTGCAGGGCGGCGACGGCCTCGCCGAGCTGGCGGACGGCCAGTTGGGCCGGGCTGTGCCGGGTCACGTCGTTGGCGCCGACCATGATCACGGCGACGTCAGGGTGGTGCGGCAGCGCCTGCTCCAGCTGGCCGGAGAGGTCGGCGGAGCGGCCGCCGGAGCGGGCCACGTTGACCAGCCGCACCGGGCGCTCGGCCACCGAGGCGAGGCCGGCGGCGAGCAGGGCGCCCGGGGTCTCGCCGGAGCGGGCCACGCCCAGGCCGGCGCCGGTGGAGTCGCCGAGGACGGCCAGCACGAGCGGGGCCTGGGGGCCGACGGTGCGGTCGGCGAAGGCGTCCCCGTAGACGCCGTCGGCCCTGGGCGGTTGGGTCTCCAGGACGCCGATGGCCTGGATGGCGAGCTTGCTCTCGGTCAGCAGCAGGCCGACCAGGCCCACCCCGAGCAGGCCGAGACCGCCGCCGCCGTAGGCCGCCGCGGTGGCGATCCGACGGGCCACCCGGGCCCGCGAGTCCCGTGCCCCTGGCATCCGGTGCCCCCTTCACGTGCTCCTGCCGGCCCCCCACGGAGGCACGGCTGCCTGCACAGCGCTCTTACCCGCGCGGGGGGCGGGATTACCCGGGGCGCCGACGGGGGTGGGCCATTGGGGGAGGTGTGAAAGAGGGGAGCCGAGGGACTGGTGCCACGCCCTAGGCTTTGCAGTACCGAAAAGCAGTCGCACGCCCACAGACCGGGAGGACCCCCGTGCGGTACCACAACTCGATCATCGACCTGGTCGGCAACACGCCGCTGGTCAAGCTGAACAAGGTCACCGAGGGCATCAGCGCGACAGTGCTGGCGAAGGTCGAGTACTTCAACCCCGGCGGCTCGGTCAAGGACCGCATCGCGATGCGCATGATCGAGGCCGCCGAGGCCTCGGGCGCCCTCAAGCCCGGCGGCACCATCGTCGAGCCGACCTCCGGCAACACCGGCGTCGGCCTGGCGATCGTGGCCCAGCAGAAGGGCTACAAGTGCATCTTCGTCTGTCCGGACAAGGTCTCGACCGACAAGATCAACACCCTGCGCGCGTACGGCGCCGAGGTGGTCGTCTGCCCGACCGCCGTCGCCCCGGAGCACCCGGACTCCTACTACAACGTCTCCGACCGCCTGGTCCGGGAGACCCCGAACGCCTGGAAGCCGGACCAGTACTCCAACCCGGACAACCCGGCCTCGCACTACCACTCCACCGGCCCGGAGCTGTGGGAGCAGACCGAGGGCAAGATCACCCACTTCGTGGCGGGCGTCGGCACCGGCGGCACCATCTCCGGCACCGGCAACTACCTGAAGGAGGCCTCCGGCGGCAAGGTCAAGGTGATCGGCGCCGACCCGGAGGGCTCGGTCTACTCGGGCGGCACCGGCCGGCCGTACCTGGTCGAGGGCGTCGGTGAGGACTTCTGGCCGACCGCCTACGACCGCAACGTCGCGGACGAGATCGTCGCCGTCTCCGACAAGGACTCGTTCCAGATGACCCGCCGCCTGGCCAAGGAGGAGGGCCTGCTGGTCGGCGGCTCCTGCGGGATGGCCGTGGTGGCCGCGCTGGAGGTCGCCAAGGACCTCGGGCCGGACGACGTCGTGGTGGTGCTGCTGCCGGACGGCGGCCGCGGCTACCTGTCGAAGATCTTCAACGACGACTGGATGGCCGACTACGGCTTCCTGCCCTCGTCCACCGACGAGGCGCACATCGGCGAGGTGCTGGCCCGCAAGGAGTCCATGGAGCAGGGCGGCGTCCCGCAGTTCGTCCACATGCACCCGAACGAGACGGTCTCCGAGGCGGTCCGGGTGCTGCGCGAGTACGGCGTCTCGCAGATGCCGGTGGTCTCCCCGGGCGCCGGGCACCCGGACATCATGGCCGGCGAGGTGATCGGCTCGGTGGTGGAGAAGCTGCTGCTGGAGGGCATCTTCGCCAAGGAGATCGAGCTCACCGACACGCTGGACAAGGTGATGTCCAAGCCGCTGCCGGTGGTCGGCTCGGGCGAGACCGTCACCAACCTGATGACCGTGCTGGAGAAGGCCGACGCGGCCGTCGTGCTGGTCGAGGGCAAGCCGCAGGGCATCGTCACCCGCCAGGACCTGCTGGGCTTCCTGACCGGTCGCGGCCAGCACTGACCCGGCGTCACCGCCGGCCGTCGTCCGCTGCCCCGTCGCTCGCCGACCGCTGCCCCGCCGCCGTCCGTCGCCGATGCTCCGTCACCGCCGTCCCGCCGTGGACGGATGCGGAGGATTCGTCCACGGGAGAAGTGGTACACCGGCGTCACCTGCCCGCAGCACGTGGTTAACAAGGCTCGGGCATCGTGGTGGTCAACGGCAGGACGCCGAGTGAGGCGACGGCAACCGTCCGGGAGCGGCTCCCCGGCGACCGCGGTCGGCTCCGGACACACCGGGCGAGCCTGACCCGGCCGCTGTGTCCTCCGCCGTGGGAGGCGCCGTCGTCCCGCCCCTGCCCGGCCCCGGCCGGCTGACAGGGTGCGGCGGCTCCCGCGGCAGCACCGCGCCGCACGGCGCGTGTCCCCGTGGCTCCCGGGTGGGGGAGCCCCGGCGGGGAACGGTGGGGCCGGTCCTTCTCCGAGGGACCGGCCCCTTCCGTTCGCGCCGTTCGCGCCGGGCGCGCGGGATGTGCTCCGGGCGGCCGCCCGCGCACCACGCCGGGCGCGGTCGTCCCGTACGCTCGCACGCATGACCAGCACTGAAACGACCGACCAGGACACCCCGCGCTACGTCCGGGTCAAGATCGAGCTCATCGCGGAGATCACCGACGAGGGCGCGCTCAAGGCGGCCGCCCTGGAGGCGGTCACCGCGGACGAGTACCTCGACGACGAGGAGCGCGCCCAGTCCGTCGAGGCCATCGAGGTGGACCCGTCGGGTTCGCTCGCCCACTTCATCGACCCGGTCGCGCTGCTCGGCGACGTGCCCGGCGTGGAGCTCGCCTCGGCGACCTGGGAGTCGGCGCAGACCGAGTTCGACCCGGACAGCGAGGAGTGGGACGAGTACCAGGTGGACGAGTCCGCCGAGTAGGACGAAGCCGTCGGGTGACGGCGCCCGCCGCCACCGCACGTGAACGCCCGGTCCGCCTCGCGGGCCGGGCGTTTCGTCCCTGTTCATCGGGAAGTTGGGTCATCTCATACGATCGCTTACCCTTCGGTGTTGGAACCGTGAACGGGTGGATTGCGTTTCTGTATCCGTAATGCCCGGGATGATCAGCAGGGAGACGCGACGTGACGGCACGGGAAGGTCAGGGGCGGGCGGCCGGAAGCGGCTGGAGCCGGCGCGGGGTCCTCGCGGGACTGATCGGCGCGCCCGTACTGCTGCTGGCGGCCTGCAACGACAACAGCGCCAGCGGTAGCAGCGGTGGCAGCGGCTCCGGCGGCTCGGGCGGTTCGGGCGGCACCCCGAGCGGCGCGAGCAGCAGCGCCCCCAAGACCTCGGCCGCGGTCATCACCGTCACCCCGGCCGACGGCGCCGCCTCCGCGAGCTTCAGCGAGCCGGTCAAGGTCACCGTCGCCAACGGCACCCTGAGCAGCGTCAAGGTCACCGACACCACCGGCAAGGAGCTGGCTGGCCAGCTCTCCGCAGACGGCACCGGCTGGACCTCGGCCACCGCCCCCGCCAGCGGTACCAAGTACACCGTCGCCGCCACCGCCTTCGACAAGGACAAGCTGGAGGCGGACTCCAACGCCGTCTTCACCACGGCGACCCCGGCCAACACCTTCGTCGGCTACTTCACCCCCGAGGACGGCTCGACGGTCGGCGTCGGCATGCCGGTCTCGATCAACTTCAGCAAGCCGATCACCGACCGCAAGAGCGTCCAGCAGGCGATCACGGTCATAGCCGAGCCGGGCGTCGAGATCGTCGGTCACTGGTTCTCCAGCACCCGGCTCGACTTCCGGCCCCAGGAGTACTGGGCCAAGGGCACCAAGGTCACCCTCAAGCTCAGGCTCAAGGACGTCGAGGGCGCCAAGGGCGTCTACGGCACCCAGTCCAAGGACGTCAGCTTCACCATCGGCCGCGCCCAGACCAGCGTCGCCGACCTCGCCACCAAGAAGCTCACCGTCACCACCGACGGCCAGGTCAGCGCGGTCTACAAGATCTCCGGCGGCTCGCCCGAGCACACCACCTGGGGCGGCAAGATGGTGATCTCCGAGCAGTACACCCAGACCCGGATGAACTCGCAGACCGTCAACCTGGGCAGCGAGTACGACATCGCGGACGTGCCGCACGCCCAGCGCCTCAGCACCTCGGGCACCTTCATCCACGGCAACTACTGGTCCTCGCCGTCGATCTTCGGCAGCCAGAACACCAGCCACGGCTGCATCGGCCTCCAGGACACCAAGGGCGCCCAGGACAGCGGCGCCGACGGCTTCAAGTTCTACAAGTCCTCGATGGTCGGCGACGTGGTCGAGGTCGTGAACTCCGGCGACAAGACGGTCGCCCCGGACAACGGCCTGAACGGCTGGAACATGAGCTGGTCCGCCTGGAAGGCCGGCAGCGCCGTCTGACCCCGCCGGACCCCGGTACGAACGACTCCCCGGGCGGGACCGGACCTCACGGTCCACCCGGGGAGCGGGACGGGCGCGAAACGGCGGTGCCCGGTGCCGCTCAGGGCTTCGCGTAGTCCGCGAAGCCCTGCCAGTCGACGATCACACAGGCCTCCGGGCCCACCGTCCAGGCGTCGTGCCCGGGCGGGCAGAGCATGAAGTCGCCGGGGCCCACCTCGCACTCCCGGCCGTCGTCCATGACGATCTTCATCCGGCCGGAGACCACGTACCCGGCGTGGGCGGCCTGGCAGCTGTCGGTCTTGGCGATCGGCTTGACGTGCTTGGACCACTGCCAACCCGGCTCGAACACGGCCCGGCCCACCGGGCCGCCGTCCAGGTTGACCAGCCGCAGCTCCCCCGTGCCCTCCTCGAAGGGGCGGACTTCCTCGGGATCGTCGAAGTTCCGTCGGTAGGGACCGGACATGGCGCACTCCTCTGCCGTGCGGCCGGCCCGGCCACCAGAGGGTGGCCGGACCGGCCCCGCCTGCCCTTCCAGTCTGCGCCCGGATCAGGGACCGGTCACTTTGAGTGGCCGCTCCCGGGAGGGGGAGGGTCAGCCCTGGGTGCGGGCCACGCCGATCGGGCAGGAGGCGCCGGTACCGCCCAGGCCGCAGTAGCCGTTGGGGTTCTTGGCCTCCGACAGGTACTGCTGGTGGTACGGCTCGGCCGGGAAGAACGGGCCGGCCGGGGCGATCTCGGTGGTGATCGGACCGTAACCGAGCGCGGTCAGCGACGGCTGGAAGGCGTCCCGGGTGGCCGCGGCGGCCTCGGCCTGGGCGGGGGAGTGGGTGTAGACGGCGGAGCGGTACTGGGTGCCGACGTCGTTGCCCTGGCGGTTGCCCTGGGTCGGGTCGTGGGCCTCCCAGAACGTCTTCAGCAGGCGCTCGTAGGAGATCACGGCCGGGTCGTACACCACCCGGACCGCCTCGGTGTGCCCGGTCAGCCCGCTGCACACCTCCTCGTACGTCGGGTTGGGGGTGTGGCCGCCCTGATAGCCGACCAGCGTCGTCCAGACGCCGGGCAGCCGCCAGAAGGTGCGTTCGGCGCCCCAGAAACAGCCCAGCCCGAAGTCGGCCACCTCCAGGCCCTGCGGGTACGGGCCGGGCAGCGGGTGCCCGAGCACGGTGTGCGGCTCGGTGAGGGTGAAGGCCGGGGAGGGCCGGCCGGGCAGCGCCTGGTCGGCGGGGACGAGCGAGGTCTTGTGGCGGTTGAACAGCACGGCCTGCTCCAGCGGGTCGGGGAACCTGGCTCAGTGTGCAACGCGCACGGCCGCCCCCGGATTCCGGGAGCGGCCGTACGGGCCGTTCGGGCCCGCTGCGCGGAGGCCCAGAGGCCGGGGGCCTCGCGCACCCGCGGTTCCGGCCCGCCGCGCACCCAGTCCCACCTGCGGGTTCGCCCCGCTTCCCGGTTCGGGCGGGCGTGACGGCATTCGCCCATTAGGCTCGGACCCATGACCGAGCACCAGCTTCCTCAGGGCTTCGAGACTCTCGCCATCCACGCGGGTCAGGAAGCAGACCCCCAGACCGGGGCCGTCGTCACGCCGATCTACCAGGTGTCCACCTACAAGCAGGACGGGGTGGGCGGCCTGCGAGGCGGCTACGAGTACAGCCGCAGCGCCAACCCGACCCGCACCGCGCTGGAGGAGTGCCTCGCGGCACTGGAGGGCGGCGCTCGCGGCCTCGCCTTCGCCTCCGGCCTGGCCGCCGAGGACACCCTGCTGCGCACCATCCTCAAGCCGGGCGACCACATCGTGATCCCCAACGACGCCTACGGCGGCACCTTCCGGCTGTTCGCCAAGGTGCTGACCCGCTGGGGCGTCGAGTTCTCCGTGGCCAACACCCAGGACCTGGCCACCGTCCGCGAGGCGCTGCGCCCCAACACCCGCGCGGTGTGGGTGGAGACCCCGTCCAACCCGCTGCTGGGCATCACCGACCTGGCCGCGCTCGCCGAGATCGCGCACGGCGCCGGCGCGCTGCTGGTGGTCGACAACACCTTCGCCAGCCCGTACCTCCAGCAGCCGATCTCGCTCGGCGCGGACGCGGTCGTGCACTCCACCACCAAGTACATGGGCGGCCACTCCGACGTGGTCGGCGGTGCGCTGGTGCTGGCCGACGCGGCCCTCGGCGAGGAGGTCGCGTACCACCAGAACGCGATGGGCGCCGTCTCCGGCCCGTTCGACGCCTGGCTGGTGCTGCGCGGCATCAAGACGCTGGGCGTCCGGATGGACCGGCACAGCGCCAACGCCGAGAAGGTCGCCGAGCTGCTGGCGAGCCACCCGAAGGTCAGCCAGGTGCTCTACCCGGGCCTGCCCGAGCACCCCGGCCACGACATCGCGGCCAAGCAGATGAAGGCCTTCGGCGGCATGGTCTCGTTCCGGGTCGCCGGCGGCGAGGAGGCGGCCGTCGAGGTCTGCAACCGCGCGCAGCTGTTCACCCTCGGTGAGTCGCTCGGCGGCGTCGAGTCGCTGATCGAGCACCCGGGCCGGATGACCCACGCCTCGGCGGCGGGCTCGCCGCTGGAGGTGCCGTCCGACCTGGTGCGCGTCTCGGTCGGCATCGAGTCGATCGACGACCTGCTGGCCGACCTCAAGCAGGCGCTGGGCTGAGCCCGTACGGGGCCGCGGCCCCTCACTGCCCCTGCTGGTCCGCCGTGTACGACTCCATCGCGAGGTTGAAGCGGGCCAGCAGGGCGCAGAACACGCGCTGCTCCTCCGGCGGCCAGCCGTCCACCAGGCGGCGCGTCAACTCGGCCCGGCCGTCGCGGACTTCGGCGAGCCGGTCGAGGCCGCGTGAGGTCAGCGCGAGCCGTACGGCCCGGCGGTCGGCCGGGTCCTGCACCCGGCCGACCAGCCCGGCCGCGACCAGCGGGGCGACCTGGCGGGTCACCGTGGAGGAGTCCACCCCCAGCGACTCGGCCAGCGCCTTGACGTTGGCCGGCCCGTGCCGCTGCAGCCGGTCGAGCAGCAGGTAGGCGGCCCGGTCCAGGGCCCCGACCCCGCCGCCGGAGGTCCGGACCTGTTCCATGCGGCGGGCGAACACCGCCAGCTGGTACTGGAGTTGGGTGTGCACGGGGTCGGTGCGGTCGGTGGCCTGGGGCGAGGTCGTCGTCATCGCGGCTCACGATCGTCGTGCGGTGAGGAAGGCTCAGGAGCAGCAGGGTACGCGGGCCGGGCGGGCCCGGGAACAGGCCCGGCATTCCGGATCACCGTCGCCCGCGCCCGTAGTCTGGCGCCATGCACACCTGGCCGATCACCCTCGACGACGTCCGCGGCGCCCAGAAGATGCTCGCCGGGGTAGCCCGGGTGACCCCGATGGAGGGCAGCCGGCACCTCTCCGGGCTGATCGGCGCGCCGGTCCACCTGAAGTGCGAGAACCTCCAGCGCACCGGGTCCTTCAAGCTGCGCGGGGCGTACGTGCGGATCGCGGGACTCTCGCCGGTGCAGCGGGCCGGCGGGGTGGTGGCGGCGAGCGCCGGGAACCACGCCCAGGGCGTGGCGCTGGCGGCCTCGCTGCTCGGCGTGCGCTCCACGGTGTTCATGCCGGTCGCGGCGCCGCTGCCGAAGGTCGCGGCCACCCGCGACTACGGCGCCGACGTGCGGCTGCACGGCGCCACCGTGGACGAGGCCCTGCGGGCGGCGCAGCAGTACGCGGACACGACCGGCGCGGTGTTCATCCACCCCTTCGACCACTGGGACGTGGTCACCGGCCAGGCGACCGTCGGGCTGGAGATCCTGGAGCAGTGCCCGGAGGTGCGGACCATCCTGGTCGGGGTGGGCGGCGGCGGGCTGCTCGCCGGGATCGCGGCGGCGGTCAAGCCGCTGCGGCCGGACGTGCGGGTCATCGGGGTGCAGGCGGCCGGCGCGGCCGCGTACCCGCCCTCGCTGGCGGCGGGGCGGCCGGTGTCGCTGGAGCACTTCGCCACCATGGCGGACGGGATCATGGTCGGGCGCCCCGGCGACATCCCCTTCGAGGTGGTCAACACGCTGGCCGACGGCATCCGGACGGTCTCCGAGGACGCGCTGTCGCGGGCGCTGCTGCTCGGACTGGAGCGGTTGAAGCTGGTGGTCGAGCCGGCCGGGGCGGCCCCGATCGCGGCGCTGCTGGAGCGGCCGGACTCCTTCGAGGGTCCGGTGGTGGCGGTGCTGTCCGGCGGCAACATCGACCCGCAGCTGATGCAGCGGGTGCTGCGGCACGGGCTGGCGGCGGCCGGCCGCTACCTGTCGCTGCGGGTGCGGCTGGCGGACAAGCCGGGTGCGCTGGCGGACCTGCTGGCCGTGCTGACCAGGGTGGACGCCAACGTGCTGGACGTGGCGCACGTGCGGATCGACCCGCGGCTGGGGCTGACCGAGGTCGAGGTGGACCTGCACCTGGAGACCAAGGGGCCGGAGCACTGCGCGCTGGTGGTCGGGGAGCTGCGGGACGCGGGGTACGTGGTCTCGGGCTGAGCTCCGTGCCGGACTCCGTGCCGCACTTCGGCCGGGCTCCGTCCCGCTCGCCGTTCCGCGCCCGGTCCTGGGCTCCGTCCCTTGACGCGATATATCGCGTACTGGAAGACTCGCGATACATCGCGTTCGAGTCCCACGGGTCGAGAATCGGGTCGCCCGTGTGCCCGGAAACGGAGCAGAGTGGGACAGATCGCCCCATACGTCCGAGGAGATGAGGCAAGGCCATGGCGCCAGCCATCCAAGCCGAGAACCTGGTGAAGACCTTCGGCGACGTACGAGCCCTGGACGGGGTCAGCCTCGACGTCCCCGAGGGCACGGTGCTCGGGCTGCTCGGCCCCAACGGCGCCGGGAAGACCACCACCGTGCGGGTCCTCACCACCCTGCTCCGCCCCGACTCCGGCCACGCGGTGGTCGCCGGGGTCGACGTGCTCAAGCACCCCAACCGGGTCCGCAGCCTGATCGGCCTGTCCGGCCAGTACGCGGCGGTCGACGAGTACCTGACCGGCTTCGAGAACCTCACCATGGTCGGCGAGCTCTACCAGATGAGCAACCGCGCCGCGAAGGCCCGCGCGCTGGAGCTGCTGGAGTGGTTCAACCTCACCGAGGCCAAGGACCGCACCGCCAAGACCTACTCGGGCGGCATGCGCCGACGCCTGGACCTCGCCGCCGCGCTGGTCGTCCGGCCGCCGGTGATGTTCCTGGACGAGCCGACCACCGGTCTCGACCCGCGCAACCGGCTCGCGCTCTGGGAGGTCATCGAGACGCTGGTCGAGCAGGGCACCACGCTGCTGCTCACCACCCAGTACCTGGAGGAGGCCGACCGGCTCGCCCACGACATCGCGGTGGTCGACCAGGGCCGGGTGATCGCCCGTGGCACCGCCGACCAGCTCAAGGCGCAGATCGGCGGCGAGCGGATCGAGGTCGTGGTGCACCGGCCCGGCCTGGTCGGCGACGCCGTCGCCGCGCTGTCCGGCTACGCGCTGAGCGAGCCGACGGTGGAGAGGAACACCCGCAGGATCACGGTGCCGATCAGCGGCGGCGCCCGGGTGCTCGCCGACGCGATCCGCGAACTGGACTCCCGCGGGATCGAGATCGACGACATCGGGCTGCGCCGCCCGACCCTGGACGACGTCTTCCTCACCCTCACCGGCCACGTCGCCGAGGAGCGGTCCGAGGAGGAGGGCGGCGCCGACCGCAAGGCGCCCGGCCGGGGCCAGGGCGGCCAGGGCGGCCCGGGTGGGCCGGGCGGGCCGGAGCCGGACAAGCAGGCCGTCGCGGCCGGGAAGGAGAGCTGAGATGAGCACCGCCACCGAGCACGCCATCGGCCCGGCGATGCCCAGGCAGCGCCGGGGGATCGCCGCCGCCCTGCACGACTCCTGGGTGGTCGCCAAGCGCAACCTGCGCAGGATGACCCGCATCCCGGAGATCGTGGTCTTCGGGCTGATGCAGCCGGTCATGTTCGTGCTGCTGTTCTCGTACGTGATGGGCGGGGCGATCAAGATCCCCGGCACCGACTCCAGCTCGGACACGTACATCCAGTTCCTGATGGCCGGCATCTTCGCCCAGACCGTCACCTTCGCCGTCGCCGGCGCCTCGGCGGGCATCGCGGAGGACATGAGCAAGGGGCTGGTGGACCGGTTCCGCTCGCTGCCGATGGCCCGGTCCGCGGTGCTGGTCGGCCGCACCCTGGCGGACCTGTGCCAGACCGCGTTCATCCTGGTGGTGCTGGGGATGGTCGCGCTGCTGGTCGGCTGGCGGATCCACGACGGCCTGCTCAACGCGCTCGCCGCCTTCGGCCTGCTGCTCCTTCTCGGCTACGCCTTCTCCTGGATCGGCGCGCTGATCGGCCTGTCGGTGCGCAGCCCCGAGGCGGCCACCTCGGCCGGGCTGATCTGGCTGTTCCCGCTGACCTTCGTGTCCAACGCCTTCGTGCCGGTCACCTCGATGCCGGGCTGGCTCCAGGGGATCGCGTACTGGAACCCGTTCAGCGCCACCGTGCAGGCCTGCCGGGTGCTGTTCGGCAACCAGGTCGGGCCGGTGGACAGCGCCTGGCCGATGCAGCACGCGGCGCTGGTGTCGGTGCTGTGGTCGGTCGTGATCACCGCGGTGTTCTCCTGGCTGGCGGTGCGCAAGTACCGCTCCTCCAGCGCCTGACCGGGCGCCGCCCGGAACGCCGCGCCCGGAACGCCGGAGGGCGGCCGCGGAAGTGCTGGACTTCCGCGGCCGCCCTCGGGTCGTGTGCGGCCGGATCAGCCGGCGTGCGGCACGACCTTGACGATCTTCACCATGGCCGGCTTGCCGTTCGGCAGCTCGTAGGTGGCCTCGTCGCCGATCCGCTTGCCGTCGATGGCGCGGCCCAGCGGGGACTGCGGCGAGTAGACGTCCAGGTCGTCGGCGCCCGCGACCTCGCGGGAGGCCAGCAGGAACTCCATCAGGTCGTCCTCGTCGCCGTCGAAGGCGACCGTGACGACCATGCCCGGGGCCACCACGCCCGAGTCGGCCGGGGCCTCGCCGACCTTGGCGCGCTCCAGCAGCTGGGTCAGCTGGCGGATGCGCAGCTCGTACTTGCCCTGCTCCTCCTTCGCCGCGTGGTAGCCGGCGTTCTCCTTGAGGTCCCCCTCCTCGCGCGCCGCCTCGATCTTCTGGGCGATCTCGATGCGCCAGGGCCCGGTCAGGTGGTCCAGCTCGGCCTTGAGCTGGTCGTAGCCGGCCTGAGTGAGCCAGGTCACGTTCTCACTGGTCTGGGTCACGGGTGCTCCTCGTAGGTGCTGGGGCTGTGCTGAGGGTGTGAGTCGTCAGCAGGGGTCGGTGGTGATATCGGTCTCAACTACAAAGCAACGCCCGCTCCCGTACCATCCGGTGCGGAAGGGGCGAAACCACGAGCCTAACAACTCCTGCTGACAAGCGGGAGGGGCGTTCACGCGTCGTTGACGGTGGCGCTGCGCCGCGGTGTGCGGCAACGGAGTGCGGGACCCTCTACGGATGCCCGCTCCCCGGATCGGATATGCGTGCCGCCGGAGGCGGGTGCGCCGCCCGGGGCGCACTGTCCGGCCCGGGCGCGGCGCCCGGTGGGGGCGCGCTGCCCGGCGGGACCACTACTTGGCCGGGGTGCAGCCCAGCAGCTCGGCGGTGGTGCCGCGCGAGGTGGTGCGCAGGGTGACCACCGCGTCGTAGCTGGAACCGGCCGCCGGGACCGGGAAGTCGGCCACCCCGACCACCCCGTGGTCGTCGCCCTGCGAGCGCACGGTGCAGGTGCCGGCCTGCCCGTCGCCCTTGCGTACGGTGAGGTGCAGCTGGACCTCGGAGTCGGAGAGCACCTGGAAGGTCGGCACCGAGCCGTTGATCTTCGACTCGCGCAGCATGTAGGAGCCGCCCAGCCAGGCGATCAGGCCCAGGCCGAGCACGCCGCAGACCGCGCCGATCACCTTCAGGCGGCGGTCCGAGTCGCGGTCGCCGCCGCGGCCGTATCGCCCCTCGGGCAGACCGGTGGCGGTGGTGTCTGCACTCATCGGACTCCGTCCTCTCCTGGGGGAGGGGCCGCGCGGGTGGTGCGGGGGAATGCGACGCTCCTCCAGTCCGTCACTATAGGAGGGGCACGCCCGCGGCCGGTCCGGCGGGGGCAGGGCTCGGCCGCGCCGGCGACGTTCCGCGGCCCGGCCCCGCGGCGACGCGGTCCCGAAGTGAGCGGTTCGTACGGTGGGCAGACCCGGACTTCGCGGAACGCCCGACAAGTGTGGAAGGAACGCAAGGCGTTGACTGAGCAGTTGCGACTGATGGCGGTGCACGCCCACCCGGACGACGAGTCCAGCAAGGGCGCGGCCACCATGGCCATGTACGTCGAGCAGGGCGTGGACGTGCTGGTGGCCACCTGCACGGGGGGCGAGCGCGGGTCGGTCCTCAACCCCAAGCTCCAGGGGGACCGGTACGTCGAGGAGAACATCCACGAGGTGCGCCGCAAGGAGATGGACGAGGCGCGGGCGATCCTCGGCGTCAAGCAGGCCTGGCTGGGCTTCGTGGACTCAGGCCTGCCCGAGGGGGACCCGCTGCCGCCGCTGCCCGAGGGCTGCTTCGCCCTCCAGGACGTCAAGGAGGCCGCGGAGCCGCTGGTCCGGCTGATCCGCGAGTTCAAGCCGCAGGTCATCACGACCTACGACGAGAACGGCGGCTACCCGCACCCGGACCACATCATGACCCACAAGATCACCATGCTGGCCTTCGACGCCGCGGGCGACCCGGACGCCTACCCGGAGGCCGGCGAGCCCTGGCAGCCGCTCAAGCTGTACTACAACCACGGCTTCCCGATGGGCCGCATCCGGGCCCTCCACACGTACCTCACCGAGCACGGCCACGAGTCGCCGTACGGCGAGTGGATCGAGGGCTGGGAGAAGAGCGGCCGCAAGGAGCGCGAGATCACCACCCGGGTCCGCTGCGACGACTGGTTCGAGACCCGCGACCGCGCGCTGATCGCCCACGCGACCCAGATCGACCCGGACGGCCCGTGGTTCCGCGTCCCGCTGGAGGTCCAGCGCGAGGTCTGGCCCACCGAGGACTACGAGCTCAGCCGTACCCTGGTCGACGTGGACCTGCCGGAGGACGACCTGTTCGCCGGCCTGCGCACGCCCACCCTGGCGGCCGAGGCCGCCGACACGCGCGACTGAACCACCCCCCGATGGCCCGGCTCCCCGTGAGCCGGGCCACCATAGAGATATGAGTGCCTCCGTGAACCTCGTCCACCTCGCCGCTGACCTCGCCGTCGACGACGCCAAGGTCACCCCCGGCCTCCTCGGCTTCGTCGTCTTCGCCGCCCTCGGCGTCGCGACCTGGTTCCTGGCCAAGTCGATGAACCGGCAGTTCAAGAAGGTCGACTTCGTCGAGCAGCCGGAGGCTCCGAAGGAGTGAGCCGACGGGCCGGTCCCACGGGGCCGGCCTTCGGTCCGCCGGATTCGGCCCGGCCCGGTTCGGCCTGCCGTCGGGCGCGCGGCGCCGGTCAGGCCGCCGCGCCGGTCAGGCCGCGGCCCCGATCAGGCCGAGTTGGGCCGCCCGCACGCCGGCCTGGAACCGGGAGCCCGCGTCGAGCCGGGTGAGCAGGGCGGCCACGTGCCGACGGTAGGTGCGCACCGACAGGCCCAGCTCCCGGGCGGCCCGCTCGTCGGTGTAGCCCCGGCTGATCGCCTGTAGGACGCGCACGGAGCATTCGTCGGCCGTCCAGCCCCGGTGGTCGGGCACGAGGCCGGTGGACTGGGTCCAGACGGCGTCATGGAGGAGGGAGATGGCTCGGACGGCCTCCCGACCGGAGATCACGGTGAGTGGCGCGTTGCGCTCCGAGGCCAGCAGGCCGACCAGGCCGTCGGTGATCACGGCGGTGGGCAGCCCGCAGGGGGAGACCCGGATCTGCGCCCCGGCGGTGGCGAGCTCGGTCAGTTTGGCCAGCGCCTCCTCGTCCTGGAGCAGCGTGCCGGTGACGAGCATCCTGACCTCACCTCCCCGGGCCAGGAGTTGGGTGTGCAGCCGGTCCAGGAGCGGGTCGTTGAACTCGTGCGGCCCGTCGGCGTAGCTGGTCTGGGCCCTGACCACGCGGTGGCCGCACTGCTGGATCAGGCGCGCGGCGACCGAGCGGGCGTCCTCGGGGGCCGCGTCGGGGCGGAGGCCGTACGCCACGCCTCCGGAGAGCCGGCCGGCCATCTCCGCCACCTGCAGTGCCAGGTCGCGCAGCGCCGGCAGGGTGGGAGAGCTGAGGTTCTCTAACGACTGCCCGATGCTGGTCAAGTGCCTCTCCGCGGGTCCGTATGGCCGAGCTCGTCCGGGCGCGCGCGGCGGCCCGGCGGTCGGCGGTGGTGGGGAGCAACGGTCGGACGCGCGGGGGCTCGGGCGGGCGCGACCTCCGGGCAGTCCAAGGCCGGCCACCGCGGCGAGGGGTGCGGGGCCGGTCCGGTCGGCGCTGTCAGTCCCCGCCGGGGTCCGGGGGCGGCGAGCCCGCGGACGTGGTCAGGACGTCGACCGGGGCAGCTGCGAACACCTGGCGGACGATTCTCATGACGGTCCCCCCTCAAGTCCTTCTCGTTGTCGGTCCGTGATCGACCGCAACCACTCCAGCATGCCCAGCCACAGACGCCATTTCCCATCCGCCTGGGCTATCTTCTTTCGGCCTGCACAAATCCGCCAGAGGGACGGAACGTGTCAAATCGGGAATTTCCGGGCGTGGTTCGTGCGCCGCTCGGCGAATCCGTCGAAATCCTCTACGACTTCACGCTCCGGCAGTCCTCTCCGCCGACCCTCGCCGAGGCGGGGCACGATCTGAACCTGACCGACAGTCAATACAAAGTTGCGGTAGCGGAATTACTCGGGCTGAAGCTGCTGCAGGCCGGTGCCGCCGACGCCGGGCGGCTGGTGGCGGTGCCCCCGGAAGCCGCCCGCATCCGGATGCTGGCACCGGTGCTGCAGGATCTGGCGCGGCGGCAGCGGGAGGCCGACCGGCTCTGGTCCACCTACACCGGCACGGCCAGGGCGCGGAGGTGCGGACCACCAGCAACGACTTCGCGCGCCTGATGATCTTCGATCGGACGGTCGCGTTGATCGAGCTGCGCGACGATCCGCTGAGCGCGGCGGTGGTACGCGATCCGAGCGTGGTCGACTTCATGTACGCGGCCTTCGAGTTCGCCTGGTCGAGCGCGCTGCCGCTGTCCCCCGGCTACGACCGCAGCATGGTGGAGACAGCGTCGGACGACACCAAGGCGATGATCATCAGCCTGCTGGTGGACGGCGTCGACGATCGCGCGATCGCCCGTCGCCTCGGGATCTCCATGCGCACCTGCCAGCGCCACATCTCCGGGATCATGCGCGGCTCGGCGCGAAGAACCGGCTGCACGCCGGCTACCTCCTGCACCAGCTGCAGGACCGCGAGATCCACTGATGGGTGTTCCCGGTGGGACCCATCCGCCCGGCAACCGGTCCGGCGCCCCGTCATCCGCGGGCGCGGGCGACCGGGACGATGCAGAGCAGGGCGATGGCCGTCACCGCGGCGGTGAAGACGGCGGCGGTGACGAGCAGGGTGGTGGCGCCGAGCAGGAGGCCGGTGCCGACCACTGGCAGGGACAGCCCGAGGTAGGCCGAGGTGAAGTAGCCGGAGACCAGTCGGCCGGCCTGGTCGGGGCGGGCGTTGGCGGAGAGCAGGGCCAGACCGGAGCGGAAGGCGAATCCGGCGGCCCCGCCGGAGACCGCCGCCCCGACCAGGAAGAGCGACAGCGAGACGGCCGGGATCGCCGCGACGACCGACACCAGCCCGGCCGGGAGGACGGCCATGCCGGCGATGACGCCCGTCCTGGGTGCGACCCTGCTGCCCCAGACCTGGGCCAGCGCGGCCGCCGTGAAGGCGGTGCCGGGGGCGACGCCGACCATCAGGTGGTTGGTGATGTGCAGGCCGTCCCGGAGGAAGGTGCCGGCCAGGGCGGCGAACAGGCCGAGCGTCGCGAACGGGCCGAGCGCGGCGAGCGCGGAGTAGGCGAACGCCGTCCGGTGTTCGGCCGGGATGCGCAGGCGCTGCGGGCGGAGGGGGACCGGGCCGACGGCGCGGACGACGGTCTCCGGCAGCGCGAGCACGGCGAACCCGGGCAGGAGCAGGGCGGCCAGCGCCAGGTACGGAAGGAGCATCGGGCCGGGGCCGTACTGGACGAGGACGCCGGAGAGCATCGGTCCGATGCCGAGGCCAGCCATGTTGGTCGCCGAGGCCACCAGGGCCGCCTTGCGCCGGTCGGCCAGCAGCTCGCCGAGGTAGGCCGTCGCCGCGCCGGAGGACAGGCCCACGGCGAAGCCGCACAGCAGCCGCCCGCCCAGGATGCCGGGCAGGGTGGGCGAGACGGCGAACAGGGCGCAGCTGAGCAGGCCCAGACAGAGGGCTGCCAGCAGGATCGGGCGGCGCCCGATCCGGTCCGACATGCCGCCGAACAGCAGCAGCGTGCAGAGCGTGCCCAGCGCGTAGGTGGAGAACACCGCCGTCACCAGCAGCGGGGTGAGCCCGAGCTCGTGCGCGTAGAGCGGATAGACCGGGGTGGGCACGGTGGCGCCCGCGATCAGGGTGCACATCAGCCAGGCCACGACCCAGGCGGCCCGGGGCCGTCGGCTGGGGGCCGGGATGCCCGCGGGGGTTCCCGGTCCCGACCGGAGGGTCTTCTCAACCGCCATGTCAGGCTTGTCCGTGAGGTCCGTCGGCGGTGTAGGACCGGCGCATCGCCCGCTTGAGGGCCTTGCCGGTCACGCCGGTGAACTCCTCGCTCCCCTTGGCGAGAATCCGGTCGGCCGGCAGCAGGGCGGCGGCGGTCAGGGTCTCGTTGATCCGCGTCAACAGCCCGTCCAGGTCGGCGGCCGGGTCGGCGAGGTCGACGGCCAGCACCAGCTTCCCTACGTCCTCCGACTTCACCAGCGAACAGTCCTGGAGCTCGGGGAAGTTGCGCAGGATCAGCTCCTCGGTCTGGGTGCTGTAGACCGTGCCGCGGCTGGTGGTGATGGCGTCCGTGGTGCGGTCGACGTGGTAGAAGCGGCCGTCCTCGTCGCGGAAGGCGAAGTCACCGGTGAGCCAGTAGCCGCGCACCCGGTTCTTCTCGCTGAGCAGCGAGTTGTTCCAGTAACCGGCCGTCACCGTAGGAGACTTGAGGCCGAGTCGGCCGACCGCGAACGGGCCCAACGGTTCGTCCCGGTCGTCGAAGACCTGGGCGTCTATCCAGGCGAACGGGCGGCCTATGCAGCGGCCGTAGCGGTCGCTGGTCGGCGTGTGCACCTGGCGGAACATGGCGAAACCGAACTCGGACGAGCCGAAGTTGTCGATGAACAGGGACCCGGGCTGCCGCTGCCCCGAGCGGTCGGTGTGGTTGCCGAGCGCGACCAGCTTGCGGATGTGCTGCTCGTGGTTGGCGTCGCCGGTGCACATCCAGTACGAGATGGAGGCGAAGTCCGCCGGGTCCGGGTCCAGTCGGCAGAGGTCGACGAAGACCTTGGGGAATCCGACCACCAACTGCGGGCGGAAGGTGGCGAACCGCTCGACCAGTCGCTGCGGGGAGCGCTCGGTGGCGAGCATGACGTCCAGGCCGCGCAGCACACCGGACATCAGCACCGAGATCGCCGAGGCGTGGCTCTGCGGCAGCACGGACAGGATGCGCTCGCCGAGGTCCGCGTCGGCCTGCTGCCTGATGCCGAAGAAGAAGCCGAAGTGGTTGAACTGCACGGCCTTCGGCACGCCGGTGGTGCCGGAGGTGTGGGCGATCAGCACCGGGTCGTTCTCGGTGTGCTGGAAGTACGTGACCTGGTCCGGCGAGTACGGGTCCGCCTCGTAGTACGGCAGGTCCAGCGCGTCCTTGGCGAGCCGCTCGGGGTCCGAGACCACGGCCACGGCGCCGACCCGCTGGATGAAGGCGCGGGCGGTCTCCGGGTCCAGCGAGCTGTTCAGGAAGACCGGGATCGCTCCGAGCTTGTTCAGCGCGATGTAGTGGATCAGGTACCGCACGCTCTCGTCGAGGAAGACGGCCACCGGATCCTTGGCCCGGATGCCGTCGTTGTGGAAGCCGGCCGCCACCCGGTCGGTCAGTTCGTCCAGCGCGTTCAGGGTGAACCCGTGCACCTGCTCGCCGTCGAGCGTCAGGTACGGCACGTCCAGTTCGATCCGGCTCTGCGCGGCGCCTCTGGTCGCGGCCGCGGCCAGACGGAAGAGGTTCCCGGCCCCGAGTCGGGGGTCGTCAAGCAGACCACTGCTCATTCTTCGCTGTCGCCCCTCGTCGCGAGCCAGTGCCGCAGGCCGGCCTGGATGTCGTCAGGAATGGGAACGGCCCGGTGCGTCTCCAGGGAGGTGAACACCAGGACCGTCTTGAACCGCGCACGCACCTCGCCGGCCTCGGTGCCGCGGTACTCGTAGCCGATGGTGAGCGACTTGGTGCCGATCCGCTCCACCGCGAGCTCCAGCGTCAGGCTGTCGCCGAGGCGGCTGGGTGCGAGGAAGTCGCACTCCAGCCGGACGGTCGGCACGCCGAGCAGGCGCTTGGTGAACAGTGCGGCGTAGTCGACGCCGAGGCAGCCGCTGAACCAGGCCTCCTGGACCTCGTTCAGCAGTACCAGGTACTGCGGGTAGAAGACGATGCCGGCGGGGTCGCAATGGTGGAAGAAGATCCGGCGTTCCAGCCGGAACCGCCGGCCTTCCGGTTCTTGACTGGCCGGCTGCATGACCGCCTCTCCTTCTCCGAGCTCGATCTTCGCTGCCACTCTCACCCGGCTCCCGGCGACCCGGCTCGCGGCTGGCAGGAAGTTGCCATTCCCCGCCCGTGCCGCTGGCAGGAAGCGGTCGAATCGAATGTCTGATCGCTCCCGGACCCGAGGGTGGATCGTCAAGTCTCCGGAGGAGCCATGGACGCATCGATCCCATCCGCGCACGTCGACACCTTCGCCCGCGACCGTCTTCCGCCGGTCGAGGAGTGGCCCGAGATCCTCGTCGACCTGCCCGAGCTGCGTTACCCGCAGCGGCTCAACTGCGCGGCGGAGCTGCTCGACGGGACGATCGGCCGGTTCGGCGGGGACCGGCCCTGCCTGTTGGACCAGGCGGGCACGGTGTGGTCCTACGAACAGGTCGCCGAGCTGGTCAACCGGACGGCCGAGGAGCTGGTGCACGGCCACGGCCTGCGGCCGGGCAACCGGGTGCTGCTGCGCGGGCCCAACTCGCCGTGGCTGGCGATCTGCTGGCTGGCCGTGATGAGGATGGGCGGCGTCGCCGTCACCACCATGGCCCTGCTGCGCGCCGTCGAGCTGCGCGAGGTGATCGCCAAGGCCGAGGTGCGGTTCGCGCTGTGCGACGAGCGGTTCACCGAGGAACTGGAGCTCGCGGCCGGGGACGACCTGACCGTGGTCCGGTACGACGTGCACGACGGCGGCGAGCTCGGGCGGCAGGCCAAGGCCCGTACGGGCGTGTTCCCGGCCGTGCCGACGGCAGCCGACGACGTGGCGCTGATCGCCTTCACCTCGGGTACCAGCGGTGTGCCGAAGGCCACCGTGCACTTCCACCGGGACGTGCTGGCCATCGCGGACACCTTCTCCGCCCGGGTGCTCCGGCCCGAGCCGACCGACCTGTTCGCCGGCAGCCCGCCGCTGGGCTTCACCTATGGGCTCGGCGGTCTGCTGATCTTCCCGCTGCGTGTGGGCGCGGCCAGTCTGCTGCTGGAGGAGACCACGCCGGACAAGCTGTTCCGGGCGGTGGCCCGGCACCGGGTGAACGTGCTCTTCACCTCGCCCACGGCCTACCGCCGGGTCCTGGACACCCTGGACGACTACGACCTGGCCAGCCTGCGACTGTGCGTCTCGGCCGGCGAGACGCTCCCGCTCGCGACCTGGCAGGCCTTCGAGCGGGCCACCGGGCTGCGGCTGGTCGACGGCATCGGCTCCACCGAGATGCTGCACGTGTTCATCTCGGTCGCCGACGAGGACATCCGGCCGGGCGCCACCGGCCGGGCGGTCCCGGGCTTCCGCGCGCGGGTCGTGGACGAGAGCGGGGCCGAGGTGCCGGACGGAGTGCCGGGCCTGCTGCAGGTGAAGGGCCCGACCGGCTGCCGCTACCTGGCGGACCCCCGCCAGCGAGCTCAGGTCCGGGACGGATGGACGCTCACCGGTGACGTCTTCATCAAGGATGCCGACGGCTACTTCTGGTTCCAGGCGCGCTCCGACGACATGATCGTCAGCTCGGGCTACAACATCGCCGCGCCCGAGGTGGAGAACTCGCTGCTGCGGCACCCGGCCGTCGCGGAGTGCGCGGTGGTGGGCGCGCCGGACCCGGCGCGCGGCGAGATCGTCAAGGCGTACGTGGTGCTCGCGGCCGACCACCAGCCGGGAGAGGAACTCGTCGCCGCACTGCAGTCCTTCGTCAAGAGCGACATCGCGCCGTACAAGTACCCGCGCGCGATCGAGTTCACCGCCGACCTGCCGCGCGGCAACACCGGAAAGCTCCTGCGCAGCGCCCTGCGGAAGTGAGCCGCACGGGGAGCCCGACCGGGGCGATCCCCGTCCACCGGGTGATGGCGCTTGAGCGGACAGCGGACAGCGGACAGTGGCCGAGCGGACGGACACGCGTGGGTTCCGCCGTCGGGCTCGGGGCACTGTGAGAGGCTGGGTCGCATGAACCGGTTGGCTGGTGTGACCTCGCCGTATCTGCTTCAGCACGCCGACAATCCGGTCGACTGGTGGCCCTGGGAGCAGGCGGCCTTCGACGAGGCGCGGCGGCGCGGCGTGCCGGTGCTGCTGTCGGTCGGCTACGCGGCTTGTCACTGGTGCCATGTGATGGCACACGAGAGCTTCGAGGACGCCGAGCTCGCCGAGTACCTCAACGAGCGGTTCGTCGCGGTCAAGGTGGACCGGGAGGAGCGGCCCGACGTCGACGCCGTGTACATGGAGGCGGTGCAGGCCGCGACCGGGCAGGGCGGGTGGCCGATGACGGTGTTCCTCACCCCCGACAAGGAGCCGTTCTACTTCGGCACCTACTTCCCGCCGCGGCCCCGGCACGGCATGCCGTCCTTCCGGCAGGTGCTGGAGGGCGTGGACGCCGCCTGGCGGGACCGGCGGCAGGAGGTCGGCGAGGTCGCCGGACGGATCCGGGCCGAGCTGGCCGAGCGGGCCGCCGTCTACTCGGCCGGCGCCCACCACCCGCCCGGCGAGGCCGACCTGCACCAGGCGCTGGTGACCCTCAGCCGGGACTTCGACCAGAACCGCGGCGGCTTCGGCGGCGCGCCCAAGTTCCCGCCGGCCATGGTGCTGGAGTTCCTGCTGCGCCACCACGCCAGGACCGGCTCGGAGGCGGCGCTGGAGATGGCCGTCCGCACCGGCGAGGCGATGGCCCGCGGCGGCATCCACGACCAGCTCGGCGGCGGCTTCGCCCGGTACGCGGTGGACGCCGGCTGGGTGGTGCCGCACTTCGAGAAGATGCTGTACGACAACGCGCTGCTGCTGCGCGCCTACCTGCACCTGTGGCGGGCCACCGGATCGGGCCTCGCCCGCCGGGTCGCGCTGTCCACGGCGGACTTCCTGCTGCGCGAACTCCGCACGCCCGAGGGCGCGTTCGCCTCGGCGCTGGACGCCGACAGCCTGGACGAGGAGACCGGGCAGACCGCCGAGGGCGCGTACTACGCGTGGGAACCCGGCCAGTTGGTCGACCTGCTGGGCCCCGCCGACGCGGCCACCGCCGCCCGGCTGTTCACCGTCACCGCCGATGGCACCTTCGAGCACGGCACCTCGGTGCTCCAACTCCTCGCCGACCCCGAGGACTTCGCCGAGTACGAGACGATCCGGGCACGGATGGCCGAGGCCCGGACGGCCCGGCCCGCCCCGGCCCGGGACGACAAGGTGGTCGCCGCCTGGAACGGCCTGGCCATCGCCGCGCTCGCCGAGACCGGCGCACTGCTGGACCGCCCCGACCTGGTCGAGGCCGCCGAATGCGCCGCCGACCTGCTGCTCGCCGTCCACCTCACCCCCGAAGGCCGGCTGCTGCGCACCTCCCGGGACGGTCGGCCCGGCGCCAACGCCGGTGTGCTGGAGGACTACGCGGACACCGCCGAGGGCTTCCTCGCGCTGTACGCCGTCACCGGCGAGGCCTCCTGGCTCCAGCTCGCGGGCGGCCTGCTCGACACCGTGCTCAAGCACTTCACCGACGAGGCCTCCGGCGCGCTCTACGACACCGCCGACGACGCCGAGGAGCTGATCCGCCGCCCGCAGGACCCGACCGACAACGCCACCCCGTCCGGCTGGACGGCCGCCGCCGGCGCGCTGCTCACCTACGCCGCGTACACCGGCTCCGACCGGCACCGCACGGCCGCCGAGCGGGCCCTCGGCGTGGTCGGCGCGCTCGCCGGCCGGGCACCGCGGTTCATCGGCTGGGGCCTCGCCGTCGCCGAGGCGCTGCTCGACGGGCCGCGCGAGGTCGCCGTGATCGGCCCGGACGGCGACCCGGCCACCGCGGCGCTGCGGCGGGCCGCGCTGCTCGGGACGGCGCCGGGGGCGGTGGTCGCGGTCGGCGCGCCCGGGGAGTCCGAGGTGCCGCTGCTGGCCGACCGGCCGCTGATCGGCGGGGCGCCCGCGGCGTACGTCTGCCGGCACTTCGCCTGCGACGCCCCGACCACCGATCCGGCGGCGCTGGCCGAGAAGCTGGGCACGGCGGTCGAGTAGGCAAATCCTTGGCGCACCGGTCCGGGCCTGGCCCACCATGGGTCATGACCTGGACCTTCAGCACCTCCCTCGACGAGTTCCGCGACCGGGCGGGCGCCTTCCTGGCCGCCCGCCCCGCCGAGAACACCGTCCTGCTCACCATCGCCACCGGCTCCCCTCACTCCCAGTCCCAGCGGATGCCCAGCAGGCACGGCCGCAGCGCCGTCGCGACCAGGTGGACGCAGTGGTGGCCGTCGAGGGTGAGCTCCTCGGTCTCGTACGGGGCGGCGCCGGGGGAGTGGCGGGCGAAGCGGTGGCAGCGGACGGGGAGGGCGGCGGGGTGGAAGGTGACCTGGAGGACGTACTGGCCGGCGCCGGCGTTGAAGCCGCGGACGTACTCGCAGCTGGGCTCGGGGGAGGGGGCGTCGTCGAAGCCGTAGCCGAGCAGGTGGGTGTCGCCGGCGCGCAGGCGGCGGTCGAGGAGGAGTTCGGCGGCGAGCAGGTGATGGGCCTGGTCGCGGCGGATGCGGCCGGGGCGGCAGTTCTCCTCGGCGCGGACGCCGACGCGGGTGATGTCGCTGCCCGGGTCGCCCTGGTAGAGGGCGAGGTAGCGGTCGATGCCGTCGCGGTGGGCGCGCAGGGCGTGCTGGGAGTCGCGGCGGGCGAGCTGGCGGTCGGGGCCGACCCGGATGCGTTCGATGTGGGTGATGGTGTGCAGCCCGGTGTCGCGCGGGCCGGCGAGGGTGGCGAGCAGGCCGTCGACGGCCACCGCGGGGGAGATGAGGTCGCGGTAGGGGCGGACGGGCGGGCCGGTCGGGGCGGGGTCGGCGGCGCGACGGGGGCCGAGCAGCCGGGTGAGGGAGTGTTCGGGCAGGTCGAGGACGTCCTCCAGGGCGGCGACGGCGCGCAGTGACTCGGCGCGTTCCGGTCGGCGGCGCCCCTGCTGCCAGTAACTGAGGCTGGTGAGGCCGATGTTGACGCCGCGCAGCGCGAGGTGGCGGCGGACGCGGTGCAGGGCGAGGCCCCGGGTGGAGATCGCGGTGCGCAGGGCGAGGTGGAAGGGGCCGGTGCGCAGGGCGGTGGCGAGGTCGGCTGGGTCGCTCTTGTGGATGGCGGCCTCCTGGGGGGCGGGGCAGGGTCCGGCTCGGGGACGGTTCGGGGAACGGTTCGGGACGCACCGGCTTTTGACCGTGAATATTCACATCGGTACGGAGGTTTGTCACCGGTGCCGGCCTGCTGCGCGGGGGTTTCGCGGGCGCCGTTCACATCCGCGCCCGTCCGTTCACACCTCGCTCCTGGCCCCACCGAGAGCCGTTGACCCGTACCTGACGAGAGGTGATGCTCGGGGCGCGATCCGGACCGCGCCCCCACACGGCACCTCGCTCCACTCGTGCAAGGAGGCACTTCCCCCATGCCAGTTCCACGAATACGGCTGCGCCGCGCGGTCTCCGTGCTCGCCCTCGGCGTGCTGGGCCCGGCGCTCACCGCCGCGGTGGCCGCACCCGCGATCGCCGCCCCCGCCGCACCCGCGATCGCCGCCCCGGCCGCGCACCAGGACCGGGCCGCCCACCAGGTCCGCCAGGCCGCCGCGCCCGGCAGCACGGCCGACCTGGCCGGCACCTACAAGAAGCTCAACATCACCATGCAGCAGCAACAGCAGACCAACTGGTGCTGGGCGGCGAGCGGGAACACCATCGCCACCTGGTTCGGCTACAACTACAGCCAGAACCAGTTCTGCAACGCCGCGTTCGGCCGGGCCGCCAACTCCTCCTGCCCCAACAGCCAGGCCACGCTGGCGGATGTGCAGAACGGGCTGAACTGGGTCGGGATCAACCCGGGCTCGTACGTCAACGGGTACCTGAACTACGGCACCGTGCAGTCCGAGGTGAACGCCGACCGTCCGATCGAGACGCGCATCCAGTGGAGCTCGGGCGGCGGTCACATGCACGTCCTGTACGGCTACGACACCGGGAACAACTGGGTCTACTGGGGCGACCCGTGGCCCTCCAACTACCGCTACAACTGGGCGGATTACTGGTACTACGTGAACAACTCCACGTTCTCGTGGACCCACTCCCTGTACCGGATCGGCGCGTGAGGGCGACCATGACCGAGACCACGGGCCGCCGTCGGGCCGCCACCACCGTCACCGTCGTCGCCGCCGCCCTGCTCACCGCCGGCCTCGCGTCGGCGCTCGCCCCGGCCGCGTACGCGGACTCCCCGTCCGCCCCGGACCCGGTGCCCGCCGCCGAGCTGGCACAGGCCCGCAGCGCGGTCCAGGACCCGGCCGTCCTCGACAAGGTCGGCCACTTCTTCGCCCGCAAGGGCGTCCCGCCGACCCGGCAGCTGACCATCGGCGCCGCCGAGGAGGCCCGGGCGGCGAGCGCGGCCGCGCCGCGGCTGGCCGGCGACACCGTGCCGGTGTACCTCCTGGACCCCGGTTTCGTGGCCGGCACCCCGGGCGCACCGGTGGCGAAGGCCGAGTTCACCGCCAGCAAGGTGGTCGCGGCGGACGGGCAGAGCGCCTCGGTCTGGACCGTCCGGCAGGGCGGGGCCTGGAAGGTGGTCAACATCGCCTCGGGCGGTGACGAGAGTGACTACGCGGCGAAGGCGGCGGGCAGCGGGGGCGGCACCGCCTTCCGCGAGCCGCAGGTCAACGCCTGGTACGTGCTGCGCGACGGCCGGGTGCTGCCGCTGGACGACGAGGCCCTGCGCTCGGTGGGCGCGGGCGGGGTCACGCTGGCCGCGTACCAGCAGCTCGTGCACCAGCGGTACGGGGACAAGCTGCCCGGCTCGGCGTACGACCGGGCGGGCAGGGGCGGCGGCTACGAGGCGGACGCCGCGGCTCGGCCCGAGGCGGTGTCGCAGCCCGTGGCGGCGGCCGCGCGCGGCGGTTCGCCGCTACCGGCCGTGACGGCGGTGGCCGCCCTGGGGGCCACTGCGCTGGTGGGCGCGGGCGCCGTGCTGCGGCGGAGGGCGGGCGTCCGACGCGGCTGACGGCGGGCGGGGCCCGGTCGTCGGGCCGGGCTCGCTGCCCGCCGCCCATGCCGTACACACAGCTCGGCCACGCGCGCGCAAGAGAACAGCGGGAGTGTCGGACCCGGCTCTCGACCAGGCGGTCGAGGGCCGGGTCCCGGCGTTCCCGGGGAGGCCTTGGGCGGCCCCGGTTCCGGCCGCCGGCCCGGGTGTGGCGGCAGGGCTCGGACACGCTCCGTGATGTGTCCTGGAAGTGCTGCTTCCGCACGAGGAATTGACGCAACGTTGATCTGTCGTTCGCCGCCCCTGGGCAGTCGGCCATGACTGACGGTAGATACCATGTGGCAATCGGTCAGTGCTGGCCGACGCGTGCCGAGAGCGGAGAAGAGGTGGGGCGGCGGGAGCCGACCACGAGCCCGGCACCGGGAAAGGGGACCGAGGTGGCCGACGCGGACGACAAGCAGATGAGCGCCCAGGTGTGGGGCTCGGCGGTGGTGGTGGGATCGGCGCTGGCCGTGGTCGCGGCCTATCTGATCGACGGCGCCCCGCTGGTCCTGGCGGTCGCCGGGATCGAGACCGTGTTGCTCATGGTCTACGTCGCCCGCCGCTGGCGCGCCCTGCACGGCGGGTCGGCCCCGGTCCGGCACCGCCCGCACCGCGGCACCCCGGACGCCGCGCACTGCGAGCGCTGCCGCCGGGCCCGCGAGGCGCTGGACGCCCGGGAGGCGCGGGCCCGTTCGGCCGGCGCGGTCCGGCGTTCCGGGTCCGCGACGTTCCCGACCCCGCCCGGCGTGCCGGGCGAGCCGCACCGGCCGTCGCCCGAGCCCTCCCGGGAGTCGCACGGCGAGCTCCACCGCGCGCACGGGGAGCCGCACGGCGCGCACGGCGAGCTGCACCACGCGCACGGACTGCTGCAGGACGGGGGCCCGCAGTCGGAGCCCGGTGGCGCCGACCACCCGGCCTACTCGCGCCGTCCGCAGATCCGGGCCCCGTACGAGCGGCCCTGGACGGCGGAACGGGCGGCCGGCCGGTCCGTGGACCGTTCGACCGCCCGTCGGGGTGCGCCGGGGTCAGCCGGCCGCGCTGTACGCCACCAGTGAGACGCCGACGTACTGGACGATGAACGCGCCCAGGGTGAAGGCGTGGAACACCTCGTGGAACCCGAACCAGCGCGGTGAGGGGTTGGGCCGCTTGAGCCCGTACACCACGCCGCCGATGCTGTAGAGCACCCCGCCGACGATCATCAGCACCAGGACGGCGACGCCGCCGGTGCGCAGGAAGTCCGGCAGGAAGAAGGCGGCGGCCCAGCCCAGCGCGAGGTACACCGGCGTGTACAGCCAGCGCGGCGCGCCGACCCAGAACACCCGGAACGCGATCCCGGCCAGCGCGCCGCCCCAGACCGCCCAGAGCAGCAGCTGCTGGGCGGCGCCCTCGAGCAGCAGCATCGTGAACGGCGTGTAGGTGCCGGCGATGATCAGGAAGATGTTCGCGTGGTCCAGCCGGCGCAGCACGGCGTCCCCGCGCGGTCCCCAGTCGAAGCGGTGGTACACCGCGCTGACCCCGAACAGCAGCCAGGCGCTGACCGAGTAGATCGTGCAGGCGATCTTGGCGGGCGTGGAGTCGGCCAGGCAGATCAGCACGATCCCGGCGGCCACCGTGGCGGGGAACATCCCGGCGTGCAGCCAGCCGCGCCACTTCGGCTTGCTCTCCGTGAGTGCACTCTCCGCGAGCGCAGCAGCAGTCATGCGCAGCATGCTACCCGCTACCTACGGATCCGTAGGTTACTGACGCGTAGGAAGTGGCGATCATCACCGTTGGACGTTTTGGAGTAATTGAAGTGTGGCGCCGCACACTCCGTCCGGGGTTCGGGTGGCGTGTTACTCGCCAGTAATCATACTAGCTGTAGTAAAAGATGCGTCAATTTCGACGCTTCGCCGCGTTCCGGCCGTGGGTCCGGAGCTACGCTGCAAGCACCCTCAGACCCCCGCGACGCCGTCTCCTCGCCGAGATGGCGTGAAACGGAGCGATCGTGTCGTACGAGATCTCTGCTCTCAGCGCATCCGCGCCCACCCGCCACAAGCAGCTGCTCGCTTGGGTGAGCGAGATCGCCGAGCTCACCCAGCCGGACCGCATCGAGTGGTGCGACGGTTCCGACGAGGAGTACCAGCGCCTCGCGGACCTGCTGGTGGCTCAGGGCACCTTCAAGAAGCTCAACGAGGAGAAGCGCCCCAACTCCTACTACGCCGCCTCGGACCCCACGGACGTGGCGCGCGTGGAGGACCGCACCTTCATCTGCTCCGAGCAGGAGAAGGACGCCGGACCGACCAACAACTGGAAGGCCCCCGCCGAGATGCGGGAGCTGTTCCAGGGCGAGCAGGGCCTCTTCCGCGGCGCGATGAAGGGCCGCACGATGTACGTCGTGCCCTTCTCGATGGGCCCGGTCGGCTCCCCGCTGGCCGCGTACGGCGTCGAGATCACCGACTCCGCCTACGTCGCCGTCTCCATGCGCGTGATGACCCGCATGGGTCAGGCCGTGCTGGACCAGCTCGGCGAGGACGGCGACTTCGTCCGGGCCGTGCACACCGTCGGCGCCCCGCTGGCCGAGGGCGAGGCGGACGTGCCGTGGCCGTGCAACACCACCAAGTACATCTCGCACTTCCCGGAGACCAAGGAGATCTGGTCCTTCGGCTCGGGCTACGGCGGCAACGCCCTGCTCGGCAAGAAGTGCTACGCGCTGCGCATCGCCTCGACCATGGCCCGCGACGAGGGCTGGCTGGCCGAGCACATGCTCATCCTGAAGCTCACCCCGCCCAACGGTGAGGCCAAGTACGTCGCGGCCGCCTTCCCCTCGGCCTGCGGCAAGACCAACCTGGCCATGCTCCAGCCGACGGTCCCGGGCTGGAAGGTCGAGACGATCGGCGACGACATCGCCTGGATGCGCTTCGGCGCCGACGGCCGCCTGTACGCCATCAACCCCGAGGCCGGCTTCTTCGGCGTCGCCCCCGGCACCGGCGTGGACACCAACGCCAACGCCATCGACACCCTCTGGGGCAACACCGTCTTCACCAACGTCGCCCTCACCGACGACGGCGACGTGTGGTGGGAGGGCCTCACCGAGGAGCCCCCGGCGCACCTGACCGACTGGCGCGGCAACGACTGGACCCCCGAGTCCGGCACCCCGGCCGCCCACCCGAACGCCCGCTTCGCCGTCCCGGCCGCGCAGTGCCCGACGATCGCCCCGGAGTGGGAGGACCCGGCGGGCGTGCCGATCTCGGCGATCCTGTTCGGTGGCCGCCGCGCGACCGCCGTCCCGCTGGTGACCGAGTCCTTCGACTGGCAGCACGGCGTCTTCCTCGGCGCCAACATCGCCTCCGAGAAGACCGCCGCCGCCGAGGGCACCGTCGGCGAGCTGCGCCGCGACCCGTTCGCGATGCTGCCGTTCTGCGGCTACAACATGGGTGACTACTTCGCCCACTGGCTGAAGGTCGGCGCCCAGGCCGACGCCGCCAAGCTGCCGAAGATCTACTACGTCAACTGGTTCCGCAAGGACGCCGAGGGCAAGTTCGTCTGGCCCGGCTACGGCGAGAACAGCCGCGTGCTCAAGTGGATCGTCGAGCGCCTGGAGGGCACCGGCGAGGGCGTCGAGACCCCGATCGGCGTGCTGCCGACCGTCGAGGGCTTCGACCTCGGCGACCTGGACCTGTCCAAGGAGGACCTCGACCTGCTCTTCACCGTGGACGCCGACATCTGGCGCCAGGAGGCCGCCCTCGTGCCGGCCCACCTGGAGACCTTCGGCGACCACACCCCGAAGGAGCTGTGGGACGAGTACCGGAACCTCGTCGCGCGTCTCGGCTGAGCCTGAGCCTCAGCCGCGAGAGAGGCGGGCGCGCGGCACGAACCGCGCGCCCCGCCGAGCGGCAGGACGGCCGGAGTTCCGCCGGGCGATCTTTCCCCGACCAAGGAGATCGCCCGGGCCGGAGCTCCGGCCGTAGTGTTTTCGCGGACGCGGCCGGTGACGTCCGTCCGCGGCCGGACGCGACCGCCTACTGCTGGACGTAACCGCCGAGGAAGTCGCCGATCCGGGTCACCGCGTCGGTGATCTCCTCCGCCCGGGGCAGCGTGACCAGCCGGAAGTGGTCCGGCTCGGGCCAGTTGAAGCCGGTGCCCTGGACCAGCAGGATGCGCTGGGAGCGCAGCAGGTCCAGCACCATCCGGGCGTCGTCCTTGATCTTGTGGACCTTGGGGTCCAGCCGGGGGAAGGCGTACAGCGCGCCCTTGGGCTTGACGCAGCTGACCCCCGGAATCCGGTTCAGCAGCTCGTACGCGGCGTCGCGCGAGGCGTGCAGCCGGCCGCCGGGCAGCACCAGGTCGCGGATCGACTGCCGCCCGCCGAGCGCGGCGGCCACCGCGTGCTGCGCGGGCATGTTGGCGCACAGCCGCATCGAGGCGAGCACGGTCAGGCCCTCGATGTAGCTGCGGGCCCGGTGCCGGTCGCCGGACAGCACCATCCAGCCGGAGCGGAAGCCCGCGACCCGGTACGCCTTGGACAGTCCGTTGAAGGTGACGCAGAAGAGGTCCGGGGCCAGGGTGGCCAGCGGGACGTGTTCGGCGTCGTCGTAGAGGATCTTGTCGTAGATCTCGTCCGCGTAGACCACCAGGTCGTGCCGGCGGGCGATCTCCGTGATGCCCTCCAGCACCTCGCGCGGGTAGACCGCGCCGGTGGGGTTGTTCGGGTTGATCACCACGATGGCCCTGGTCCGGTCGGTGACCTTGGACTCGATGTCGGCGAGGTCCGGGTACCACTCGGACTGCTCGTCGCACCGGTAGTGCACCGCGGTGCCGCCGGCCAGCGAGACCGAGGCGGTCCACAGCGGGTAGTCCGGGGCCGGGACGAGCACCTCGTCGCCGTCGTCCAGCAGTGCGGTCATGGCCAGCTGGATCAGTTCGGAGACGCCGTTGCCGAGGAAGACGTCGTCGACGCCCAGGCCGTGCAGTCCGCGCTCCTCGTAGTGCATGACCACCGCGCGGCGGGCGGAGAGCAGGCCCTTGGAGTCGCCGTAGCCGTGGGCGTCGGCGAGGTTGCGCAGGATGTCCTGAAGGATCTCCGGGGGCGCCTCGAAACCGAAGGTGGCCGGGTTGCCGGTGTTGAGCTTGAGGATGCGGTGGCCCTGTTCCTCCAGCCGCATCGCCTCGTCGAGCACCGGGCCGCGGATGTCGTAGCAGACATTGGCGAGCTTGCTGGACTGGATGACCTGCATGTCCGCCTACTTTAGGGGTACGGAGGGCCCGTGCGGTGGGCCTTCGGAGGGGTGCTTCCGAGGGTCTGAGCAGCCCCCTTGGATCGGCAGGCGGGGGTGGCGGGCGGCCTTCCGAACCAGCAGTCGAATGTCCGGAATGCTCCTGTACGCGAGGGGCGCCGGCGTACTCCCGCGCGGAACGAGACGGACGGCACACCGCCCGGGCGCCCCGCGCGGGAGGATGTGCCCGACGTGTCGGTCGAGGAGGTCGAGGTGGGGGGTGCGTCGATGGTCCCGGTCGTGCCGGTGGCGGTGCTGGTCGGTCTGCTGGCGGCCGCGCCGCTGCGCGGGCTGATCGCCCGGTTCGCGGTGCCGGAGGGCGAGCCGTGGTGTGACGGCTGCCCGGCGTGCGGCCGCGCGGTGCGCCTGCTGCCGCCGACCGGGCGCTGCCCGGGCTGCCGGGAGCGGCTGGGCGCCGGCCCCTGGGCGGTGGAGGGCGTCGCGGTGGCGGTCGCCGTCGCGGTGGCGTACGCGGCGGACGGGCTGGTGGTGGTGACCCTGGCGCTGGCCTGGGCGGCGACGCTCGGCGTGGCGCTCGGCTTCGTCGACGCGCGGGTGCGACGGCTGCCGTACCGGCTGACCGTGCCGCTGCTCGGCGGGGTGACGGCGCTGCTGCTGGCGGCGGTGCCGAGCGCGGGGCCCGCGGTGGCGCTGCGCTGCCTGCTGGCCGCGCTCGCGGTCGGGGGCGTGCTCGAACTGGCCGTCTGGTTGGGCGCGTTGGGCCCAGGGGACTCCCCGCTCGGGCTCGCCCTGGGCGGGCTGCTCGGCTGGTACGGCTGGTCGGTGGCGCTCGGCGGGCTGTTCGCCGCGATGGTGCTCGCCGGGCTGTGGGGCACCCTGCGGGCCGCCGCCGCGCTGGCCCGCCGCCGTCCGGTGCGCGGACTGGACGTCCCGGTCGGCCCGTTCCTGCTGCTCGGGGCGCTCGTCGCGGTCCTCGCGCGGTGAGCGCGCGCCCCTCGGCGCCGGACCCGGCAGCGCCCCCGGCGCCTGTGGACGGGACGGCGGTGACGGCGGTGACAACGGGACGGCGGTCATGAGGGGAGAGAACGGAAGGGCCCGCCGCACCGGTCGGTGCGACGGGCCCCGCCGCCGACGCGCAGGCCCCACCCTCAAGGAGCGGCGCGCCGGGGGGAGTTGAGCTCTGGTGGCGGTGACGGTGGCCGCGGCCGTGAGCCGACCGCGGCCGAGCGCCGCTACGGCATCTTGTGGACGAACGGGCCGACCGCGTTGGAGAAGGCGTTGCCGTTGTTGACGTCCCAGTTGGTCGACCAGGTCATCGCACCGCGGATGGTCGGCCACTTGGCCGGCGGCACGAAGCTGCCGCAGTTGTTGCCCGTGGCCAGGCAGTCCAGCGCGTTGTTCACCACGGTCGGCGAGACGTAGCCGCCGCCCGCCGCCTTGGTGGAGGCCGGGACGCCGATGCCCACCTGGTCCGGCCGCAGCCCGCCCTGGATCTGGGTGCAGACCTGCGAGGTGATGAAGTCGATGGTGCCCTGGGTGTAGACCTTGCCGTCGCAGCCGTTCATGCCACCCGAGTTGTAGAACTGGGTGTTGACGACGGTGAGGATGTCCTTGGTCTTCAGCGCCAGCTGGAAGTAGGCGCCGGAGGTGTTGTACATCCCGATGGTCTCGGGGGCCATGGTCAGGACGAAGCCGGGGCCGACCTTGGCCTGCAGGGCGTGCAGCGCGTCGCCGAGCGGGCCGGCCTGGACGCCGTTCTCCAGGTCGACGTCGATGCCGTCGAAGCCGTAGTCCTTGATGATCGCGTAGGCGCTGTCGACGAAGTTGGCGCCGGCGGTGGCGTCCCCGACGGTGATCGCGCCGTTCTGGCCGCCGATGGAGAGGATGACCTTCTTGCCGGCCGCCTGCTTGGCCTTGATGTCGGCGCGGAACTGGGCGTCGGTGTAGCCGCCGAGCGCCTTGGACAGGCCCGGGTCCAGGGTGAAGCTGATCGCGCCGGTCCTGGTCGGCACGGCGTCGGCGAAGGACACCGCGATGATGTCGTAGGCGCTCTGGACGTCGCCCAGCCGCTGCACGGTCGAGTTGTTGTCGAAGTTCTGCCAGTAGCCGGTGACCACGTGGGCGGGCAGACCGGTGGCCGGCGGGGTGGTGCCGGTCGGCGTGGCAGTGGGGGTCGGGGTGGCGGTGGGGGTCGGGCTCGCCGTCCGGGTGGGTGTCGCGGTCGCCGTGGGGGAGGCGGTGGCCGTCGGCGTGGTGGTGGGGGTCGCGGTCGGCGACGGGGTACCGGTGCCGCCGGGGCCGACCAGCGCGACGTCGTCGGCCAGGTAGGCGCTCTGGCCGTACCAGCCGTGCAGGTAGACGGTGACGCTGGTGGCGTTCGCCCCGGTGGTGAAGGTGGTGGACAGCTGGTTCCAGCTGTTCTGGTTCGACCAGGCGGACGGGTCGGTGCCGCCGGTGCCGCGCGCACCGAGGTAGACGTACGGGCCCTGGACCCAGGCGCTCAGCGTGTAGCTGGTGTTGGGCAGCACGCTGATGGTCTGGGTGCACTCGGCGGTGTCGCCGGCGCCCGGGGTGGCCTGGAGCGCGCCGGTGCCGGAGTGGACCGGGGAGGAGACCGTGGTCGCGGCGCCGGTGCAGGTCCAGCCCCCGAGCCCGCCGTCGAAGCCGCCGTTGCCGACCAGGTTGCCGACCGCCGCGCTGGCACCGCCGGCGAAGAGGGCGAGGCCGCCGCCGGCCAGGGCGAGGGCGGTGGCACCGGCCGCGACGGCCGGGAGGGGGCTGCGCCGGCGCTTGTGCGAGGGCTGGTTCAGCGTACGGGCCATGGGGCGACGCTCCTGGGGGAGGAGCGGCCGCCGCGGTGGGGGGCGCGGCGGCCGCGTGTGGGGGAGGGGAGGTCCGAAGTGAGCCTGCGGGGCGGAGCCGGAGGATCGTTCCGTCCCGGATCAAAAGCTGGACTAGACCATTGCTGGTCGTCAAGCATCGGAAGGACGGCTTACGGTTCCGTTAAGGATTCGGAGACCGTTCCGTGTCCGCGCCCCTGGGGCCGCGCGACGTGCCCTTCGCCCGTCCGGACGATCCCCGACACGCCCGTCGGGACAGACTTCGCACAGGACCGTGACAAGACCGCTACCTGGGGCTTTACCGTGCACCTGCCCGCCGGAGTAGGCTGCGCCGGGGGCGGTGACGCACCAGATGCAACGAGCAAAGAGGGGCCGGCAAACATGGGTCTGCGCGATGTCGTCGAACGGACGCCGGGGCTGCGCACCATGCTCGGAGGGATGTACGGGCTCTACGGCCGGCGGGTCGAGGTCCACCTCGCGAGCACCCCGCGCCACATCGGCGTGATCCTGGACGGCAACCGCCGCTGGGCCAAGGCGGCCGGCGGCTCCACCGCGTACGGCCACCAGCGCGGCGCCGACAAGATCAGCGAGTTCCTCGGCTGGTGCGACGAGACCCACGTCAAGGTCGTCACCCTCTGGATGCTCTCCACCGACAACCTGGACCGGCCGGCCGACGAGCTCGTCCCGCTGCTCGGCATCATCGAGGACACCGTCACCGGACTGGCCGCCGCCCGCCGCTGGCGGGTCAACCCGGTCGGCGCGCTGGACCTGCTGCCGCAGCACACCGCCGACGTGCTCAAGCGGGCCGCCGAGCAGACCGCCGACATCGACGGCATAACGGTCAACGTCGCGGTCGGCTACGGCGGTCGGCACGAGATCGCCGACGCCGTCCGCTCGCTGCTCCAGGAACAGGCCGGGCGCGGCACCTCGATCGAGGAACTGGCCGAGATCCTGACCGTCGAGCACATCGCGGAGCACCTGTACACCCGCAACCAGCCCGACCCGGACCTGATCATCCGCACCTCGGGCGAGCAGCGGCTGTCCGGCTTCCTGCTCTGGCAGAGCGCGCACAGCGAGTTCTACTTCTGCGAGGCGTACTGGCCGGCCTTCCGCAAGGTCGACTTCCTGCGCGCGCTGCGCGCGTACGAACAGCGCAACCGCCGGATGGGGTTGTAGTCCCGGCAGCACCGGCGGCTCCGCCGGCCCCGGCGCGGCACCTCGGCCGGCCCCGGCCCTCCGGAGGAAATGACCGCCGTAGGCCTGGCCTACCCGGCGCCCGCGCGAGGCCAAACGTTCACCGGCAATGATCCGTCAGTTCGCCGGGCGCGCGAATGCACCGTTCCCCGCCTGGGAATACTCCAGTCAGTCCGGCCCCGAGGCCACCGGGGCAGCGGGGGCCGGCTTGCCGCGGATGACGCAGGGTCATCCGCTCTGGAGGCCTAGTGGTCAGTTCCAAGAGCCGCCGGACACCAGACCGGCGCACGTACGTTCTCGACACCAGCGTGCTCCTGGCGGACCCGCTCGCCATGACCCGCTTCGAGGAGCACGAGGTCGTCCTCCCGGTGGTGGTCGTCACCGAGCTGGAGGCCAAGCGGCACCACCCGGAGCTGGGCTACTTCGCCCGCCAGGCGCTGCGACTGCTCGACGACTACCGCATCCGCCACGGCCGGCTCGACGAGCCGATCCCGGTCGGCGAGCTCGGCGGCACCATCCGCGTCGAGCTCAACCACTCCGACGTGTCGATACTGCCGGTCGGCTACCGCGCCGGCGGCGGCGAGGCGGACACCCGGATCCTCGCGGTCGCCCGCAACCTCCAGGCCGAGGGCTACGACGTCACCGTCGTGTCCAAGGACCTGCCGCTGCGGATCAAGGCCAGCTCGGTGGGCCTGCTGGCCGAGGAGTACCGGGCCGAGCTGGCGATCACCTCGGGCTGGACGGGCATGTCCGAGCTGCACGTCCCGGCCGACCAGGTGGACGCGCTGTTCTCGGCCGGCCACGACGCCGGGGTGGACGTCGACGGTGCCGCCGAGTTGCCCGTCCACACCGGACTGGTGCTGACCTCGGAGCGCGGCCGCGCGCTCGGCCGGGTCACCGGCGACGGCCGGGTGCGGCTGGTGCGCGGCGAGCGCGAGGCGTTCGGGCTGCGCGGGCGCAGTGCCGAGCAGCGGGTGGCGCTGGACCTGCTGCTCGACCCGGAGATCGGGATCGTCTCGATGGGCGGCCGGGCCGGCACCGGGAAGTCGGCGCTGGCGCTGTGTGCGGGGCTGGAGGCGGTGCTGGAGCGGAGGCAGCACCGCAAGGTGATGGTCTTCCGGCCGCTGTACGCGGTCGGCGGGCAGGAGCTGGGTTACCTGCCCGGCACCGAGGCGGAGAAGATGGGCCCCTGGGCGCAGGCGGTCTTCGACACCCTCTCCGCGGTCACCACCCCGGACGTGATCGAGGAGGTCATCTCCCGCGGGATGCTGGAGGTGCTGCCGCTGACCCACATCCGGGGGCGCTCGCTGCACGACGCCTTCGTGATCGTGGACGAGGCGCAGTCGCTGGAGCGGAACGTCCTGCTGACGGTGCTGTCCCGGATCGGCCAGGGCTCGCGGGTGGTGCTCACCCACGACGTGGCGCAGCGGGACAACCTCCGGGTGGGCCGCTACGACGGGGTGGTGGCGGTGGTGGAGAAGCTGAAGGGTCATCCGCTCTTCGCCCACATCACGCTGACCCGCTCGGAGCGTTCGCTGATCGCGGCGCTGGTCACGGAGATGCTGGAGGACATCAACCCGTGATCCGCCCGCACCAGGGCATAGTAGGACAATACGGTCAACTCATGGCCAGGGGCCCGTTCCTGACGGAGCGGGCCCCGCCCGTTTCATCACATCGAGTGCTTTCTGTCCAGGGAACTGCCGTACGGTGGATGTGACATGCGCCACGCGGACGGGAATTGCGTCGACAGTGCCCGGTGCGGCATGGTGAGGGTTCTGTCAGGCCCCGCGTACGGCGCGGCAGGGCTCCCGGACTCCGGGGGTCAGGCCCCGGAAGGTCCGCCAACTCCGGTCGGTGGACGCACAATTGAAGACCGTTGAGCCGTACGCCGCCCGATTTCAACGCCCGGTCGCCTCACCTCGGCCGGACGCCGGGCCAGCACCTCCCGTGACCAGAGCACCATGCGGAGGTCCGTGCCAAGGGGCATGTTGCGCCCGTACGGTCACGCGTGGGCGATGCTGGAAGGAATCCATGTGACTCGGATCTCGGTCCGGGGAGTTGCTGTGGCCTCCGCCACCGCCGTCACCGCTGTCGGTGCCGTCGTTGGTATGGCCTCGGGCAGCGAGGGCAAGACCACGCAGACGGTCGACGTCGCCGGCGCGACCCTGCTTGCCGAAGTCCCCTCTGGCGCCCAGGCGCAGACCATCAGTGACAACATCGGCCAGCAGGCTTCCGCCCAGCAGGCCTCCGCCGACGCCGCCGCCAAGGCCGCCGCGGAGCAGAAGGCCGCCGAGGAGGCCGCGCGCCAGCAGGCCGCCGCGGACGCCCAGGCGAAGGCCGACGCCCAGGCCAAGGCCGACGCGGAGCAGGCCGCCAAGGCCGCGGACGACAAGCGCAAGGCCGACGAGGCCGCCGCGAACCGTTCCAAGGCCCGGTCCGCGATGACCGCGGTCGAGGACAGCGCGCCGGCCGTCTCGGTCAGCCCCGGCTCGGTCCAGGACCTCGCCCGGCAGATCGTCGGCAACGACGCCCAGTTCCAGTGCTTCAGCCAGATCGTGAAGCGCGAGAGCGGCTGGGACTACACCGCGACCAACAAGAGCTCCGGCGCGTACGGTCTGGTCCAGGCGCTGCCCGGCAACAAGATGGCCTCGGCCGGTGCCGACTGGCGCACCAACCCGGCCACCCAGATCAAGTGGGGCCTCAGCTACATGAACTCCCGCTACGGCAGCCCCTGCGGCGCGTGGTCGTTCTGGCAGGGCCACAACTGGTACTAGGAACGGCGGCCGCTCCGGCGGCGCGGTTCCACACGGCCCCCGGTCGTCCGTCCTCCTCGGGCGGGCGACCGGGGGCCGTGGCGTTCTCCGGCCACAGGTGCCGCGCGGTGGGCGCGGGAGGACCGCGCCGCCCGGGCTGCGCTGACCAGTGCGCCCTCGGACGGTGCGGTCCCGGTTGCGGACGCGGGGCGCGGGAAGGGGTCCTGGTAGCCTCCCGCGCCGGTCGGTCCGCCGGCAGTTGGCCGTGGGGCGACCTCGGCGGCTCGGTTCCGGGGTCTCGTCCCGACTCCTCCCCAGCGAACTGTGACCGAAACCAGGTGGAACCTGGTGTTTTGTCCGGTTCATCGGGATGGTCGGTTCGAGTCGAACGGACCGGCGGGCGGAATTGCCACAGCCACGCCGGGTAGCGTCATCCCTGACGGCCGCGGCGGGACCCGCGGCGTACCGCCGGTACGGCGGGTTCGGCAGGGGAGTGGTGGTAGCGAGGATGGCGCGGGGCGGAAAGGCCTTCAAGGCCGTGGCCAAGGGCATGGCCGTGGTGGCGAGCGCGGCCGCCGTGATCGAACGGCGCCGGCGGGCCGCGATGGCGGCCGACCCGCACGAGCCGGCCCTGCCGGGGCCGGCCCTTCCCGAGCCGGCCGAAGGGCATGTTCCGGCGCTGGTGGACGGGCACGTCCCGGCACTCGCCGAGGCGCCCGGCCCGGTCCCGGTCCCGCGGGCCGACCCGGGCCCGGTGGCCGAGGCCCTCCCGCAGTCCGCCGCGGCGGGCCCGGCCGCCCGGCCCGCACCGGCCACGCACGCCGGCCTCGGGCGGGAGTACCACCCCGGCCGCCCGGCCACGCCCGCGGAGGCGGTGCCGTGGGGGCTGCGGGTGGCCGCCGAGTCGACCTGGCGGCTGCTGCTGCTCGGCGCCGCGCTCTACGTCGTCTTCTACGTGGTCGACATGCTGCGGCTGGTCGCCTTCTCGGTGCTGGCCTCGCTGCTGATCACCGCGCTGCTGGAGCCCTCGGTCTCCTGGCTGCGCCGGCGCGGGGTGCCGCGCTCACTGGCGGCGGGCGGGGTGTTCCTCAGCGGTCTGGCCGGGATCGGGCTGGTCGGCTGGTTCGTGGTCTGGCAGGTGTCGACCAACCTCTCGGACGTCACCACCCAGGTGAAGACCGGTGTCAACCAGCTGCGGGACTGGATGGTCACCGGGCCGCTGCACCTGACCCAGCAGCAGATCACCGACTTCGCCAACCAGATCACCAAGGCCATCACCACCAACACCGACCAGCTCACCTCGGCCTCGATCACCGGCGCGCAGATCGCCGTCGAGGTGCTGACCGCGCTGCTGATGACCTTCTTCACCACCTTCTTCTTCCTCTACGACGGCGGGAAGATCTGGAACTGGGCACTGCGCGGCCTGCCCCGGCACTCCCGGTTCGCGATGGCCGGGGCCGGTCCGAAGGCCTGGACGACGCTCACCGCCTATGTGCGCGGCACGGTCTGCGTGGCCTTCATCGACGCGCTCTGCATCGGCATCGGCGTCGACCTGCTGGGCGTGCCGCTCGCCCTGCCGCTGGCCGTGATCATCTTCCTGGGCGCCTTCGTCCCGCTGGTCGGCGCGCTGATCACGGGCACCGTCGCGGTGCTGATCGCGCTGGTCACCCAGGGGCCGTGGACGGCGCTGATGGTGCTGGTGGTGCTGGTGGTGGTGATGCAGGTGGAGAGCCACATCCTCCAGCCGCTGATCCTCGGCCGGGCCGTCCGGGTCCACCCGCTCGGCGTCGTGCTCGGCGTCGCGGCCGGCGGGATCATCGGCGGCATCGGCGGCGCGGTGGTCGCCGTCCCGCTGATCGCCGTCACCAACACCGTGGTCGCCCACCTGCGCCGCCGCAACGAGGCCGGCCAGGCCGTCTTCACCGCGCTGGAAGCCGCCCGCGAGGCCGCCGAGCGCACCGCGGCCGCCCCGATGGGGGCCCCGCAACCACAGGCGCAGCCGCGGTCCGCGGCGGAGTAGCCGGCGCGTACGCCGACGGGCCCCTCGCGGACATGGTGTCCGGGAGGGGCCCGTCGGCGTACGCGGGTGCGTCAGGCGTTGGCGAGGGCGGCCTCGGAGTCGAGGACGCCGGCCACGGCCTGGAGGACGGCGGCGATCTTCATCGAGGCCTGGACGACCTCGCGCTCGACGCCGGCCTTGCGCAGTACGGCCTCGTGCGAGTCGAGGCACTGGCCGCAGCCGTTGATGGCCGAGACCGCGAAGCACCAGAGCTCGAAGTCGACCTTCTCGACGCCCGGGGTGCCGATGATGTTCATCCGCAGACCGGCCCGCATCGTGCTGTACTCCTTGTCGGAGAGCAGGTGCAGCGTCCGGTAGTAGACGTTGTTCATCCCCATGATCGCGGCCGCGCCCTTGGCGGCGTTGTACGCCTCCGGGGAGAGGTTGGCCTTGGCCTCGGGCTCCAGCTCGCGCAGCAGGCCGGGGCTGCGGGTGGCCATCGCGCAGGACAGCACGGTGCCCCAGAGCTGCTGGGCGGGGAGGTCGGAGTTGCCGATGACCGAGCCCAGGTTGAGCTTGAGGTCCTTGGCGTAGTCCGGGAGGGCGGCCTTCAGGTCGTCGAGAGCCATGGGTCAGCCCGCCAGCAGGGCCTGGGCGTCGAGGGTGTCCTCGCCCTTGTTCCAGTTGCACGGGCACAGCTCGTCGGTCTGCAGGGCGTCCAGCACCCGCAGGACCTCCTTGGGGTTACGGCCGACGGAGCCGGCGGTGACCATGACGAACTGGATCTCGTTGTTCGGGTCGACGATGAAGACGGCGCGCTGGGCGGTGCCGTCCTCGTTCTCGACGCCGCAGTCGCGCATCAGGTCGTGCTTGATGTCGGCCAGCATCGGGAAGGGCAGGTCGCGCAGGTCCTTGTGGTCCTTGCGCCAGGCGTGGTGCACGAACTCGGAGTCGCCGGAGACGCCGAGGATCTGGGCGTCGCGGTCGGCGAACTCGTCGTTCAGCTTGCCGAACGCGGCGATCTCGGTCGGGCAGACGAAGGTGAAGTCCATCGGCCAGAAGAAGACGACCTTCCACTTGCCCTCGTAGGACTTGTGGTTGATGTCGGCGAAGGCGCTCGCGGCGTCCAGGTCGACACAGGCCTTGAGGTCGAACTCGGGGAACTTGTCACCGATCGTGAGCACGTTCGCTTCTCCTGAAGTGAGATGAGGGGAGATGTCCGGAATCCGGACACCACTCACGATTCCACATCGTGGACTGATCAGGGAAATAGCTAGACTGGATGTGTCTGATCGGAGATTGCTATCAGTACCGAACTTCCCACGTCGCGCCCGGCCTCCCGCAGGAAGGGCGGCGCCAGGACCGAGCCCGCTGTGGCGAGTGCCACAGTCCGCAGTCCGCGCACCCCGACCGTCGCCCAGCTGAGGGCCTTCGTCGCGGTGGCCGAACACCGGCACTTCCGGGAGGCCGCCGCCGCCACCGGGACGAGCCAGCCCGCGCTGTCCGGAGCGGTCGCGGCGCTGGAGGAGTCGCTGGGCGCGCAGCTGGTCGAGCGTACGACGCGCAAGGTGATCGTCACACCGCTGGGGGAGCGTGTGCACCGGCACGCCCGCCGGGTGCTCGCCTCGCTCCAGGCCCTCACCGAGGAGGTCGAGGCCGCCCGCCGCCCGTTCACCGGGCCGCTGCACCTGGGCGTCATCCCGACCGTCGCGCCCTATCTGCTGCCCACCGTGCTGCGGCTGGTCCGCGACCGCTTCCCGGACCTGGAGCTGCACGTCCACGAGGAGCGCACCCCCTCGCTGCTGGAGGGCCTGGCCGCCGGGCGGCTGGACGTCCTGATGCTCGCGCTGCCGGCCGGCGGGGTTTCGCCGACCCTGGACATCCCGCTGTTCGACGAGGACTTCGTCCTGCTCACCCCGCCCGGGCACCCGCTCGCCGGGCGGATCGACGTGCCGCGCGACGTGCTGCTCGACCTGGACGTGCTGCTGCTGGAGGAGGGCCACTGCCTGCGCGACCAGGCGCTGGACATCTGCCGTGAGGTCGGCGCCGACCCGACGGGCTCGACCACCCGCGCGGCCGGGCTGTCCACCCTGGTCCAGCTGGTCGCCGGCGGCCTCGGGGTGACCCTGCTGCCCGCCACCGCGCTGGACGTCGAGGCCGGGCGCACCGACCGGCTGGCGGCCGTCCGCTTCGCCGCCCCGGCGCCCGGCCGCCGGATCGGGCTGGCCGTCCGGCCGGGCTCGGCCCGCGGAGCCGAGTACGAGCGCTTCGCGGCCGCGCTGCGCGAGGTGCTGGTCGAGCTGCCGGTCCGGATCGTCTCCTAGGGCCTGCCTCGCCGGTCAGCCCTGGGCGCTCTGCGCCGCCGGGGCGCCCAGGCAGAGCCCGACCGTCGTCGCGACCAGCAGCTCCAGCGCGTCCAGGGTGTCCTGGTCGGGTCGGTCGCCGGGGCGATGCAGGGTGAGGTGGCGGGCCGTCAGGCCGTCGAAGCCGCCGAGGAAGTGGACGGCGATCCGGCGGGCGGGCAGCGCCAGGGTCAGGCCGTGGGCGGCCGCGAGGGCGCCGAGCATCTCGGTGGCGGTGCCCTCGATGTCGTGCTGGAGCCCGAGCATGATCTCCTGCATGTCCGGGTCGCGCATGGCCAGCGCCCCGAACTCGCTCAGCAGCACACAGCGCCCGTGCTCGCCGGTGGCGGCCTCCCAGAGCGCGTGCACCAGGGTGCGGACCTGCTCGCCGAACGCGCCGTCGCCGGGGGATGCGGCGCGCACCTCGCCGACGAAGTCGGACTTCAGCTGCTCGACGACGGCCCGGTAGAGGTCCTTCTTGGTGCCGAAGGTGTAGTGCACCGTCGCCTGCGCCACGCCGAGCTCGGCGGCGATCGCTCGGGTGCTGCCGGCCGCGATTCCCTCCCTGGTCATCAGGTCGATCGCGGCCTGGACCAGTTGCGGTCGGCGTTCGGAGGCGGGGACATGAGCCATCCAGTCAGGGTAGCGCCACGGGCGGGTAACTGCGTCGTTTGATCTTGTCGATCAACTTTGTCACTCGACAAAGTTCGGGCTACGGTGGGACGCGACCTGCCCTGACCGACCCGAGGGACCGCCGATGGCCACGTACCTGTACCGACTGGGCCGATACTGCTTCCGACGACGGCGAGCCGTCGTCGCCGTCTGGATCGCCGTACTCATCGCCATCGGCGGGGCCGCGGGCGCCTTCGCCAGCAAGACCACCGACGAGTTCAAGGTCCCGGGCACCGAGGCCCAGGCCACCCTGGACCGGATCAAGGACACCTTCCCGGAGCAGGGCCACGGCTCCGCGCAGGTCGTCTTCGCCGCCGGTGCGCCCGGCGGCGTCGCGACGCCCGAGGCGGGCAAGGCGGTCGGCGAGGCCGTCGCCCGGATCGCCCGGGTGCCGGGCGTGGCCGCGGTGCCCGACCCGTACGCCACCGGCGCGCTCTCGCCGGACGGGAAGGTCGCGATCGCCCTGGTCTCGTTCGACCACAAGCTCGCCGACGTCACCGACCAGCAGCGCGAGGCCGTGAAGGCCGCCGCCGAGCCGGCCCGCGCGGCCGGGCTGGACGTGGCCTTCGGCGGCGACGCGTACAACACGATGGCCCAGATCGAGGGCGGCAGCGAGGCGATCGGCCTGGTGGTGGCCGGGGTGGTCCTGGTGGTCACCCTCGGCACGCTGGTCGCCGCCGGGCTGCCGCTGCTGACCGCGCTGGTCGGCGTCGGCGTGACGATGGCCGGCCTGCTGGCGCTCACCGGCTCCTTCGAGATCATCACCACCGCGCCGGTGCTGGCCCTGATGGTCGGCCTCGCGGTCGGCATCGACTACGCGCTGTTCATCCTGTTCCGGTACCGCCGCCACCTGGACGAGGGCCTGGAGCCGGAGGAGGCCGCCGCCCGGGCCACCGCGACCGCCGGCAGCGCCGTCGTCTTCGCCGGCCTGACCGTGGTCGTCGCGCTCGCCGGACTCGCCGTCGCGGGCGTCCCCTTCCTCACCGTGATGGGCCTGGCCGCCTCCGGCGCCGTCGTGGTGGCCGTCCTGGTCGCGATCACCCTGCTGCCCGCCGTGCTGGGCTTCACCGGCCGGACCATCGACCGGCTGCCGATCTGGAAGCGGGCCCTGACCGCCAACGGTCGCACCACCATGGGCGAGCGCTGGGGCCGCTTCGTGGTCCGCCGCCCGCTGCCCGTGCTGCTGGTCTCACTGGCCGGGCTGGGCGCCCTGGCGGTGCCCGCCGCGAGCCTGGACCTCGGCCTGCCGAGCGGCGGTTCGCAGGCCGCCGGGACGGACGCCCGCAAGGCCTACGACCTGGTGGGCGAGAGCTTCGGGCCGGGCTTCAACGCGCCGCTGGTGGTCGTCGTGGACGCCCACGGCGCGCCGCGGCCCGAGCAGGCGGTGCAGGGCGTGGCCGCGAAGCTCCAGACCCTCGACGGCGTCGGGACGCTGCTGCCGCCGACCGTCGACCGGGCGAGCGGCACCGCACTGGTGACCGTCATCCCGCGGACCGGCCCGGACCACGCGGACACCAAGGCGCTGGTCAACGAGATCCGCGACCAGAAGGCGGAGCTCAAGGCGGCGACCGGCGCGGACATCGCCGTCACCGGCACCACGGCCGCCAACATCGACGTCTCCACCAAGCTCGGCCAGGCGCTGCCGCCCTTCCTCGCGGTGATCGTCGGGATCGCGGTGGTGCTGCTGGCGCTGGCGTTCCGCTCGGTGCTCGTCCCGCTCAAGGCGGTGGCCGGCTTCCTGCTCAGCATCACCGCCTCGCTCGGCGCGGTGGTCGCGGTCTACCAGTGGGGCTGGCTGGACGGCCTGATCGACGTGCCCAAGGTCGGCCCGGTGGTGAGCTTCGTGCCGATCCTGCTGATCGGCGTGCTGTTCGGGCTGGCGATGGACTACGAGCTGTTCCTGGTCTCCGGGATGAAGGAGCAGCACGTCCACGGCGCGGCGCCGCGTGAGGCCGTGGTGGGCGGCGTGCGCAACGGGGCCCGGGTGGTCACCGCGGCCGCGCTGATCATGGTGGCGGTGTTCGGCTCGTTCGTCTTCGGCCACGACCCGATCGTCCAGCCGATCGGCTTCGCCCTCGCGGTGGGCGTGCTGGTGGACGCCTTCGTGGTGCGGATGGCGTTGGTGCCGGCCGCGATGGCGCTGTTCGGCAAGGCGGCCTGGTGGTTCCCGAAGCGGCTGGAGAAGGTCGTGCCGCGGGTCGACATGGAGGGCGAGCAGCTGATCGCCCGGCTGGCGGAGCAGGCGGAGCAGTCAGCGCAGGCGGCGCAGTCGGAGCGGGCGGCGCAGGAGCCGGCCAAGGAGCCGACCCGGGCCTGACGGACCGACCCGGGGCGCCCGGTGGGACTCGTTCCCGCCGGGCGCCGTCGCGTGCACGGCACCGGGTTCACCGCGGCCGCTCGCAACACCGCGCTCACAACGGCGCGCTCACAACGGCGCGCTCACAACGGCGCGCTCACGCCCCGGCGTTCACGTTCACGTTCGCGGGCAGCCGCTGCTCGAACCAGACCACCTTGCCGGTGCCCAGCCTGGTCGCGCCCCAGCGGTCCGCGCACCGGGCCACTATCTGCAGCCCGCGCCCGCGTTCGTCCTCCGGCCCGGTGCGGCGCGGGCGCGGCAGCAGCGGGCTGTCGTCGCCGACCTCGCAGCGCAGCCGGGTGGTGCGCACCAGGCTCAGGGTGACCGGCCGGGTCGCGTGCTGGACGGCGTTGGTCACCAGCTCGCTGACCATCAGCTCGGTCGCCTCGCTGAGCTCGTCCAGCCCCCAGCGGTGCAGGGTGTGCGCGGCCAGCCGGCGGGCCCGGCCGGGCGTCTCGTTGCGCGGCTGGAGGTACCAGTGCGCGACGTCCCCGGCCGGGATGCCGTCGAAGCAGGCGCCGAGCAGCGCGATGTCGTCGCCGCGGTCGCCGGGCGGCAGGATCCGCAGCGCCTCCTGGCACAGCTGCTCCGGGGACTGCCAGCGGGCGGCGGCGATCCGGGCGCGCAGCAGCTCCAGGCCGTCGCTGATCGGGCGGGTGCGGGTCTCCACCAGGCCGTCGGTGAACAGCAGCAGCGCCGAGCCGGGCGGCGCGGGCAGTTCGACGGAGTTGAAGTCCACCCCGCCGACGCCGATCGGCGCCCCGGAGTCCAGTTCGACGAGCTCGGCGGTGCCGTCCGGGCGGACCAGCACCGGCGGGACGTGCCCGGCGTTGGCCATCACCACCCGGTTGGCGATCGGGTCGTACACCGCGTAGACGCAGGTGGCCAGGTGCTGTTCGCGGCCGAGCCGCTGGGCCTGTTCGTCCAGGTGGTAGAGCACCTCGTGCGGCGGCAGGTCGAGGGCGGCCAGGGTCTGGGCGCTGGTGCGCAGCTGGCCCATGATGGCGGCCGAGGTGAGCGAGTGGCCCATCACGTCGCCGACGATCAGGGCGACCCGGTTGCCGGGCAGCGGGACGGCGTCGTACCAGTCCCCGCCGACCTGGGCGCCGCGCTCGCCGGGCAGGTAGCGCTGGGCGATCCGGACGCCGTGCGACTGCGGCAGGCGCAGCGGCAGCATGCTGCGCTGCAGCTCGTTGGCGATCTCCCACTCGCGGGCGTAGCGCAGCGCGGTGTCCACGGCCAGCCCGGCCTGGGTGGCGAGGTGCGCCGCGGTCGCGGTGTCCGCGGCGTCGAAGACCGGGCGGCCGCTGCGTTCGGGAGGGCGGCGGATCAGTATCAACAGCCCGAGCACCGCCTTGCGGCCGCGCAGCGGCAGGGCGAGGACGGAGGTGCCGGCGGCCAGCCGGGCCACCCCGCGGGTGCCGTACAGCTCGCGCAGCAGCGTCTCGGCGCGCTCGGCGGAGGGCGTGCCCAGGACGGCGGCCTCGGCGGGGCGGCGGCTCAGCAGGGCATGGGCGAGCGCCCCGCCGCGGGTCACCGGGGTGGCCGGGCCGCCGTCGGCGGTCGAGCGGGCGCCGTAACGGGAGCGGCGCCGGTCGTCCAGGCCGCTCGGGCGGCCGCGGCGGCCGATCCGGGTGCCGGTGCTGTGGTGTATCCGCAGCTCCTCCGGGAATCCGGGTTCGCGTTCGACGTTGGGCAGCGGGTCGCGCAGGTGGACGACGGCGGCGTCGGCGAGCGTCGGGACGAGCACCCGGCCGATGTTGCGCAGCGTCGCGGCGAGGTCGAGGGCGGTGTTGATCCGCCGGGTCGCCGAGTCGAGGTATGCCAGGCGGTCCGCCATCTCGGCGCGCTCCGGCCGTGCGCCCGTCCGTCGGGCCGGGGCCGGGGCCACCGGGGCCGGGGCGGTCGGGGCCGGGGCCGAGGTCGGTGGCGCGGCCGGGACCTGGCGGCGCTGGCCCGGGACGGCGGGCGGCTGCTCCGCCTCGGTCTTGAGCTGGTCGCGCACGGCTGCCTGTCCTGGATTCGGTGTGGTGGGTGAGCTGTTCTGTTGCGCCGGCCGCGGGTACGGCCGGTCCTGTCCCGGTTCGATCAGCCGACGCGTCGACAGCACAGGAACAGCTGTTCCTCCGGCGGCAGCGAGGTACTGGCCGGTGCGTACGGATGCCCCGAGCACTCCTCGACGGCGAAGCCGGCCGAGACCAGAACCCGCTCCAGATCCTCCCTCAGATACCCACTGATCCGCAGCTCTCTGCCAAGGAACGGAAGCGGAACGTGATCCAGGTCCGCCTCGACCATACCGAGCGCCAGCAGTCCCCCCGGACGCAGGAGTTCGCGCAGCCGCCCGAGCACGGTCGGGATCTCGTCCTGCGGCAGCAGGATCAGCGAGAAGAACGCGGTGACCGCGGCGAAGCGGCCCCGCCCGTCCGGCCCCAGTTCGGGGGCGTTCCAGACCCGGTCCGCACGCTCGGTGGCCAGATCGTACAGGTCGATCCGATGGAAGACTGGCGCAAAGACGCCGGGGAGAGCGGTTCGCCGGGCCAGGGTGAGCATCCCGTCGGAGAGGTCCGCGCCGATCACCCGCAGACCGGCCGCGGCCAGCTGCCGGACGGTCGGGTCGCCGGTGCCGCAGCCGACGTCCAGCACCCGGGCACCGGGTTCCAGCCCGGCGAGCAGCCGCCGGACGCAGGCCAGCTGGCCGTCCTTGGCCGGGAAGGCCTCGCCGTACCCGGCGCCGATGGTGTCGAAGGCGACCGCCTGCAGCGCCCGGGCCGCCCGCCGCCGTCGTACCTCGGGATCGTCGTCGCCCGCGTCCTCGCCGACGGGGAACGGGTCGGATATCTGTCCGGTCGTCACGTTGCGAGACACCCTTCCACCCGTGGCCTCCGGTGGCTCCTCCCGCGGCCCAGCGGGCCGCTGCCGGTGGCGGTACGTCACGCTCTGCGCACCACACGGACGGACTGCGCCCCGATGGGCATCCGGCAGACACTCGTGTGCGTACTGGCATCTGAGAATATGCGTGATCACTGCGCCATGGGGTCCCTTTCCGGCCAACTCGCCGTGCTTGGACCGTTGTGGCCCGGGTTGCGGAAGCACGAGGGTGTGGGCGGGGTTGTGCGCGAGGCCCCGCGCGCCGGACCACGCGCCAGGCTGACGTCGGTGACCTGCGGTTTTGCCGATCCGCAGGCTGACTATCGGACGTTTATCGAACGTCAATCGGCGCGGTGCAGAGTGGAGTCCAGCGCCGGGGAAGCGTTGAGGGCGCTCCCGCAGCCGGGGGGCTGCGGGAGCGCCGACGCGCGGAACGGGGGAGGTCTTCCGTGGGGGAGCGGAGGCCTTACGGCGCGGGGGGAGAGAAGGGCTCGGTGTGCTGCTGGGAGATGAGGTCCGCCACGGGGGAGGCCTCGGGCACACCGAGCCGGATGAAGATCGCATGTGCCTCCTGGAGGCAGGCGAGCCCACGGGCCGGCTGGGCGAGCGCCAGCAGCGCCTCGCCGAGCGCGGCGTTCGCCAGGCCCTGGCAGTAGGCGGAGTCCAGCTCCTGGGCGATCGCGAGCGACTCGCCGGCCGCCTCGGCGGCCTCGGTGGGCTGCCCGGCCGCGAGCAGGGCGGTGGCGAGGCGGGCCAGGGTGTAACCCCCCCACAGGGCGTTCTGCTGCGACTGGTACAGCCCGTGCGCCTCCCTCAGGTGCGGGACGGCCTCGGCGCCGGAGAGCACCACACCGAGCTGGTAGAGCGTCTGCGCGAGCAGCGGGCCGTTCTTGGACTCCCGAGCGGCGGCGACACCCTCGCCGGCGGACCGGATCGCCGTCTCCGTCATGCCGAGCCGGTGCTGCGCCCGGGCCATGTTGCTGACCACCCGCGCCTCGGCCGTCGGTGCGCCGACGGCCTGGCTGGTGGCGCGGGCCTGTGCGTAGAACGACAGGGCCTCGGCCGGACGGTTGCCGACGTTCAGCATCACGCCCAGCATGTTGGCCGTGGCGAGGAGCAGGAAGGTCGGGTCGTCCGCCTGGTGGTCCAGGCTCCGGCGGAAGGACTGTTCGGCCCCCTGGAAGTCACTGGTGTCGGACTGCAGGGTGCCGCGGGCGAAGTGCACCCGGGCGAGCGCGGCCGAGTCGTCACGACGACCCGCGTCCGCACCGATGGCCTCCAGGGTCCGGAGTGCTCGGGGGCCGCGGGTCGGGTCCGGGTCGATGCTGATCAGGTAGTTCAACAGGTCGACGGCTGCGCGTTGCAGGGCGCCGGGGCCGCTCGCGGCGGCCTCGACGGTGCTGAGCAACAGGCCGCCCTCGGTACGCAGCCAGTCCTGTGCGGCCTGACTCGTGGGCAGGCCGATTCCCGGCGACGTGGATGCGGTCAGCTGTTCGATCACGGGTTCGTCCGGCTCGATCACCTGGGCCGCGTTCCGCACGGTTGGGATCAGCAGGTCGAGCAGCCGGAGCACCGCCTGCTCCTGCTCGCCGGTGTCTCCTGTCCGCTCGTTCTGCCGCTGGGCGTAGAGCCGGAGCAGGTCGTGGTAGCGGTAGCGGCCGGGGGCGAAGCACTCCAGCATGTTCGCCTCGACCAGGGCCTCGGCGAGGTCCTCGGCGGTGTACTCGTCCACGCCGAGCAGTGCCGCGGCGGCCGCCAGGGGGATGTCGGGGGAGTCGATCAGCGCGAGCAGCCGAAAGGCGCGGGCCTCGGTCGCGGACAGCTGTCCGTAGCCGAGCCCGATGGTGGTCTCCACCGCGAGGTTGCCGAGCTGGAGTTCGTCCAGCCGTCGGCGTTGGTCGGCTAACCGACGGGCCAGGTCGGAGACGCTCCATCGCGGACGGCTGGCCAGTCGGGCGGCGGCGATGCGTACGGCCAGCGGCAGGAAGCCGCAGGCGGTGACCACCTTCATGGCGGCCTCGGGCTCGGCGGCGACCCGCTGCTCGCCGACGACGGCCGAGAACAGCGCCAGCGCCTCGTCGGGGGTCAGCTCCTCGACGTCGAACAGCTGGGCGCCGGGGATGTCGGCCAGCCGGGACCGGCTGGTGGCGAGCACGGCACAGCCGGAGACGCCGGGGATGAGCGGCCGGATCTGCTCCGCGTCGCGCGCGTTGTCCAGCAGGATCAGCATGCGGCGGTTCGCGAGCAGTGAGCGGTAGAGGGCGGCACGCTGTTCGAGCGACTCGGGGTTGTCGGCGACACCGAGCGCGTGCAGGAAGTCGCCCAGGACGACCGCCGGGTCGGCGGGCGAGACGCCGGCTCCGCGCAGGTCGACGTACAGCTGCCCGTCCGGAAACTCGGCGCGGACCCGGTGGGCGACGTGAACCGCGAGGGTGGTCTTGCCGACGCCGCCGATGCCGGCCAGCGAGGTCACGACCACGGCCTGACCGGTGGCGTTCATCAGGGCCGCCGAGAGGTCGACCGCCAGTTCCGACCGTCCGCTGAAGTCGGATACGTCGGCTGGGAGTTGGGCCGGAGCGGGGGGTGCGGCCGGGCCGTCCTCGCGGACGGTGGGGCCGGGGGCGGGGGCGACCGGGACGGCGAGCGCCGGGTCGGCCGCGAGGATGCGGGTGTGCATCGCGGACAGGCCCGCGCCCGGTTCGACCCCGAGCTCCTCGATCAGCAGCTTGCGGGTGTCGGTGTAGACGCCGAGTGCCTCGGCCTGGCGTCCGCAGCGGTACAGCGCCAGCATCAGCAGTTCGCGCAGGCGCTCGCGCAGTGGGTGCTCGGTCGTCAGGTTGTTGAGCTCGCCGACGATCTCGGCGTGCAGGCCGATGTCGAGCGCGGCGGCGCACAGCTCCTCGGTCGCCGCCACCTGGCGCTCGGCCAGCCGCCCGCGCTGGGCGTCGGCGTACGGGCCGGGGACGCCGGTCAGCGGACGTCCGCTGAACAGGTCCAGCGCCTGCGTCAGCAGCCGGTGCGCCGTGTGCTTGTCGCCCGAGGTGCGGGCGGTGGCGGCCTCGGCGGAGAGCCGCTCGAAGACCGTCAGGTCGAGGGCCTCGCCCGGGATGCGCAGCGCGTAGCCGTCGGCGACCGAGACCAGCAGTTCGGCGGGCCGGCGCACCTCGCGCCGGGGCTCGATGACGGAGCGCAGGCGGGAGATGTAGGTGCGCAGCGCGGCCACGGCCTGGGTGGGGGGCCGGTCGCCCCAGAGGGCGTCGACCAGGTCCTGGGTGGTGACCGGGCGTCCGGAGTGCAGCAGGAGGGTGGTGAGCACCGCTTGCTGCTGGGGCGATCCGAGGGAGAGGGGCTTGCCGTCGAGCCAGGCCTGGACCGGACCGAGGACTTGGAAGCGCAGCGCAGGGTTCTGCGGCGTCTCCAGAAACTCCATGAAGTCCCCCGATGGCCTGTGGTGTCGATTCCGTGAAAGGGCGCTCGGCGGTCCGCCGCGAGGCTTCAGCTTAGGCGGACGCCCGACTCTGCCGGACGGCGCCGCAAGTCGCACGATGTTTATCGGACATTTAATCAACCCTACGATACTGTCCGCGCGCCCGCGCCACAGAGGTCGGGCTGAACACATTTGATGACCGAAAGGCGGCCGCCCAATGGCCAATGACCAGAGCGAGACCCCGGTGCTGTCGACGCCCGAGAACGCGGCGCAGACCGGCACCCCGGCCGCCGCTGTGGAGGCGGGCAAGGCTGTGGAGGGCGCGGTGACCGCGGCCTCGGACCCGACGGGGTACACCGCGCCGACCGACGCGGAGAAGAACGCGTTCGAGAACGGCTCCTTCGGTGACGAGGGCCAGTACATCGAGGAGCCCGCCGGCGAGCCGGGCGGCCCGTACCGGCCGGAGAACGCGGTCGGAGGCAACCCGTAAGCCGTTGTGGCCGAGTGCCCCCGCGCCCTGTCCGGGCGCGGGGGCGCCGTCGGTTATGCGCGCCAATTCGTGTGCGAGTGCACCGTGGTGGCCGATTTCGGTCCCTGGTGCACGCATGGTGACCGGTGCTATCCGTAACGTGCCGGTCGTGGGGCGTCCGGCGTTCCGGAATTCCGGATTCACCGGGGGATTGCCGAGTCCTGAATGCTGCGATTTGCGTGGATTTTGCCGCAATTACCGCAAATGATCCCATTCAGTCGAATCGCGGGGCCCGGGAACGGGTGAGACCTGGTGCGGTTCGGCGGTCCATTCCCGGCCGCCGCCCTCGGGGCGCAGGTAGTGCTCGCCGCCGAGGGTGTCCATGTAGATGCCGGTGCGTCCGGTCCTCCGGTCGAGGACGAGTTCACCCGTGTGTGGCCGGTAGGCCGAGGTGTCGCGCTGTCGGGTGCTCACCGCCTGCTCCTTTCGGCGTGTGCCCAGCATCTCTAGAGAAGCTAATATCTCTAGAGATGTCAACGGTCCGTCGTATCTCCTTACCGGCGGCCGCGGGCGCGCCTACGATTTGTCCGAGGCAGAGGGAGAGCGGCGATGACCGGTAGCAGTGGCGACAAGCGGCCCAAGTACCAGCGGATCGCCGAAGCGCTGAAGGCGGCCATCGCCGCCGGCCGGTACCGCGCGGGCGACCGCCTGCCCGGCGAGAACGACCTCATGGACGAGTACGGCGTGGCCCGGATGACGGCACGTCAGGCGCTCGGCGTGCTGCAGAGCGAGGGCATCGCCGAGGCGCGCCGCGGCGCCGGGGTGTTCGTCCGGGACTTCCGGCCGCTGCGCCGGCGCGGCATCCAGCGGCTGGCGCAGGGGCAGTGGGGGTCCGGCCGGTCGATATGGTCGGCGGACATCGACAACCGCAGCCTGGTGGTCGACCAGGTGACCGTCGCCGAGCAGGGCGCGCCCGAGCACGTGGCGCGGGTGCTCGGGGTCGACCCGGGCGCCCCGATGTGCGTGCGGCAGCGCCGCTTCGTGCTGGACGGCAAGCCGGTGCTGCTCTCCACCTCCTACCTGCCCGCCGGGCTGGTCGCGGGCACCGCCATCACCCGCGAGGACACCGGCCCCGGCGGCATCTTCGCCCGGCTCGCCGAGGTCGGCGCCAAGCCCGTGCACTTCCGCGAGGAGGTCCGCTCCCGGATGCCCAGCGCGGAGGAGTCCACCCGCCTGGAACTGTCCGCCGGCACCCCGGTCATCCTGATCTGCCGCACCGCCTTCGCCGACGAGGGGCAGGTCGTCGAACTCAACGAGATGACCCTGGACGCCGCCTCCTACGTCCTGGAGTACGACTTCGACGCCTGAGCGCGGATCGGCCGGTCCGGCGCGGGCACGGACGCGGAACCGCCCCGGCGCGGGCTGGGGTTCCAGCGGCCGGGGCGGTTCGGGGGGTGCTGCGGGGGCGTGCGGGGACGGCCCCGGGCGGGGCTACTCCTTGGAGCGGACGCGCAGGTTGGTGATCAGCGGGCCCTCGGTGGTCTCGCGGAAGAAGTCGTTGCCCTTGTCGTCGACGACGATGAAGGCCGGGAAGTCCTCGACCTCGATGCGCCAGACCGCCTCCATGCCGAGCTCGGCGTACTCCAGCACCTCGACCTTCTTGATGCAGTCCTGGGCGAGACGGGCGGCCGGGCCGCCGATCGAGCCGAGATAGAAGCCGCCGTGCGCGGCGCAGGCGTCGGTGACCTGCTTGCTGCGGTTGCCCTTGGCGAGCATGACCATCGAGCCGCCGGCCGCCTGGAACTGGTCGACGTAGGAGTCCATCCGGCCGGCCGTGGTCGGGCCGAAGGAGCCGGAGGCGTAGCCCTCGGGGGTCTTGGCCGGGCCCGCGTAGTAGACCGGGTGGTCCTGGAGGTACTTGGGCATGCCCTCGCCGGCGTCCAGGCGCTCCTTGATCTTGGCGTGGGCGATGTCGCGGGCGACCACGAGCGTGCCGGTGAGCGACAGTCGGGTCTTCACCGGGTACTTGGACAGCTCGGCGCGGATCGCGGACATCGGCTGGTCGAGGTCGACGCGCACCACGTCGTCGTCGAGGTGCTCGTCGGTGGTGTCCGGCAGGTACTTCGCCGGGTCGGTCTCCAGCTGCTCCAGGAACACGCCCTCGGCGGTGATCTTGCCGAGCGCCTGGCGGTCGGCGGAGCAGGAGACGGCCATCGCGACCGGCAGCGAGGCGCCGTGCCGCGGCAGGCGCACCACGCGCACGTCGTGGCAGAAGTACTTGCCGCCGAACTGGGCGCCGATGCCGATCTTCTGGGTCAGCTCGGTGACCTTGGCCTCCAGCTCCAGGTCGCGGAAGCCGTGGCCGGTCTTGGCGTTGCCCGAGGTCGGCAGGTTGTCCAGGTAGTGCGCCGAGGCGTACTTGGCGGTCTTCAGCGCGAACTCGGCGCTGGTGCCGCCGATCACGATGGCCAGGTGGTACGGCGGGCAGGCCGCGGTGCCCAGCGAGCGGATCTTCTGCTCCAGGAACGAGAGCATGCTCGCCTCGTTCAGGATGGCCTTGGTCTCCTGGTACAGGTACGACTTGTTGGCGGAGCCGCCGCCCTTGGCCATGAACAGGAACTTGTACGCGTCCCCGTCGGTGGCGTACAGCTCGATCTGGGCCGGCAGGTTGTTGCCGGTGTTCTTCTCGTCCCAGGTGGTCACCGGGGCCATCTGGGAGTAGCGCAGGTTGAGCTTGGTGTACGCGTCGAACACGCCGCGCGCGATGGCGGACTCGTCGCCGCCCTCGGTCAGCACGTTCTGACCGCGCTTGCCCATGACGATCGCGGTGCCGGTGTCCTGGCACATCGGGAGGATGCCGCCGGCCGAGATGTTGACGTTCTTCAGCAGGTCGAGCGCGACGAAGCGGTCGTTGGGGCTGGCCTCCGGGTCGTCCAGGATGCGGCGCAGCTGGGCGAGGTGGGCGGGGCGCAGGTAGTGCGAGATGTCGTGCATCGCCTCGGCCGTCAGCAGCCGCAGCGCCTCGGGCTCGACCTGGAGGAAGGTGCGACCGCCGGCCTCGAAGGTGGAGACACCCTCGGAGGTGAGCTTGCGGTACGGGGTCGGGTCAGCGCCCAGGGGGAGCAGGTCGCTGTACTCGAAGTCTGGCGTGGGAGCCATGGGGGCGGTCCTTAGCTGTCCAGTTGGTCCGGCTGCGTCGGCGAAGCACCATCAAGGGTAGGACCCGTCGGAAGTCGGCATGCGGACAGGGCAGCCTTGCGTGACCGGGCTCACTCGCTCGGGAGTGCGAGCGACTAGTCTGATCCCGTGGACAACTCGCCGTCGCACGACGACCCGGGGCAGCCGCCGGTGCCGGCGCCCGTACCGATGACCAAGCCCGAGAGCAGGGCGCAGGCCGCGCCGCGCCCGCACGCGCCGGCCGCAGAAGCGGAGTTGCGCGTCTCCGATGCCGACCGCGAGAAGGTCGCGGAACTGCTGCGGGACGCCTACGCCGAGGGCCGCCTGGACGCGGACGAGCACGCCGAGCGGATCGAGGCCGCCTACGCCGCGAAGACCTTCGGCGACCTCGCGCCGCTGACCCGGGACCTGCCGGCCCGTCCGCTGTCCTTCGAGAAGCCGCCGCCGGCCGCCCCGCAGCCGTCGTCGCCGCCGCAGCCGCCCGCGCGCCTGGAGTCCCCCACGGTGGTGGCCATCTTCGGCGGCGCCGCCCGCAAGGGCCGCTGGCGGGTGGGCTCGCACCTGAGCGCCTTCGCCGCGTTCGGCGGGGTGGACATCGACCTGACCGACGCCGTGTTCGAGTCCCCCGAGGTGGAGATCACCGTGACGGCGATCTTCGGCGGGGTCCAGGTCCGGGTCCCGGAGAACGTCACCCTGCAGGGCTCCGGCATCGGCATCTTCGGCGGTTTCGACGTCCGGGAGACGACCGCGGCGGACCCGTACGCTCCGGTTGTCCGGATCAAGGGCCTTGCGCTGTTCGGCGGTTGTGAGGCGAAGCCGCGCCGGGGCAAGAAGCTGAAGGAGTGGGTGCGCCGCCAACTCGGCGTCGACTGACCGCCATTGACCTGCGAAGCGCCCGGCTGTGGATCAACTCCCGGCCGGGCGCTCGGCGTTGCGGCCAGTGCGCTGCGTAGTCGATTGCGTGCAGTGTGCATGAATCGCGGCCGGGCGGGGTAGTTCCTTCCGCACATCGCTTCTTGGACGGCTGCGCACCGGAGGCGGCCGAGCGGCCGTGCCGGGTTGGACAGCGGGGGCTCGCGGCCGGCGGGGGAGCGAGGGATCCCCGTGTCCGAGAGCCTCGTCAGGAGTACGGCCGTGCTGCATCCGATCGAGTCCCGCACCACCTCGCCAGTCGCCGCCGCGCAGGTCCTGGAGCGCCGCCCCGGTGTCCGGCCGCAGCCGCAGCCCCAGGGCGGCCGGGCGGGTGCCCCCGCGGGCGAGGACAACCCCTGGCACACCGGTGCCGCGTGTCGGCGGGACGAGGCGGGGCTGTTCTTCGCGCCCTCCAAGGAGCCCACGGCGGCCCGGCTGTCGCGCGAGGAGCAGGCCAAGCAGGTGTGCGCCCGCTGTCCGGTGCTGCTGGAGTGCCGCGAGCACGCGCTGGCCCAGCCGGAGCCGTACGGGGTCTGGGGCGGGCTGACGGCCGCCGAGCGGCGGGTGGTGCTGGCCCGGCGCCGCCGCCGGGACGCGGAGCTGCGCGAGGCGGCTCGGGCGACGGCGGCCGCGCGGCGCCGGATAGCCGGGTGACGGCGGGCCCGAGAGCGGGACGGCGACGCGCCGCGGCCCCGGCGGAGGGGGATTCCGCCGGGGCCGCGGTGCCGCGTTCTCCGGGCCTCAGTTGGCGCGGTCGAAGTCGATCGCGCTGTACGCCCGCAGCTTCGAGAGCTTGTGGGTGGAGTTGATCTCGCGGATGGTGCCGCTCTTGGAGCGCATCACCAGCGAGCTGGTGGTGGCGGTCTCCGAGCGGTAGTGCACGCCGCGCAGCAGCTCGCCGTCGGTGATGCCGGTGGCGACGAAGAACACGTTCTCGCCGCTGACGAGGTCGTCCGTGGTGAGCACCCGGTCCAGGTCGTGGCCGGCGTCCAGGGCCTTCTGCCGCTCGGCCTCGTCCTTGGGCCACAGCCGGCCCTGGATCACGCCGCCCATGCACTTCATCGCGCAGGCCGCGATGATGCCCTCGGGGGTGCCGCCGACGCCCATCAGCAGGTCGACGCCGGTGCCCTCGCGGGCGGCCATGATGGCGCCGGCCACGTCGCCGTCCGAGATGAACTTGATCCGGGCGCCCGCCTCGCGGATCTCCCGGACCAGGCCGTCGTGGCGCGGGCGGTCGAGCACGACGACGGTGACGTCCTCGACGGCGCTGCCCTTGGCCTTGGCGACCCGGCGGATGTTGACCGCGGCCGGGGCGGTGATGTCGACGAACTCGGCGGCCTCCGGGCCGGCCACCAGCTTGTCCATGTAGAACACGGCGCTGGGGTCGAACATGGTGCCGCGGTCGGCGACGGCCAGCACGGCCACCGCGTTGTTCATGCCCTTGGCGGTCAGCGTGGTGCCGTCCACCGGGTCGACCGCGACGTCGCACTCGGCGCCGGTGCCGTCGCCGACCCGCTCGCCGTTGTAGAGCATCGGGGCTTCGTCCTTCTCGCCCTCGCCGATGACGACCACGCCGTTCATCGACACGGTCGAGACGAGGGTGCGCATCGCCTTCACGGCGGCACCGTCCGCGCCGTTCTTGTCGCCACGTCCGACCCACCGGCCGGCGGCCATCGCGGCCGCCTCGGTGACCCGGACGAGCTCGAGCGCGAGGTTCCGGTCGGGAGCCTCGGGCGCGACCTCCAGGGCACTGGGAAGGTGGTGCGGGTACTGCGTGGTCATCGTCGTTACCTCTCTGTACGCGACGGCCAGTGAGCGCCCGACTACTGCCAGGTCGAACGCCGTGGTGAGGGTATTGCGATCGTATCTGCCCATGAGATGACTGTCTGTGGCGCGGGTCGCTGCTCTGTGGCGGAAAACACCGGTTCGACCCCTTTCATCCGTACGTGGACACCCCTGGTGGCCGTCCCGGTGTGTGGATGAGTCACCATGTGGGGGTGGCAGCAGACAGCAAGGGCATGAGGGGTCGGCAGACCGTACGGGACATGGTCCTGTCGATGCTGGCGGTCGGTTTCATCGTCTGGATCGGGTACCTGTTCCTCCCGCACGACGCCAACGGCGACCCGGTGCACGTGGTCGAGTACAAGGTCGCGGCGGCCTCCGCCAAGCGCGCCGCGCCGTACCCGCTGCTCGCCCCGGAGGGGCTGCCGGAGAAGTGGCGGGCCACCTCGGTCGCCTACCGGCCGGCCGACCAGAACAACGGCAAGGGCAACGCCTGGCACCTGGGCTTCGTGACTCCCTCCGGCCAGTACGCGGCGGTCGAGCAGAGCGACGTCTCGCGCGACTCCCTGGTGTCGGACTACGTCAAGGGCGCCAAGGCGGACGGCACCTCCGAGGTGGCCGGCCGCACCTGGGACCGGCTGCAGGGCGAGAAGGACCGCGCCCTGGCCGCGCAGACCGGCGTCGGGACCACCCTGCTCACCGGCACCGCCTCCTACGAGGAGCTGGCCGAGCTGGCGCAGGCGCTCAAGTAGTCCGCCCCCGCACCCGCTTCCGCGCACCCGCTTCCGCGCGCACGCCGAAGGGCCCCGCACCGGACGAACCGGTGCGGGGCCCTTCGGCGTGCGCGGGGTGGATCAGACCGTGGTGACGACCTCGTCGTAGGCCAGGCGCGGCGAACGCGGGAACCAGGCGTCCTCGCCCGGCTGGCCGATGTTGACCACGGCCAGCACCGAGTGCTCGCCGTCCTCGAAGAACTCCTTGTTGATGCCGTCGGCGTCGAAGCCGGTCATCGGGCCGGCGGCCAGGCCGGCGGCGCGCACGCCGACGATGAAGTAGGCGGCCTGCAGGGCGCCGTTCAGCGTGGCGGACTGCTCGCGGACGCTGCGCTCCGAGAAGAACAGGTCCTTGGCCTGCGGGAAGTGCGGGAGCTGGGTCGGCAGCTCCTCGTGGAACTCGTTGTCCACGGCCAGGATGGCGACCAGCGGGGCGGCGGCGGTCTTCTCCTTGTTGCCGTCCGCCATCTGCCGGACGAGGCGCTCGCGGCCCTCGGCCGAGCGGACCAGGACGACGCGCAGCGGCTGCTGGTTGAAGGCGGTCGGGCCGAACTTGACCAGCTCGTAGATGGCCCGGATCTGCTCCTCGGAGACCGGCTCGTCGGTGAAGGTGTTCGCGGTGCGGGCCTCGCGGAACAGCAGGTCCTGGGCGGCGGCGTCGAGTACCAGGGCGTCGGTGGTCATGCTTGTGCACCTCATGCGGAAAGGAGTTCGTCGGTGTGACCGGCCGCGGCCGATCACTTCCTCCAACATAGGTGAAGTTTCAACGATTCCCCAAGCAGGTGTGAGCTGCTTCACTCCCGCCCGGTTTCCAGCCGCCGCGCGGCCTCACTCCCCGCCCGGGCTCGCGCCCTCCTCGGCGGCCAGCGCGGCGTCCAGCCGGGCCCGGGCGCCGTCCAACCAGCGCTGGCACACCTTCGCCAGCTGCTCGCCGCGCTCCCACAGGGCCAGCGACTCCTCCAGCGAGGTTCCGCCGTTCTCCAGCTGCCGGACGACGTCCAGCAGCGCGTCCCGGGCGTGCTCGTAGCCCAGCGCGTCGTCCGGGTTCGGCGCCGCCGCGTCCTGCTGTTCCTGCTGCTCTGCCATGCGTGCCAGCGTAGGGGCTCGGGCCGACACTCCCCAGCCTCGTCCGGCCGTGGTCAGGGCCTGCCTACCGGGGGTCCACGGTGACGTCGAGGCCGCCGCCCGCCACCCGGGCGTGCAGCCCCTCGCCGGGCGCGACCTGCGCCGGGTCGGTCACCACCGTGCCGTCCGCCCGCTGGAGCACCGCGTAGCCGCGCTCCAGGGTGGCCGCGGGGGAGAGCGCGACCACCCGGGCCAGGGTGTGCCCGAGGTCGCTCTGCGCGTGGTCCAGCCGGTGCCGCAGGGTGCGCCGGGCCCGCTCCAGCAGGCCGTCCACCTCCTGCCCGCGCCCGTCCAGCATCCGGTGCGGGGCGGCCAGCGCAGGACGGCTGCGGACCCCGTCCAGCCCGTGCTGCTCGCGCTCGACCCGGGACAGCACGTGCCGGCGGGCGCGGTCGCGCAGCTGGCGGATCTTCGCCAGCTCCTCGCCGACGTCCGGAACCACCCGTTTGGCCGCGTCGGTCGGGGTGGAGGCGCGCAGGTCGGCCACGAAGTCCAGCAGCGGCTGGTCCGGCTCGTGCCCGATCGCGCTCACCACCGGCGTACGGGCGGCCGCGACCAGCCGCACCAGCCCCTCGTCCGAGAACGGCAGCAGGTCCTCCACGCTGCCGCCGCCGCGGGCCACGACGATCACGTCGACCTCGGGGTGCTCGTCCAGCTCCCGCACGGCCGCGCACACCCGCTCCACCGCGCTGACCCCCTGCACCGGGACGTTGCGCACCTCGAAGCGGACGGCAGGCCAGCGCCGCCGGGCGTTCTCCAGGACGTCCCGCTCGGCGGCCGAACCGCGCCCGGTGACCAGCCCGACGCACTGCGGCAGGAACGGCAGCGGCTTCTTGCGCTCGGCCGCGAACAGGCCCTCCCCGGCGAGCCGCCGCTTCAGCTGCTCCAGCCGGGCCAGCAGCTCGCCCAGGCCCACCGGCCGGATCTCGGAGGCGCGCATCGACAGCTGCCCGCGCGCCGCGTACCACTCCGGCTTGGCGTGCACGACGACTCGCGCGCCCTCCTGCACCACGTCCGCGACCTGGTCGAACACCGAGCGGAAGCAGGTCACCGTGAGCGACACGTCGGCCTGGGGGTCACGCAGGGTCAGGAACACCACGCCCGCGCCGGGGCGGCGGCTGAGCTGGGTGATCTGCCCCTCCACCCAGACCGCGCCGAGCCGGTCGATCCAGCCGCCGATCAGCGCGGAGACCTTGCCGACCGGGAGCGGCGCTTCGGGGGAGCTGGTGTTGGCCATGCGTACGAGGCTAACGGCGCCGGCCGACACGGCTACGTCCGCCGCAACGGCGACAGTCCGCGTCTACGGCCGTCGGCGCCCGCCGGCCCGGCCGGGGCCGCCGCTTCGGCCGCCCGCCCCCTGGACGGCGAGCACCACCAGGCCGACCGCCAGCCAGACCAGCCCGACCAGCTGCGCGGTGGACGAGGCCTCGTACACCACCGCCCCGATCACCGCGATCCCCAGCACCGGCACGACCAGGTGCCGCAGCCACCGCCGCGAGCGGTGCCGCACCGCGTACCAGCCGATCACCGAGGCGTGCAGCAGCGCGAAGGCGGTCAGCGCGCCCACGTTCACCACCGAGGTGAGCTGGTCCAGCCCGTCGTCCCGGTCGGCCGCCCAGACCGCCGCTGCCATCGTGATCACCGCGGCCGTCAGCAGTGCCCGGCGCGGCACCGCGCTGGCCGGGTCGACCGAGCCGAGCACCCGCGGCAGCCGGCCGTCCCGGGCCATCGCGAAGACCAGCCGGCCGGCCGCGGCCTGCCCGGCCAGGGCGGCGAAGGCCGCGCCGATCGCCTTGCCGGCCGCCACCAGCACGTGCAGCCAGTGCCCGACCCCGTTCTCCACGGTGTCGTAGAAGGCCGAGCCCTGGGCCGCCGGGTCCGCCGCGAGCTGCTGCGGGCCGGTCGGCTCCAGCAGCGCCGCCAGGTAGGTCTGGACGACGAACAGCACCCCGGCCAGCGCCAGGCACCAGAGCACCGCCCTGGCCACCGCCGCGGACGCGCCGACCGCCTCCTCCACGAAGGTGGCGATCGCGTCGAAGCCCAGGTAGGAGAGCACCGCGACGGACACCGCCGAGATCACCGCGGTCGGCGAGAACGCCCCGACGGCGGTGAACGGGGTGTCCCAGCCGCGCCGGGCGCCGTCCTGGGCCAGCGCCACCACGGCCGCGGCCGTGAACACCAGCAGCACCGCGATCTCCATCGCGAGCACCGCGAACCCGACCGCCGCCGCCGTCCGCACCCCGACCAGGTTGAGCGCGGTGGTCACCACCACCGCGAGCGCCGTCCAGACCCAGCGGGAGACGTCCGGCACCAGGGAGTTCAGCGCGATCCCGGAGAACAGGTAGGCCACCGCGGGGATCAGGAGGTAGTCGAGCATCGCCATCCACCCGGCGACGAAGCCCGGGCCCTCGCCCAGGCCGGCCCGCGCGTAGGCGAACACCGAGCCGGTCTGCGGCACCGCGCGCACCATCTCGGCGTACGAGAAGGCGGTGAAGCCCATCGCCACCGTCGCGGCCAGGTACACGGCGGCGACGGCTCCGTGGCTCCTGGCGTCCAGCACGCCGAACACGCCGACCGGGGCCATCGGGGCGATGAACAGCAGTCCGTAGACCATCAGATCGCGCACGCCCAGGCTGCGGCGCAGGCCGCTCGGCGTCGCCTGCTCGCTCACAGAGCTCATAGACACCACATTTTGAGCGGTATCGACCGAGTCCGCACGGAAAGCGTCCACGGTTGGCGCGGCTCCCCGGCCGGGGCGGCGGGACCCGCCACCGCCCGTACGATGGAGCCATGTCCAAGACCGCGCAGCGCCGTGTCCTGCTCGCCGCCCCCCGGGGCTACTGCGCGGGAGTCGACCGCGCCGTGATCGCCGTGGAGAAGGCCCTGGAGCAGTACGGGGCGCCCATCTACGTCCGCAAGCAGATCGTCCACAACAAGTACGTGGTGCAGACCCTGGAGAAGAAGGGCGCGATCTTCGTCGACGAGACGGAGGAGGTGCCGCAGGGCGCGATCGTCGTCTTCTCCGCGCACGGCGTCGCCCCGTCCGTCCACGACGAGGCGCGGGCCGGGAAGCTCGCCACCATCGACGCGACCTGCCCGCTCGTCACCAAGGTGCACAAGGAGGCCGTGCGCTTCGCCGACGAGGGCTTCGACATCCTCCTGGTGGGCCACGAGGGCCACGAGGAGGTCATCGGCACCATGGGCGAGGCCCCGGACCGGATCCACCTGGTGGACGGTGCCGAGGACGTCGCCAACGTGCGGGTCCGGGACGAGTCCAAGGTCGTCTGGCTGTCCCAGACCACCCTGTCCGTGGACGAGACCATGGCCACCGTCGGCGAGCTGAAGAAGCGCTTCCCCGCGCTGGTCAGCCCGCCCAGCGACGACATCTGCTACGCCACCCAGAACCGCCAGGTCGCGGTCAAGCAGCTGGCCGCGGAGACCGACCTGCTGATCGTGGTCGGCTCCAGGAACTCCTCCAACTCCGTCCGCCTGGTCGAGGTCGGCCTGGAGTACGGCGCCAAGGCCGCCCACCTGGTGGACTTCGCCGAGGAGATCCGCGAGGAGTGGCTGGAGGGCGTCACCACGGTCGGCCTGACCAGCGGCGCCTCGGTGCCGGAGATCCTGGTCGACGGCGTGCTGGAGTTCCTGGCCGCGCGCGGTTACGACACGGTCGAGACGGTCAAGACCGCCGAGGAGCACCTGACCTTCTCGCTGCCCAAGGAGCTGCGCCGCGACCTGCGCGCCGAGGCGGCGGGCAAGCTCTGACCCCACCCGGAAGGCCCGGCACCCCCGACTCGGGGCGCCGGGCCTTCCGCTGTGCGTGCCCCGGCGCGCTCTCGTAGCTTTGTGCACAGGGCTGTGGACAATCCACCGGCCGCGGACCGACCCGGTCCGCGGCCGACGGCGGAGGGCGGACGTGATGACGGCGGTATTCGGCGTGGACATCGGCGGCTCGGGGATCAAGGGGGCGCCCGTCGACCTCGCCCGGGGCGAGCTCGTCGAGGAGCGCCACAAGGTGCTCACCCCGCAGCCGTCCGCGCCCGAGGCCGTGGTCGCCGCCGTCTGCGAGGTGGTCCGCCACTTCGACCACCACGGCCCGGTCGGGCTGACCTTCCCCGGCGTGGTGGTCGACGGCCGCACCAGAACGGCGGCCAACGTGGACAAGGGCTGGATCGGCCTGGACGCGGCGGGCCTCTTCCGCGAGGCACTGGGGATGCCCGCGACCGTCCTGAACGACGCGGACGCGGCCGGCCTGGCCGAGCTGACGCACGGCGCCGGCCGGGGCGAGCCGGGCGTGGTCCTGGTGCTCACCTTCGGCACCGGCATCGGCAGCGCCCTGTTCGTGGACGGCACGCTGGTGCCCAACACCGAGCTGGGCCACCTGGAGCTGCGCGGCAAGGACGCCGAGCGCCGGGCCTCCTCGGCCGCCAAGGATCGGCACGGGCTGAGCTGGGAGCAGTGGGCCGGGCGGGTGGACGACTACCTGGACCTGGTGGAGAGGCTGTTCTCGCCGCACCTGATCGTGATCGGCGGCGGGGTGAGCCGCAAGCACGAGAGGTTCCTGCCGCTGCTGAGGGACCGCGAGGCGCGCGTGGTGCCGGCGGAGCTGCGCAACGACGCGGGCATCGTCGGGGCCGCCATGGCGGCGGCCCGGGCGGAGGGCTGAGCGGGCCGGGCCCCGGGCTCGGCACTCGGTCCTCGGCTCAGGCCTCGGTGGGCGTCAGCGGGAGCGGTGGATCCGGCGCTGGGCGACGAACCGCGCGAGCACGACCAGCGCGGCCAGCCCGGTGCCGGAGAACAGCCAGCCGGCCCGCAGCGCCAGCCCGGTCGCCAGCGAGACCACCTGGGCGGTGACGCCCGGGGAGCTCACCGGCTCGAGCAGCAGCAGCGCGAGGGCGAAGGCGATCGGCCCGCTGATCGGTGCGGCCAGCAGGTCGACGTAGCGCACCCGGACGGCCAGCTGGAAGCAGACCACCAGGTAGCCGAGGCCGAACACCCAGCCCAGGCCGTCGAACAGCAGCCGGTCCACGCCGGCCACCGCGAGCGTCGCCAGGACGGCGACCACCCCGGTGCCGACGGCCGTCAGCCGGGCCCGCCGGCCGGTGCGCCGCCGCCCGTCCGACGGTTCGTCGCCGCGCTGCCCGCCCAACGGCACGCGCAGGCGCAGCCGGGGGCCGGCCGGGCTCTCGGTGGCCACCGGGCGCGGCCGGGAGCCGCGCCCGGCGGGGGCCCCGGCGCTCTCGGGGGCCCGGCCCGGGCCGGGGACGGCGGCTGTGGCCCGGCCGGTCGGCGGACGGCGTCTGGGCCCTGGCGGCTGGGTACGGATGCTCTGCTCCACCCGCCCAACGTACGGTCCGATCATCGCCACACTGTGTAATGGACCGTTCAGGTCTTGCCCCGTGTCTTTGGACGGAGTAGTGATGTGATCGTCATTCAGGTCGGCTGACCTGCTCGGACGAGCCGACGAGCGGTGACCACCGGATCCGTACACGGGCTTCCCGCGGGGGGACAACATGACCGATTTCACGTTCGAACGGCTCGATCACGTCCAGCTCGACATCCCGGCCGGCGCCGAGGACGAGTGCAGGGCGTTCTGGTCCGGCGTGCTCGGCATGACCGAACTGCCGAAGCCGCCGGTGCTGGCCGCCCGGGGAGGCTGCTGGTTCCGGGGCGGCGGCGTCGAGGTGCACCTGGGCGTGACCCCGGACTTCCGCCCGTCCCGCAAGGGGCACCCGGGAATCCTGGTCCACTCGCTGGACGCGCTCGCCGACCGCCTCACCGCGCACGGCCACCCGGTGGCCTGGGACGACAACCTGCCCGGCCACCGGCGCTTCTACGCCGACGACGCGCTGGGCAACCGGCTGGAGTTCCTGGAGCCCAGGGCGGCGGCGACCGAGGAGTGAGGCGCGGCGGGGGCTGCCCGTAGACTTGGGGGTCGGCCCGTACGGTGCCGACCCAACTCCTCCAAGCCCACGGGACTGCGCTTCATGTCGCTCACGATCGGAATCGTCGGCCTGCCGAACGTCGGCAAGTCGACCCTGTTCAACGCCCTGACCAAGAACGACGTGCTGGCGGCCAACTACCCGTTCGCCACCATCGAGCCGAACGTCGGCGTGGTCGGCGTCCCGGACGAGCGGCTGACCAAGCTCGCCGAGATCTTCGGCTCCCAGCGCATCCTCCCGGCGACCGTCGACTTCGTCGACATCGCCGGCATCGTGCGCGGCGCCAGCGAGGGTGAGGGCCTGGGCAACAAGTTCCTCGCCAACATCCGCGAGTCGGACGCGATCTGCCAGGTCGTGCGCGCCTTCACCGACCCGGACGTGGTGCACGTGGACGGCAAGGTGTCGCCCAAGGACGACATCGAGACCATCCACACCGAGCTGATCCTGGCCGACCTCCAGACCATCGAGAAGGTCCTGCCGCGACTCCAGAAGGAGGCGCGCCTCAAGAAGGACACCGCCCCCGTGCTGGCCGCCGCCGAGGCCGCGCAGGCGATCCTGGAGACCGGCAAGACCCTCTTCGAGGCGGGCTTCGACACCGCCCCGATCCGCGAGCTCCACCTGCTGACCGCCAAGCCCTTCCTCTACGTCTTCAACGTGGACGAGGACGAGCTGGCCGACGAGGACTTCAAGAAGGCCCAGCGCGAGCTGGTCGCCCCGGCCGAGGCGATCTTCCTCAACGCCAAGATCGAGTCCGAGCTGATCGAGCTGGACGACGCCGAGGCCCTGGAGCTGCTCCAGTCCATGGGCCAGGAGGAGCCCGGCCTCGCCACCCTCGCCCGGGTCGGCTTCGACACCCTCGGCCTCCAGACCTACCTGACGGCCGGCCCGAAGGAAGCCCGCGCCTGGACCATCAAGAAGGGCGCCACCGCCCCCGAGGCCGCCGGAGTCATCCACACCGACTTCCAGAAGGGCTTCATCAAGGCCGAGGTCATCTCCTTCGCCGACCTGGTCGAGACCGGCTCCATCGCCGAGGCCCGCTCCAAGGGCAAGGCCCGCATCGAGGGCAAGGAGTACGTCATGCAGGACGGCGACGTCGTGGAGTTCCGCTTCAACGTGTGATCGCCTGATTGCTTTGAGATGACTCGACCTGTCAACTGTGCAGGTCAGACGGGGCCCGCCTCCCTTGAGGCGGGCCCCGATTCCTTTTCCGTGCCGACTTGGTGCCGACTTGTTCGGTTCGTCGCATCCCACTTGAGTGGTACGTTATGTGGTACTAGTCGTGGAGGGAGTTCAGTCGATGTCGATCACTGCCAGCGAGGCGCGCAAGGCTCTCTTCCCGTTGATCAAGAAGGTCAACGACGATCACGAGGCCATTGAGATCGTCTCCAAGCACGGAAATGCCGTACTCGTCTCGGCCGAGGACTATGCCGCCTTGCGTGAAGGCTCCTACCTGTTGCGCTCGCCGGTGAACGCCCGCCGCTTGCTCAAGGCGTACGAGAACGCCCTTGGCGGCATAGGGCTCTCCGAGCGGGAGCTCATCGACCCTGATGCGGCGGATGGCGAGAAGGGTGCCGCGTGAGGCTCGTCTTCGAGGAGACCGGCTGGGAGGACTACACCTCCTCGCTCAAGAGCGACCGCAAGATGCTCGCCCGGATCAACAAGCTCATCGAGGACGTGTTGCGCGACCCGTTCACTGGCATTGGCAAGCCCGAGCCCCTGAAGTACCACTTGCCCGGGGCCTGGTCGCGGCGGATCGACGACGAGCACCGTCTCGTCTACTTGGTGACGGACCGGGAGATCATCATCCTGGCAGCCCGCTACCACTACTGATTGCCGGTCGGGTTGCATCGCCGTACCCGCGTCGGGTCGGATCTGCTCGGTGAGCGCGCCGACCTCGCGGGTCAGTCGGGCGAGGTGGGCGTCGAATTCGGGCCCTGAGGGCGGTTCGGCGTGGTCTGGGGGATCGGTTCGTCGAACGAGTAGTGGAACCACGTGAAGCGACGTCTTCATCGCCAGGGTCAAGCCGCGGCCACCAGCCTTCTCCTGGTGACGAGGCGGACGCGTGGTGACGGTCGCAGTGGGGAGGTGACTTCGCATGCTGAACGTTCTCGCTCTGCAGGAGCTGGACGAGGAGGTCGTGGTCGAGGCCCCGATCAGCACCGTGAGCATCGTCGTCTGCCACTGAGGCGCCGATAATTGGGCAAGACCCGTTCCGAAGAAGCGAGTTCGGGGAGGCCGCGGTCAGTGTGGCCGCCCCGGCTCCTTCCGGCTCACGCTCCGACGGAGGTCAGCAAACGTGTCCGCTCCTTCCAGCCCTCTCGCCGGTCCGACGAGCATGCGCCGGCTGTTCGCCGCCGAGGTCCGGGCCTACCCCGGCAGAGTGGTGGGCGCGGCCCTGGCATGCGCCGTGACGGCCGCCGGGGTGGGCGCCGGCGCGCTGCTCTTCATCGGGGCCGGCCTCCCGGAGTACGAGAAGGACTCGGCGGCCTGGGCCGCCGCGCAGGACGCGCGGAACCTCCTGTCACTCCTGATGTCCATGCTGCTGATGTGCGCGGTGATGGTCATCGGATCCACCGTCTCGCTGTGGACGGGCCAACGGCTCTCCCAGTTCGCCGTGCTGCGCGCCCTGGGGGTCAGCGCGAACCGGTTGCGTGGGCTCGTCGCCTTCGACGTCGCGCGGCTCGGCCTGGTCTCGGCGGCGGTGGGCGCGGCCCTGGGCATGGTTCCGCTGGCGGGACTCGGCCGGAGCGTCCTCCTGGACCGTGGGCTGTTCCCGGCGGAGGCCTCGCTTCCCGCCTCGGACCGGACGGTGTGGACGGCGGTGGCCGTCTGCCTCGCCACGGCGGGCGTGGGGGTGCTCGCGGCCCTGTCGAGCGTGCTGGCCGCGGGACGGGTCAGCCCCGGCACCCTGTTGCGGGACGCGGAGCTGTCCGTGGCCTCCTCCCGGCGCACGGCGCGCCTGGTGACCGGCCTGCTGCTGCTGGTGACCCTGTGCGCCCCACTGCTGTTCGTCATGGCCTTCATGGACCTGCCCGCGACGCTCCGCGCCGCGATGGCACCCGGCGTCGCGCTGGTGGTGATCCCCGTGCTGGCCGTGCTGGCTCCCTGGATCGTGCCGCCGCTCATCCGTCCGGCCACCGTGCTGATGCGCCTGTTCGACCGCCGGGTGGGCCGCCTCGCCGCCGTGGGCCTGCGGGCCACACCCGCGCGGACGACGGCGATGGCGGTGCCGGTGCTCCTGTCGGTGGGCATCGCCGTGTCGCTGCTCGGGGCCGGGGCCACCATCTGGCAGGCGAAGCACCGGCAGGCCGAGGAGGGCCTGCGCGCGGCGGCGGTCGTCACGGCCGAGCCCGGGGCCCGGCTCCCGGTCGCGGCGCCGCCGGTCTCCGGCGGGACGGCGGTCCCGCTGGTGGCCACCGAGGTCACGCCTCCGCCCACCTGGTACGACGACCAGCCGGCGGCCACCAGCGCATGGGGGGCCGACGGCGGCCCCCTGGCCGAGGTCCTGGACCTCAAGGTGCGGGAAGGCCGCATCTCCGACCTGCGGCAGGGCACCTTCGCCGCCGGTGCCATGCAGACCGACGGGCATCACTGGCGCCTGGGCCAGGAGGTGACGTTCGTCCTGGCGGACGGCTCCTCGCAGCCGCTGACCCTGGCCGCCGTCTACGAACGGGACCTGGCCTTCCCGGAGTTGGTGATTTCGCGGTCGACGGCGCTGGAACACACGCCGTCCGCCCACGCCGATCGGATCCTGCTCACCGGCGGCGCGGACAGCTGGCCGCGCGCGCAGGGCCAGAAGGTCGCCTCCCGCGCCGACCACCTCGCCGACCTCGGCTCGCGCAACGCCGCCGACGACCTGGCCGTCCGGCTCATCGTGGCCGTCGTCGCGGGCTATGCGCTGTTGGCCGCCGCCAACACCAGCTCCCTCGCCCAGCGCGACCGGCGGACGCAACGAGCGCACCTGCGGGCCCTGGGCCTCGGCCGGTTCCAGATGCTGCGCTGCGTGGTGTACGAGGCCGCGGGGGTGACGATCGTCGGTACGGCCCTCGCCGCCGTCACGGCGATCGTCTGCCTGGTCCCGTTGGCCCTGGTCCTGGGCGCCGGTGCGATGCCGGCCTTCGACGTGCCCTGGACCGTGGGCGTGACCGTCGCCGCGGCTCTGGCGGTGGCCGTCCCCGCGGTCATGACGGCCCATCCGATGTCCGACGTCCAACGGCAGTTCGCGAGGAGGCTGACATGAGGGTCCCTGGGCATCGTGCTCGCCCGACTGCCGGCCGGCGTGCTCGCGGACCGCTACGAGCGCAGGACCCTTGATCCCACGGCCGGAGCACGCCGCCGCGTCCGGCTGCCGTGAGGCCTCGGCCGGGTGCGCCCGGACGCTGCGGACCGACTCGACGGCCGGGCGCGTACCCGGCCCGGCCCGGTCCGTACCCGGGCCGGTACGGCGTTGCCGGGGTCAGGAGACCGTGACGGTGAGGAGGCCGTCGGGGGTGGTGGTGACGGTGACGGCGGTGAGGGTGTCGGCGTGGGCGTCCGGGTGGTGGGGGAGGGCGCGCGGGCCGATGCCGATGACGCGGACGCCGGCGGCCCTGGCGGCGGCGATGCCGGCGCCGGAGTCCTCGAAGGCGAGGCAGTCGGAGGGGGCGAAGCCGAGGGCGGCGGCGCCCTTGAGGAAGCCCTCGGGGTCGGGCTTGCTCGCGCCGACGGACTCGGCGGTGATCAGGACGGGCGGCAGCGGCAGGCCGGCGGCGGCCATCCGGACCCGGGCGAGCCGCTGGTCGGCGGAGGTGACCAGGGCGTGCGGGAGCCCGGCCAGCGAGGCGAGGAAGGCGGCGGCGCCGGGCACCGGGACGACGCCCTCGGTGTCGGCGCGCTCCTCGTCGAGCATCCGCTCGTTGTCGGCCAGGTTGAGCTCGGCCGGGCGCTCGGGCAGCAGGGCGGCCATGGTCGCGTGGCCCTGGCGGCCGTGGGCGACGGCGAGCACCTCGGCGGGGTCCAGGCCGTGCCGTCCGGCCCAGCGGCTCCAGCAGCGCTCGACCACGGCGTCGGAGTCGACGAGCGTCCCGTCCATGTCGAGGAGGACGGCGCGGGCGGTCAGGCGGACGGGGGTGGCGGGCACGGGGCGGCTCCTCGGGGAGTGCGGCGACGGGAGAGCCGGAGGACGCGAGCTCTTTGTTTCGAAATGACAAAAGATCAGCCGAGCAGGTGGGCGTTGACCGCCCGGGCCTCCTCGGCCAGCTCCGGCAGCTCCACCACCTCGACCCCGGCCGCCGTCAGCAGCGCGGTGCCCTGGCAGTCGGTGACGAACAGGTCCGGCTCGCGCCAGGCGACCACCACCCGCGGCACGCCCGCCGCGACGAGCAGCCGGGCGCACGGCACCGGCCGCGAGGCGCGCTGCCCGCAGGGCTCCAGCGAGCTGTAGACGGTCGCCCCGCGCAGCCGCGGGTCGCCCGCGGGGAGCTTGGCCAGGGCCGCCTCCTCGGCGTGGTCGTGCGGGTCCGTCTCCCGGCTGTAGCCCTCCGCCAGCACCGTGCCGTCGGCGCCGACGATCACCGCGCCGACCGAGAAGGCCGTCTCCGACGGCGGGCAGCGGCGGGAGAGCTCGACGGCCCGGCGCAGGTGGTCGAGGTCGGTGGACGCGGACTGGGTCACGGCGCGGGCTCCTTCGGGGCGTACCTGAGCAGGACGACGTCGCCCACGGTACGTGCCTCCAGCAGTCGCATCCGCCGGGCCGGCCCGCCCGGGAACGCGGCCGGACGGACGAACCGCGGCGCCTCGGCCTGACCGACCAACAGCGGGGCGAAGGCCAGCTGGAGTTCGTCCGCCAGGCCCCGGGCCAGGAACTGGGTGTGCACGCCCCCGCCGCCCTCGACCATCAGCCGGCGCACCCCGCGGGCGCCCAGGTCGTCCAGCACCGCGCCGAGGTCCACCGTCTCGCCCAGCGCGACCACCTCGGCCAGCCCGTCCAGCCGGGGCCGGAGCGCCGCCGCCCCGCGGTCCGTGGTGTACGCGAGCCGGGCGCCGCCGGTGTGCCAGAACCGCAGGCCGGCGTCGAGGTCGCCGCTCGCGCTGAGGGTCACCTTCAGCGGGTACTCGGGCCGGCCCGCCGCCAGCCGGGCCTCCCGGCGCCCGGGGTCGTCGACGAGCAGTCGGGGGTTGTCGACGCGCAGGGTGTTGCCGCCGACCAGGATCGCGTCGGCGGCAGCGCGCTCCTCGTCGACCCGGTCGAAGTCGGCGGCGTTGGAGAGCAGCAGCCGGTCGGGGGAGGCGTCGTCGAGGTGGCCGTCGAGCGAGACGGCGGCGCTCAGCAGGACGTAGGGGCGCGGGCCGGGCATGGGCGGGGACCGTTCTGTCGGGGGCGCCTCCACGGTACGGCGGCCGGGAGCCGGTCGGGCGGACCGGGCCCGTGGGGGGTCGAAATATGAGACGGATCTTCTCGCGATGCGGGACTGGGAGTAGCGTCGGGGAGCACCGGGACCGACCACACCCAGGGGGATCTCATGACCGGACCGCGGCCCGCCGCCGTCTACACCCATGGCCACCAGGAGGCCGTGCTGCGCTCGCACCGCTCCCGCACCGCCGCCGACTCGGCCGGCTATCTGCTGCCCGAACTGCGGCCCGGGCAGGCCCTGTTGGACGTCGGCTGCGGGCCCGGCACGATCACCGCGGACCTGGCCGGGCTGGTCGGCCCGCAGGGGCGGGTGGTGGCCGTGGACACCTCCGCCGAGGTGCTGGAGCAGGCCGCCGGACACGCCGCCGGGCGGGGCCTGGCCAACGTCGTCTTCGAGCGCGCCGACGTTCATCGACTGCCGTACCGGGACGGTGAGTTCGACGTGGTGCACGCCCACCAGGTGCTCCAGCACGTGGCCGACCCGGTGGCCGCGCTGCGCGAGCTGCGGCGGGTGACGGCGCCGGGCGGCGTGGTCGCGGTCCGCGACGTCGACTACGCCTCGATGACCTGGTTCCCGGAGGTCCCCGCGCTGGACCGGTGGCTGGAGCTGTACCGACGGGCCGCCCGCGCCAACGGCGGCGAGCCGGACGCCGGCCGACGGCTGCTGTCCTGGGCCCGCGCGGCCGGTTTCACCGAGGTCACCGCGAGCGCCTCCACCTGGACGTTCGCGACGCCCGAGCAGCGCGCCTGGTGGGGCGGGATGTGGGCGGACCGGGTGACGGGCACCGCGCTGGGCCGGACGGCCGTCGGGCTGGGCCTCGCGGACCGGGAGGAGCTGGACCGGATCGCGGACGGCTGGCGGGAGTGGAGCGCCGCCGGGGACGGCTGGTTCTCGATGCTGCACGGCGAGGTCCTGGCCCGCGGCTGAGCCGGCGGAGGGCGGGCCGGAAAGAGTGGACGGACGTTCGGAAAGATCGGGTAAAGTCGCGCGACCGTTCAGATTCGGGCCCGTTCGGGTCCGAGCCATGGTGCCGAGCGCCGAGCCGATGCCCGTTCCGGCGGGGTGGGGAGTCCACGTGTCCAAGCCTGAGTCCGAGCCGCCCGTCCCGGGGCCGGAGGCGGAGACTGCAGTGGCGGCGGAAACGGGATCGGAAACGGAAACGGCGGCGGCGCCGGAGACGCCGGCAGCCGGCCAGGACCCGCGGGTGGACTTCCGCAAGGACACCGCCGAGCCCGCGCGGCCCGCCGAGTCCGGTGCCGAGCCCGTCCCGGCCGGTGCCGAGTCCGTCCCGGCCGGAGCCGAGCCCGCGCGACCCGCCGCCCCCTGGGCCGCACCCGACCTCTCCGCCGGCCCGCCCGCGACCCCGCCCACCGCCACCGCCCCCGGCCCGGGCCCGACCGAGGCATCGACCGCGGCCCCGGCCCCGCAGGCCGTCCCGCCGTCGGCCGCCCCGCCCCAGCCGCCGCACCCGCTGCCCGCCGGCGGCTGGGCCTCCGTCACCCCCGCCGCCCAGTCCGGCTTCCAGCCGGGCAACCCGTACGCCCCGACCCACGGCCCGGCCCCGGCCGGAGCCCCCCTCCCCGGATTCGCCCCGGGGTTCGCGCCCGGTCCCGGCCCCGCCCCCACCAACGGCTTCGCCGTCGGCTCCCTGGTCACCGGCCTGCTCCTGGTGGCCCCGGTGGCCCTGGTGTTCGGCATCCTCGCGCTGGTCCAGATCAACCGCCGCAAGGAGCGCGGCACCGGCATGGCGGTGACCGGCCTGGTGCTGGGCACGGTCGGCACGGTGCTGCTGGCCCTCATGCTCGGTGCGGCCGACTTCAGCTCGGCGCGGGCCGGCCGCTACGGCCAGGCCCCGAAGGCGCCGGCCGGCTCGGTGCACTGGTCGGACCTCAAGGCCGGCGACTGCTACGACTCGCCCGAGGACGGTTCGACGGTCGACGGGAACGGCGACGCGAAGGTGTACTGGGTGAACCGGGTGGCCTGTGCCAAGCCGCACCACGGCGAGGTGGCGGGCACCGCCGACCTCCTGGACAAGGCCGGCCCGTACCCGGGCGAGGACGTGGTCCGCAAGATGTCCGTCCGGCTGTGCCGCACGGTGCTGGACTCCTACGCGCTCGACCAGTGGGCCGTCCCGGACGGCATGGACGACGTCTACCTCTACCCGACCGCGAAGAACTGGGCGGCCGGCGACCGGTACGTCACCTGCGCCTTCGAGGACGCCGAGGACCGGCACCAGGGGACGGTCCGCACCGACCGGAGTCGCCTGACCGCGGCGCAGCTGGCCTACCTGGAGGCCGCCCGGAGCTTCAACGACGACTACCTGGACGAGCCGGAGCGGGACGTCTCCGAGGCCGAGGCCGACTACCGGGCCTGGGCCCGCCGGGTGGCCTCCGCCTCCCGGACCCAGGCAGCGGTGCTGGGCCGGACGGGGGTGGCCTGGCCGCTCGACGTCCAGCCGATGATCGCCAAGCTGGCCGAGGCCAAGGCGCAGGCGGCCGCCGCCTGGGACGCCGCGGCCTCCGGCACCGACCTGGCGGGTGACCTCCGCCGGGCCAGGGCGGCGGAGGCCAGGTCGGCCCCGACGATCCTGGAGATCCGCCGCGGGCTGGGCCTGTCGACCGGCGAGCAGGCGCCCGACCTGCGGGTCTGAGCGGCCGCCTGTCCGGTTACCGGGCGTTGACCTCGCCCGTACCCGCCGGTAACCCGCCGGCCGTACGGTCGTGAGCGCGTCCCCGGCCCGACCCCCACGCGAGCCGGGGACCGTCCCGTCCCGGGACGGTCCCGGTACCCTCCCGCCATGGGCACCCACCGGGTCATGCGGCAGGACGACAACGGCAACCGCTTCGTGGTCGCCAAGGGCCTCGACCCGGCCGAGGCCCGACGGCTGGCCGCCGAGTTCGAGGCCCGCGGCCACAAGCAGATGTACTGGGTCGAAGCGGACGGGGAGGCCCGGCCGGAAGCGGCGGACGGGACGGTCCGCAACGCCTGAACCCGTAGGGTCGGGGCCATGGACGCGACCCACGCCAGTCACCCCGCTCCCGACGGCTCCGACACCCCCGCCACCCCCGCCGCGCCCCGGATCGTGGTCGGCGGCGCGCTGGTGCGCGGCGGCCGGGTGCTCGCCGCCCGGCGCAGCGCGCCCGAGTCGGTGGCCGGCCGGTGGGAGTTCCCCGGCGGGAAGGCCGAGCCCGGTGAGACCGAGGCGCAGGCGCTGGAGCGGGAGCTGCTGGAGGAGCTCGGCGTCCGGGCGCGCGCGCTGACCCGGCTGCCGGGCGCGTGGGCCGTGCGCCCCGGCCTGGAGCTGCACTTCTGGGCCGCCGAATTGCTGGCCGGCGAGCCGAGCGCACTGGAGGACCACGACGCGCTGCGCTGGCTGGGCCCGGAGGAGCTGGACGCCGTGGACTGGATCGACCACGACCGTGACGTGCTGCCGCACGTCGCACGGCTGCTCACGGGTGCCCCGGCGCGGGCCGTGGGCGGCGTGTCGGCGGTCGGCGACGCGCCGTCCGCCGGGTAGGTCAATCGGACAAGACGACCTAGGCGCCGGGATAGCCTGGGTGTCGCTGGGTATGTCACTTTTCGGCACTATTCGTCACCATCGGTGAGCCGTCCCCAGCCGGCGACGCCGATCCCGACCAGAGCCGGAGGCCCCGTCGGTGTCGAGTTCCGGGAACGGCGGCGGGGGAGAGCGACGGGCAGGCTCCGCGGGGAGCGCCGCCGCCCGCGCCCGACTGCGCCGCGCCGCCCGTCCTGCCGCCCCCCGGCCTCCGGCCGGCCGCCGCCGCGGCGGCACCGTCGAGGCCGCCGGCACCGCCACCCCCACCGCCGCGCGGCCCCACCAGCCGACCCCGACCCTGGCGGTGGCCGAGCCGCTTCCCCGGCCCGGCGGCCTGCGCAGCCGTCCCGGACGGCCGTTCCCCGGCGGGTCCGCCGACACCCCGGGGGGCTCCGGCACGTCGGCCGAGGGCCTGCTGGACATGCTCAAGGTCGCCATCGCGATCCTGGACACCGCGGGCCGGGTGGTGCTCTGGAGCCCGGCCGCCGAGGAACTGCTCGGTTGGCCGAACGAGCTGCTGGTCGGCCGCCGGATCGACGAGCTGATCCCCGACCGGGAGCAGGTCGCCCGGATCCGGGCCGCGATCCAGTCCACCCTGCGGGAGGGCCGCTGGGCCGGCCACGCCGAACTGCTCGACCGGGACGGCCTGGCCGTCGCCATGGACGCCCGGATCTCCCTCCTGGTGGACGGCGATGGCACCCCGTTCCTCCAGGTCAGCATGGCCGAGGCGGCCGCCGTCCGGGCCGTCGAGCGGGACCTCGCGGTGCGCGACGCGCTGTTCGAACAGTCCCCGCTGGGCATCGCCATCATGGACACCGACCTGCGCTACACCGCCGTCAACCGGACCCTCGCCGAGATGAACGGCGTCGCCCCGGACGACCACGTCGGCCGGACCACCGGCGAGACCCTGCCGGAGCGGGCGGCCGACGAGATCACCGCCATCCAGCGCCAGGTACTGGCCACCGGCGAGCCGGTCATCGACGTCACCCTGGCCTCTCCGGTCACCACCCGGGCCGGCTACCGCTCGATCTCCTACAGCCGGATGACCGACCGCTCCGGCCGGGTGCTCGGCATCTCCGGCACCGTGATGGACGTGACCGAGCGTTACCGGGCGGTGGCCAAGGTCGAGCACGCCCGGCGCCGGCTCTCGCTGCTCAACGAGTTCGGCTCCCGGGTCGGCGACCTGCTGGACGCCTCCCGGATCGCCCAGGAGCTGGCCGGCTCGGTCGTCCCCCGGCTGTCCGACCACTCGGCGGTGATCCTGCTCCAGGCCGTCGCGCACGGTGACGACCTGCCCCGGCACGGCCACGACCGGCGCACCTCGCTGCTCCAGCTCGGCACCGCCTCCGTCCAGGACGGCCCCGAGGTGGACGTGATGCTGCGCCGCGGCGCCCGGATCACCTTCGCCGAGGACTCCGTCTGCGGCCGGGTGCTGCGCACCGGCGTGCCCGAGCTGGTCTCCGGCGCCGACCAGCTGGACGACGTCACCTACCCGGGCGACCCGAAGATGCAGGCCGCCCGGGACCTCGGCGTGCACTCGATGCTGGTCGTGCCGCTGCGCGCCCGCGGCATCGTGATCGGCCTGCTGCTGGTCAGCCGGGCCGGCTACCGCGAGGGCTTCGACCGGGACGACCTGGCCTTCACCGTCGAGCTGGCCGACCGGGCCGGCAGCTCACTGGACAACGCCCGCCTCTACGCCCGCGAGCGCACCGCCGCGCTCACCCTCCAGCGCACCCTGCTCCCGCAGCAGGTCCCGCAGCCCACCGGCGTCGAGGTCGCCTACCGGTACGTGCCCGGCAGCAGCGGCACCGAGGTCGGCGGCGACTGGTTCGACGTCATCCCGCTGCCCGGCGACCGCACCGCGCTGGTGGTCGGCGACGTGATGGGCCACGGCCTGCGGGCCGCCGCCACGATGGGGCGGCTGCGCACCGCCGTCCGGGTGCTGGCCGCCCTCGACCTGCCGCCGGACGTCCTGCTGCGGCACGTCCACGAGCTGGCCGACGACCTCGCCCAGGGCCCGGACGAGGCGCTGCTGGCGACCTGCGTCTACGCGGTGTTCGACCCGGCGACGGCCCGGCTCACCGTCGCCAAGGCCGGCCACATCCCGCCGGTGCTGGTGGTGCCGGGCAGGGACGCCGCGGAGCCGACCCGCACCGGCGGCCCGCTGCTCGGCGGCGCCGGCCGCATCCTCGACCTGCCCTCCGGCGCCCCGCTCGGGGTGGGCGGAGTCCCGTTCGAGTCGGTCGAACTGAAGATCCCCGAGGGCAGCCTGCTGGCGCTGTGCACCGACGGCCTGGTGGAGTCCCGGGACAAGGACCTGGACGTCGGCCTCGGCCGGTTGGTCACCGTGCTCCAGGAGCCGCACGCCTCCATCCAGGCCGCCTGCGAGGCGGTGCTGGACACCGTGGAGCAGGGCCGGGAGCCGGATGACGTCGCCCTGCTGCTGGCCCGGCTCGGCCACGGCCAGGCCGGCACCCCGACGGCGGGCTGGACCCTCCCGGCCGAGCCCACCGCCGTCTCCCGGGCCCGCCGGCTGGTCCGCGCCACGCTCCTCGAGTGGGGCGTCGAGGAGCTCACCGACATCGCCGAGCTGCTGGTCAGCGAGCTGGTCACGAACGCCGTCCGGTACGCCAGCGCCCCCATCGGGGTGCGGCTGACGCTCGGTGAGACGCTGCTGGCCGAGATCTCCGACCCACTGCCCGACCCGCCCCGGGAGCGGCACGCGGCCGTTGCCGACGAGGGCGGGCGCGGCATCGAACTGGTCCACCGGCTGGCACTGCGCTGGGGCGCCCGGGCCGAGGGCATCGGCAAGGTGGTCTGGTTCGAGCAGGCGCTGCCGGGTAGTGAGCCGGATGGATCGTGATCGGAGCGAACAGCAGGGGAGCGGTGTCGAACATGCCATCGGGCGCTCGGGGGGAGCGCGCGCTCCGGAAGGGGGCGCGAGCGTGGCATTGTGGTTGCGCGGGCGGTAGGACAAAAACCTTCGCCCGATCTGATGTTGTGATGTTGAGGGCGTGTGAACGTACCCCTCGATGATGAATACTCGGTCTTCTCGACATCCGGACGGTCGCGGGTTGGAGGGGTCGGTCCGTTGAACAGCACTCCGGCGCGGAGCGCATCGCCGAGCAGCAGCGGTCATGCCGCCGTGCCCGGACAGGCCGGGTCCGCGCACCTGCCCGTACGGGACGGCGCGGCCGCGGGCCGCGGCCACCGCCCCGCCGACCGGGACCGGTCCTGGGGCGCCAACGACCCCGGCTCGATCTACGACTACATCAGGGTCGCCACCTTCGCGATCGGCCCCGACGGGCTGATCAGCCAGTGGAGCGAGCGCGCCGCCGAGTTCTTCGGCGTCCCGGCCGCCGAGGCCGTCGGAGCCGACCCGATCGCCACCTTCGTCCCCCGCGAGCTCTGGCAGCGCGGCCGAGCCCGGCTGGAGCGCACCCTGGCGGGCGAGGAGTGGGTCGGCACCACCCCGTACCGGGACGCCGACGGCGGCGAGGGCCTCGCCGAGCTCTACCTGATGCCGGACAGCTCGCTGCCCACCGCGGGCGCCACCTGTCTGGCCGTCGACCTCGGGCGGCTGCGCCGGATCGAGACCGACCTGGCCGCCTCCGAGGCCGTCTTCGGGCAGACGCCCACCGGCTTCGTGCTGTTCGACGACCGGCTGCGGCTGCAGCGGGTCAACGACGCCTTCGCCTCCGGGATGGGCCTGGTCCCCACCGACCTGGAGGGCCTCACCCCGCACGACCTCTTCCCGCAGTCCGAGGCCGACCGGCTCACCGCCGCCCTGCGCAAGGTCCTGGCCACCGGCGAGCCCGTCTTCGACCTGCGCTTCCACGGCGCCGTCCCGACCCGCGAGGGCAACCGGCTCTGGGCCGTCTCGCTGTACCGCCTGAACGGCTCCGCCGGGCAGACCATGGGCGTCGCCGGGCAGGTCTCCGACGTCACCAGCCGGCACGTCGCCGAGCGCGAGGCCGACGGCGTGCGCCGCAACCTGGCCCTGCTCAACGAGGCCAGCGCGCACATCGGCTCCACGCTCGACCTGGAGACCACTGCCAAGGAGCTGCTGGACGTCGTCGTCCCGCCGTTCTGCGACCTCGCCACCGTCGACCTGTACACCGCGCTGCTCTCCGGCGAGACCGTGCCCAGCGCGGGCCGGCTCGGCGACACCGTGCTCACCGACGGCAGCGGCGAACTGCGCCGGGTCGCCGTCTCCAGCGTGCTCGGCGGCGCCTCCTCGGTGCTCGGCTCGGTCACCGGCCTGCCGATCGCCGAGGCCGGCGGCACCCTCTGCTACCCGCGCCGCTCCCCGCACGCCCGGGCGCTGCGCACCGGCCGCAGCGTCGTCCCCGAGCCCGGGCGCGACCCGCTGCTGCGCTCCACCCTGATCGTCCCGCTGGTCGCCCGCGACCAGGTGCTCGGCCTCGTCCAGCTCTCCCGGGCGATCGGCAGCGAGCCCTTCGACGCCCGCGACGTCGCGATCGCCGAGGAGCTGGTCGCCCGCGCCGCCGTCTGCATCGACAACGCCCGGCTCTACCGGCGCGAGCACGAGCGGGCGCTGATCCTCCAGCGCAGCCTGCTGCCCCCGGGCAACCCGGCCGCCAGCGGCCTGGAGATCGCCTGCCGCTACCTGCCCAGCAACAACAACACCGAGGTCGGCGGCGACTGGTTCGACGTCATCCCGCTGCCCGGAAACCGCACCGCGCTGGTCATCGGCGACGTGATGGGCCGCGGTCTGCGCGCCGCCGTCGCGATGGGCCAACTGCGCACCGCCGTCCGCACCCTGGCGATGCTCGACCTCGACCCGGCCGAGGTGCTCACCGCCCTGGACGAGATCGCCCGCGGCCTCGGCGACGACTCGGTCCCGGCCGGCCCGCCCACCCCGTACGGGCGGCTCACCTCGACCGCCGACGAGGAGGCCCGCGAGGTCTACCTCGCGACCTGCGTCTACGCGGTCTACGACGCCGTCACCCGCCGCTGCCTGTTCGCCAACGCCGGCCACCTGCCGCCCGTGCTGCTCAGTCCCGGCGAGGGCTCCCGGATGCTCGACGTGCCGCCCGGCCTGCCGCTCGGCGTCGGCGGCGAGCCCTTCGAGGAGGTCGAGCTGACCCTCCCGGACGGCGCCGTGCTCGCCCTCTACACCGACGGCCTGGTGGAGAGCCGCAAGCACCAGCTGGACGAGGGCCTGCGGGCCTTCCGCTCCGCGCTCTCCGACGAGGGCAAGGGGCTGGAGGACCTCTGCGACCACGTGCTCGGCGAGCTCAACCCGCACCACGGCGAGGACGACATCGCCCTGCTGATGGCCAAGGTGCACGCCTTCCCCGACGACGCCGTCGGCAACTGGTTCCTGCCGCCCGAGCCCACCTCGGTGGCCAAGGCCCGGGAGCTGGCGTGCAGCTGGCTGCTCTCCCGGGGGCTGGAGGAGCTGGTCGACACCACCGAGCTGCTGGTCAGCGAGCTGGTCACCAACGCGCTCAAGCACGGCCGGGGCGAGATCCGGCTGCGGCTGCTGCGCGAGCGCGGCCTGGTCTGCGAGGTCTGGGACGACGGCTACGCCCAGCCCCGGCAGCGGCGCGCCCAGGAGACCGACGAGGGCGGGCGCGGCCTGCAGCTGGTCAGCCTGCTGGCCGAGCGCTGGGGCAGCCGGCGCACGCCCAAGGGCAAGATCGTCTGGTTCGAGCTGGCGCTGTAGTCGCCGGAAACGGTGGGCCGGACGGGTGCAGTCGCCCGGCGGCCCGCCGTGTCGGCACGGTCCCAGGGCCCCGGGCGGCGTTCGATGGCCGCCATGCGCGTCCGCCAGCTCACCGCCGCAGCCGCCGCGCTGCTGCTCGCCGCCGGTCTCGGCGGCTGCTCCGACGACTCGGGGCCCGCCCACACACCCGCCCCCGTGCCCGTCCCGGCCGATCCCACCGCCACCACCGGGGACGTCCGGCCCGCCGACCGCGCCGCCGTCCGGGACGGCGGCACGCTGCGCTGGGCGGTGGACGGCGTCCCGGCCACGCTGAACGTCTACCAGGGCGCGGCCAACGCCGACTCGGCGCTGCTCGCCCACGCCCTGTACCCCTCGCTGTTCCGGCCCGACGAGCACGGCCGGCTCGTCCCCGACCCGGACTACCTGGCCGGAGCCGAGTCCACCCCGCCCGGGCCGGGCCCGCAGGTGGTGACGTACCGGCTCAACCCGAACGCCGTCTGGAGCGACGGCACCCCGGTCTCGGCCGCCGACCTCGACGCCCAGCGGACCGCGCTGTCCGGCCTGGACCCGGCGTACGGGGGCGCGCGGGCGGTCGGGTACGACGCCATCGACTCGGTCACCCAGGGCGCCGACCCGTCCGAGGTGCGGGTGACCTTCCGGCGGCCGTACGCCGACTGGCGCTCGCTGTTCGGCCCGCTCTACCCGGCCGCCGAGACGGCCACCCCGGCCGCGTTCGGCCGACCGCTGACCGGAGGCGGGCCGAGCGCCGGGCCGTACACCGTCGCCCGGTACGACGCCGAGGACGGGACGGTCAGTGTGGTGCGCAGCCCGCTCTGGTGGGGCGACCCGCCGAAGGCCGACCGGATCGACTTCCTCGCCGCGCCGCCCGAGCAACGGCTGGACGCGCTGGACGAGGACCGGCTGGACATCGCCCCGCTCACCGCGGCCGTGGACCGGGCGGTCCCGGTCCCGGCCGCCGACGCCCCCGCCGCCTCGGCCTCCCCCTCCGTCGCGCCGCCGCCCGCGGCCGCGCCCGAGGCGGCGGCACTGGCACTGCACCGGGCCGAATCGCTGCCCGGCGTCACCGTGCACCGGGCCGCCGCGGCCTCGCTCACCCAGCTCACCCTCAACGCCGCGCGCGGCCCGCTGACCGACCCGCTGGTGCGCCGCGCCCTCACCCGGGCCGTCGACCGGCAGCGGATCGCCGACGCCGCGCTCACCCCGCTCGGCCTGCCCGCCGCGCCGCTGGGCAGCCACCTGCTCGCGGGCGACCAGGAGGGCTACCGGGACAACAGCGGCGCGGCCGGTCAGGGGGACCCGGGCCGGCTGCTGGACGAGGCGGGCTGGACGCGGCCCGGCGGCGGGGGCACCCGGACCAAGGGCGGCAAGCCACTCGCCCTCTCGATGCTCGTCCCGGCCGGTTCGGCGACCGCCAAGCGCACCGCCGACGCGCTCACCGCCGGCCTAGCGGACGCCGGGATCGCGGTGCAGCAGGTGCCCGCGCCCGCCGACTCCTTCGTCGGGGAGCACCTGGCCGCCGGGGACTACGACCTCGCGCTGCTCACCTGGCCGGCCGGCCCCAGCCCGGCGATCGAACAGCGGCCCGCCTACGCCAAGCCCCGGCCCGACCCCGACGGGGTGCCCGAGCCGGGCGGCAACTTCGGCCGCAGCGGCACCGAGGAGATCGACCGACTGTTCGAGCGGGCGGCCACCGAGCCGGACCAGGCGGCCCGGCTGGACCTGCTCCAGCAGGCGGACGTACGGATCTGGGAGCTCGGGCACTCGGTGCCGCTCTACCAGCGGCCGGAGCTGGTCGGGGTCAGGACCGGGGTGCTCGGCGCGGGCGCGTACGGCTTCGGGTGGCCGCGCTTCCAGGACGTGGGCTGGAGCGCACTGGAGAGCGCGCAGGACTAGACCTGCGGCCGCAGCTCCCGGGCGAAGCGGCGCAGGGCGTCGGTGAAGGCCTCCGGGGCGTCGAAGTTGGCGAGGTGCCGGGCCCGGGGTACCAGCTCGATCCGGGCCCGTCCGTGCGGGTGGGCGGCGGCGAAGGCGCGCTCGCCGGAGCGGAAGGCCGGGTCCTTCTCCCCGTTCAGGATCAGCACCGGGGCCTCGACCCGGCGCAGGACGCCGGGCTCGAAGCGGCCCACCACCGAGGCCCAGGCGGCGGGCAGGGCCTCGAAGCCGTACCCGGCGCGGATCGTCTCCGCGACCACCTGCGCCGGGTAGAGCCGGCGCAGCAGCCCGTCGTTCCAGCGGGACAGCCGCGCGGCCGGGACCCGCGGCACCAGCGCGCCGACCGCCCGGTACGGGACCGCCCAGCGCCCCCGGGTGTCGGCGCTCGCGCCGGCCAGCACCAGCCCGCGCAGCAGCTCGGGCCTGCGCAGGGCGAACTCCAGCGCGACGTACCCGCCCAGCGAGTGCCCGACCACCAGCGCGGGCCCGCCGCCCAGTTCCTCCACCCCCGCGGCGACGCTCGCGCAGGCGGCCGTCAGGCTCCACGGCTCGCCGCGTCGGGTGCCGTGCCCCGGCAGGTCGACGGCCACCACCGGGAACTCCTCCCGCAGCGCTGCCAACTGCGGGCTCCACTGCCCCGCGCTGAAGCGGGTGCCGTGCACCAGGACGATCGGGACACTCATCGGGCCACCTCCGCGGGCTCCGGCATGCGTTCGGCATCGGCGATCCGGCGCCGCCGGGCCCCGGGCTGTCGGATCACGAACGGAAGACTGTCGGAGCACGGCCGGTCGGTGAAGGGCGTGTGACCCACCTGTGATCTTGATCCCGCCGGACCGGCTCGTTTCCGCCCACCTCCGCCCTTCCCCGTACGATAGGAGGAAGCCGCGGCATGGCCATGTGCCCGGCGGGTGGACCGGTAGTAGCAGGCGGAACGGGCGGCGGCGATCGACAGGGATCGCAAGTGCGCGTCACGCAGCCGGGCGCCGCAACCCACGATTCCGGGAGAATCCGCAAGGCATGCCCACGCGCAACGACATCCGTAACGTCGCCATCGTCGCCCACGTCGACCACGGCAAGACCACGCTGGTCGACGCCATGCTCAAGCAGGCCGGCGCCTTCGCCGCCCACCAGCAGCTCGATGACCGGATGATGGACTCCAACGACCTGGAGCGCGAGAAGGGCATCACCATTCTCGCGAAGAACACCGCGGTCAAGTACCACCCCAAGGATGGTGGCGCGCCGATCACCATCAACATCATCGACACCCCGGGCCACGCCGACTTCGGTGGCGAGGTCGAGCGCGGTCTGTCGATGGTGGACGCGGTCGTCCTGCTGGTCGACGCCTCCGAGGGCCCGCTGCCGCAGACCCGCTTCGTGCTGCGCAAGGCGCTCTCCCAGCGCCTGCCCGTCATCCTCTGCATCAACAAGACCGACCGTCCGGACTCCCGGATCGACGAGGTCATCAACGAGACCTACGACCTGTTCCTGGACCTGGACGCGGACGAGGAGCAGATCGAGTTCCCGATCGTCTACGCCTGCGCGCGTGACGGCGTCGCCTCGCTGACCAAGCCGGAGAACGGCACCGTTCCCGCGGACAGCACCAACCTGGAGCCGTTCTTCTCCACCCTGCTGGAGCACGTCCCGGCCCCCAGCTACGACGAGGACGCCCCGCTCCAGGCCCACGTCACCAACCTGGACGCCGACAACTTCCTCGGCCGCATCGCGCTGCTCCGCGTCGAGCAGGGCGAGCTGCGCAAGGGCCAGACCGTGGCCTGGATCAAGCGCGACGGCTCGATCCAGAACGTCCGCATCTCCGAGCTGCTGATGACCGAGGCGCTCACCCGCAAGCCGGCCGAGGTGGCCGGCCCCGGTGACATCTGCGCCGTCGCCGGCATCTCCGACATCATGATCGGCGAGACCCTGGCCGACCCGGAGAACCCGATCGCGCTGCCGCTGATCACGGTGGACGAGCCGGCCATCTCGATGACCATCGGCACCAACACCTCCCCGCTGGTCGGCCGTGGCGGCAGCGGCAAGGGCGCCGACGCCAAGTCCGGCGTCAAGGTGGACCGCAAGGTCACCGCCCGCCAGGTGAAGGACCGCCTGGACCGCGAGCTGATCGGTAACGTCTCGCTGCGCGTGCTGGACACCGAGCGTCCGGACGCCTGGGAGGTGCAGGGCCGCGGTGAGCTGGCGCTGGCCATCCTGATCGAGACCATGCGCCGCGAGGGCTTCGAGCTGACCGTCGGCAAGCCGCAGGTGGTCACCAAGGAGGTCAACGGCAAGACCCACGAGCCGGTCGAGCGCCTCACCGTGGACGTGCCCGAGGAGCACATGGGTGCCGTCACCCAGCTCATGGGCGTCCGCAAGGGCCGGATGGACAACATGTCCAACCACGGCTCGGGCTGGGTCCGGATGGAGTTCGTCGTCCCGTCCCGCGGCCTGATCGGCTTCCGGACCGAGTTCCTCACCAACACCCGCGGCACCGGCATCGCCCACTCGATCCACGAGGGCCACGAGCCGTGGTTCGGCCAGCTGACCACCCGCAACAACGGCTCCCTGGTCGCCGACCGGGCCGGCGTGGTGACCGCCTTCGCGATGACCAACCTCCAGGAGCGCGGCGTGCTCTTCTGCGAGCCGGGCACCGAGGTGTACGAGGGCATGATCGTCGGTGAGAACTCGCGCTCCGACGACATGGACGTGAACATCACCAAGGAGAAGAAGCTCACCAACATGCGGTCCTCGACCGCCGACGTGGCCGAGTCGATCGTCCCGCCGCGCAAGCTCTCGCTGGAGCAGTCGCTGGAGTTCTGCCGCGAGGACGAGTGCATCGAGGTGACCCCGGAGACGGTTCGCATCCGTAAGGTCGTTCTCGACGCGAAGGACCGCGGTCGCACCGCCTCGCGCGCCAAGAAGGCGTGATCCGGACGCACTGAACGGCCATTGGCCGGAATGATTCGCCCCCCTTTCCCATGGAGAGGGGGGCGAACTTTTTCAACTACTCCAAGTTGTCGGGGCCGCTATTCACGGAATAGCGCTCATCACACCTGAGTGTCCGCTGAGCGGACGTGACAGTTCGTCATCCGTGACGACTGTCCGTTTGGTGCCTGTCTGGCTATGTCTCAAATGTCCGGTTTTCGAAACTTACCGACTGTTCATGTGACCTAATTGAGATCGTCACTGGTCACTTTCGTGTCCGTGCGTGACGGATAGTGGGTGCAGTCAGGCTCGGGTCAAGGGTGAACGCGCAGGGGTGCGCGCCGAAACCACGAGCGCGGACGGCACAGCGGGCCCGGTGACCACCGTTCCGCGATGCCTTCCTCGTTGCAACGTCGAATTCAGGAGGCACACCGATGCGCGGTGCGAGCCAGGCCAAGTGGGTTGTCGCAGCTGTTGCTGTCGCCCTCGCTGCGACTGCGTGCAGCAGCAGCGACTCCTCCGGGGGTAGCTCCGAGGGTGGTGCGGTCAACGCCGCCGCCAGCTTCAGCTACCAGAGCGGTGAGCCGCAGCGTCCGCTCCAGCCGGCCAACGCCAATGAGAACATCGGCGGCCGTATCGTCAAGGTGCTCTTCAAGGGCCTGGTCGACTACGACCCCGCGACCGGTGCGCTGCGCAACCAGGTGGCCGACAAGATCGAGACCACCGACGCCAAGAACTACACCGTCACGCTGAAGCCCGGCTGGACCTTCCACGACGGCAGCGCGGTCACCGCCGCGTCCTTCGTCAAGGCCTGGAACTGGTCGGCCAACACGAAGAACAACCAGATCAACTCGTCCTGGTTCTCCGACATCGTCGGCTACGACGCCGTCCACCCGGAGAAGGGTGACCCGACCGCGACCGAGATGTCCGGCCTGAAGATCGTCGACGACACCCACTTCACCATCGAACTGACCAGCCCCGTCTCGTACTTCACGTACAAGCTCGGCTACACGGCCTTCTCCCCGCTGCCCGAGGGCTTCTTCGCCGACCCGGCCGGCTTCGGCCAGAAGCCGGTCGGCAACGGCCCCTACAAGTTCGTCTCGTGGGAGCACAACAAGGCCGTCACCGTCCAGGCCTACGACAAGTACGCCGGCTCGGACAAGCCGAAGAACGGCGGCATCGTCTTCCGGAACTACAGCTCCGGTGAGGCCGCGTACAAGGACCTGATGTCCGACACCCTGGACGTCCTGGACCAGGTCGACTCGACCGACCTCCCGAAGTACAAGGACGACCTGGGCAAGCGCGCCGTCGACCAGGCCCAGGGCGCCATCCAGAACGTCGGCTTCGCGCTGTACCAGGGCGACTGGAACGCCCCGGGCAAGGAGAAGGTCCGTCAGGGCATCTCCATGGCGATCGACCGCGACACCATCACCAAGACCGTGCTGAACGGCAACCGCATCCCCGCCGACTCGTGGGTCGCCCCGGGCGTCATGGGCTACAAGGCCGACACCTGCGGTGAGTTCTGCAAGTTCAACCCGGAGAAGGCCAAGCAGCTCATCGCCGAGGGCGGCGGCGTCCCCGGCGGCAAGGTCACCATCCTGTACAACGCCGACGGCAGCCACAAGGAGTGGGTGGACGCGGTCTGCAACTCCATCCGCCAGTCGACCGGCGTGGACTGCACCGGTGACCCGAAGCCGGACTTCAAGTCCGTCCGTGACGTCGTCACCAACAAGCAGGTCCAGAGCATGATGCGTACCGGCTGGGTGCAGGACTACCCGCTGAACGCCAACTTCCTGCGTGACGTCTACGGCACCGGCGCCTCGTCGAACGACAACCAGTACTCCAGCACGGAGTTCGACCGCCTGGCCAAGGAGGCGGACGCCGCCACCTCGGTCGAGAAGACCGCCGAGCTGTACCAGCAGGCCGAGGCCCAGCTGGCCAAGGACATGCCGTCCATCCCGCTCTGGTACTACAAGACCAGCTCCGGCTACTCCAAGAACGTCCAGAGCGTGAAGTTCGACTCCTTCGGCGACCCGGTCTTCACCGACGTCGAGGTCAAGAAGAAGTAATCGGTCGGCACCGCCTGACCCGGTGACAACGGCCGGTGCCCGTCCATCCCCACAAGGGCGAGGACTGGCACCGGCCGTTGGCACGCCGACTTATCTCTTGCCGGGTTGACGGGCCCGGCAGAGTCATACATGGAGGCACGATGGGGCGCTTTGTCGCGAGGCGACTGCTCCAGATGATCCCGGTCTTCTTCGGAACGACCTTGCTCATCTTTTTGATGGTGCACGCGCTGCCGGGTGACCCGGTGGCCGCGATGTGGGGCGACAAGGCGCCGGATCCGGCGCAGGTCGAGGCCCTGAAGCACTCGATGGGTCTCGACAAGTCGCTGCCCCAGCAGTACCTCGACTACATGGGGAACCTGCTGACCGGTGACTTCGGAAAGACTCTGGCCCAGCGACCGGTGCTCGACGTGATCACCGAGGCGCTGCCGGTCACGGTCCGGTTGGCGCTGTTCGCGTTCGCCATCGAGATCGTGCTGGGCATCGGCATCGGCCTGTTCGCCGGTCTGCGCCGGGGCAAGGCGTTCGACAAGGGCGCCCTGATCTTCACCCTGCTGCTGATCTCGATCCCGATCCCGGTGCTCGGCTTCATCTTCCAGACGATCTTCGCGGACGACCTGAAGTGGGTCACGCCGACCGTCCAGGACTCGAACGACATCACCCAGCTGGTGCTGCCGGCCATCGTGCTCGGCTCGGTGTCGCTGGCCTTCGTGGCGCGTCTCACCCGCACCTCCATAGCCGAGAACATCAAGGCCGACTACGTCCGCACCGCGGTGGCCAAGGGCCTGCCGCGGCGCAAGGTGATCGGCACCCACCTGCTGCGCAACTCGCTGATCCCGGTGGTCACGTTCCTCGGCACCGACCTGGGCGCCCTGATGGGCGGCGCGATCGTCACCGAAGGCATCTTCAACGTCAAGGGCGTCGGCAACGCGCTCTTCCACGCGATCAACCTGAAGGAGGGCTCGACGGTCTCCGGCTTCGTCGCCTTCCTGGTGATCGTGTACCTGGTTGCCGGCCTGATCGTCGACCTGCTTTACGCGGTCCTGGACCCGAGGATCCGTTATGCCTGACCTGACCGAGAAGAAGACGGCCGGGCAGACCCCGGCCCCGGCCGCTGCCGCCGCCGCGGTCGCCAAGCCGGAGAAGGCGCGCAGCCTCGGCTCCGACGCCTGGCACGACCTGCGCCGCAAGCCGATCTTCGTGATCTCCGCGCTGCTCATCCTGCTGCTGATCGTCATCGCGATCGCGCCGGGCCTGTTCACCTCGGTGGACCCGCGGGCCGGCGACCTGCGCAACCACTACCTGTCGAAGCCGAACTACAGTCACTTCTTCCAGCCCGACTGGTTCGGCTACGACCTCCAGGGCCGCAGCATCTACGCCCGCGTCATCTACGGCGCCCGCGCCTCGGTCGTGGTCGGCATCTGCGTCACGCTGGGCGTGACCATCATCGGCGGCATCGCCGGTATGCTCGCCGGTTACTTCGGCGGCTGGATCGACACGATCATCTCCCGGGTCACCGACATCTTCTTCGGCATCCCGCTGCTGCTCGGCTCGCTGGTGGTCCTGAACGCCTTCACCTCGCGCACCGTGTGGAGCGTGGTCTTCGCGCTGGTCGCCCTGGGCTGGACCCAGATGACCCGTGTCATGCGCGGCTCGGTGATCACGGTCAAGCAGGCCGACTTCGTGACGGCGGCCAGGGCCCTCGGCGCCGGCACCACCCGGATCATGTTCAAGCACATCCTGCCGAACGCGATCGCTCCGGTGATCGTGGTCGCGACCATCGCCCTCGGCGGCTACATCGCCACCGAGGCGACGCTGAGCTTCCTCGGCATCGGTCTGCAGGACCCGACCATCTCCTGGGGCATCGACATCAACTCGGCCCAGAAGGTGATCCGTACGGCGCCGTTCGCCCTGTTCTTCCCGGCCGGAATGCTGAGCCTCACCGTGCTGGCGTTCATCATGCTCGGCGACGCGGTGCGCGACGCCCTCGACCCGAAGCTCCGCTGAGAGAAGAGGTGACGACCCGATGACCACCGTGATCGAGAACAACCAGAAGAACGATCGTCTCGAAGTTGGCACCCCTCTCCTGGAGGTGAAGGACCTCCACGTGGAGTTCCACACCCGGGACGGGATCGCCAAGGCCGTGAACGGCGTCAACTACTCCGTCGCGGCCGGCGAGACGCTCGCCGTGCTCGGCGAGTCCGGCTCCGGCAAGTCCGTGACGGCGCAGACCATCATGGGCATCCTGGACATGCCCCCGGGCAAGGTGACGCAGGGCGAGATCCTGTACCGGGGCAAGGACATGCTCAAGATGAGCAACGAGGAGCGGCGGCAGGTCCGCGGCCGGAAGATCGCGATGATCTTCCAGGACGCGCTGTCCGCGCTGAACCCGGTGCTCAGCGTCGGCTACCAGCTCGGCGAGATGTTCCGCGTGCACCAGGGCGCCTCCAAGAAGGAGGCGAAGGAGAAGGCCATCGAGCTGATGGACCGGGTGCGCATCCCCGCCGCCCGGCAGCGGGTGGACGACTACCCGCACCAGTTCTCCGGCGGCATGCGCCAGCGCATCATGATCGCCATGGCGCTGGCCCTCCAGCCCGACCTGATCATCGCGGACGAGCCCACCACCGCCCTGGACGTGACCGTCCAGGCCCAGGTGATGGACCTCCTCGCGGAGCTGCAGGCCGAGTACAACATGGGCCTGATCCTGATCACCCACGACCTCGGCGTGGTCGCCGACGTCGCGGACAAGATCGCCGTGATGTACGCGGGCCGGATCGTGGAGACCGCCCCGGTGCACGAGCTGTACGCGAACCCCGCGCACCCGTACACCAAGGGCCTGCTCCGCTCCATCCCGCGCCTGGACCAGAAGGGCCAGGAGCTGTACGCGATCAAGGGCCTGCCCCCGAACCTGCTGAAGGTTCCGACCGGCTGCGCGTTCAACCCCCGCTGCGACGTCGCCACCGACCTGTGCCGCACCGAGATCCCGGCGCTGCACCACGTGACGGACAAGGACGGCAAGGAGCTCGCCGGCCGCCGCAGCGCGTGCCACCTCTGGAAGGAGACCCTCCATGGCTGAGAACATCCTGGAGGTCAAGGACCTGCACAAGCACTACCCGCTGACCCAGGGCATCCTCTTCAAGAAGCAGGTCGGTGCGGTCAAGGCGGTCGACGGCATCTCCTTCGAGCTGAAGAAGGGCGAGACCCTCGGCATCGTCGGTGAGTCCGGCTGTGGCAAGTCCACGCTGGCCAAGGTGCTGATGAACCTGGAGCGGGCCACCTCCGGCCAGGTGCTGTTCAAGGGCGAGGACATCTCCCGGCTGTCCGGCGCGGCGCTCAAGTCCGTCCGCCGCAACATCCAGATGGTGTTCCAGGACCCGTACACCTCGCTCAACCCGCGCATGACGGTCGGCGACATCATCGGCGAGCCGTTCGAGATCCACCCCGAGGTGGCGCCCAAGGGCGACCGCCGCAAGGCCGTCCAGGACCTGCTGGACGTCGTGGGCCTGAACCCGGAGTACATCAACCGGTACCCGCACCAGTTCTCCGGCGGCCAGCGCCAGCGCATCGGCATCGCCCGCGGCCTCGCGCTCAAGCCCGAGATCATCATCTGCGACGAGCCGGTCTCCGCCCTGGACGTGTCCGTCCAGGCGCAGGTGATCAACCTGCTGGAGCAGCTGCAGGGCGAGTTCGGCCTCTCCTACATGTTCATCGCGCACGACCTCTCCATCGTCCGGCACATCTCCGACCGCGTCGGCGTGATGTACCTGGGCAAGATGGTCGAGATCGGCTCGGACGAGGAGATCTACGAGAACGCCACCCACCCGTACACCCAGGCGCTGCTCTCCGCGGTGCCGGTGCCGGACCCGACGGCGCGCGAATCCCGCGAGCGGATCATCCTCAGCGGTGACATCCCCTCGCCGGCCAACCCGCCGTCCGGCTGCCGCTTCCGCACCCGCTGCTGGAAGGCGGAGGAGAAGTGCTCCGAGGAGATCCCGCTGCTCGCGGTCCCCTCGCTGCTGAAGGGCCCGGCCGCGCACGAGTCGGCCTGCCACTTCCCCGAGGTCAGGGAGCAGGCCGCAGCGGCCTGATCCCCCGGTGGTCCCAGGAAGGGCCCGTGGCGTTCGCGCCGCGGGCCCTTCCGGCGTTCCGGCGCCGCGTCAACTCGGCGGGAGGTCACCGCACCCGTCCGGGTGTTGCTGACGCGCGCCGTCGCCGGGGCGCGCTTCTCATGGGGTGTGATGCGACAACACCCTGAGGAGGAACCTCCATGCCCGTAGCCGCCCGTGCTCGCTGGGTCCTCGCCGTCGCGACGTCCGTGGCCCTGGTGGCCACCGGGTGCAGCAACAACGGCAGCGGAGGAGGCAGCGGCTCGTCGGACGCCAGCAAGTCCTTCAGCTACCAGAGCAACGAGCCGCAGAACCCGCTGCAGCCCGCCAACGCGAACGAGGTCGGCGGCGGTCGCATCATCCAGAACCTCTTCAAGGGGCTGGTCGACTACGACCCGAGCAACGCCCGGATCCGGATGCAGGTCGCCGAGAAGGTCGACACCAGTGACTCGCAGACCTTCGAGATCACGCTGAAGGACGGCTGGAAGTTCCACGACGGCACCCCGGTGCACGCCCGGAACTTCGTCGACGCCTGGAACTGGGGGGCCAACCCCGCCAACAACCAGATCAACAGCTCCTGGTTCTCCGACATCGAGGGCTACGAGGACGTCCACCCGGCCTCCGGCCGGCCCGCCTCGGACAAGATGTCCGGGCTGACCGTCACCGACGACCTCCACTTCACCGTCAAGCTCAGCCACAAGGTCTCGTACTTCGAGTACAAGCTCGGCTACATCGCCTTCTCGCCACTGCCCGATGGCTTCTACTCCGACCCGGCCGGCTACGGGCAGAAGCCGGTGGGCAACGGCCCGTACCAGTTCGTCAGCTGGTCGCACAACAGCAACGTGACCACCAAGGCCTTCCCCGACTACCAGGGTGTGGACAAGCCGAAGAACGGCGGCATCGTCTTCAAGATGTACACCACGTCCGAGGCCGCCTACGCCGACCTCCAGTCCAACAACCTGGACGTGATGGACCAGGTGCCGCCGTCCGCGCTGGCCACGTACAAGAGCGACCTCGGCGACCGCGCGGTGGACGAGCCGCAGGGCGCCATCCAGAACATCGGCTTCACGCTCTACCAGGCCGGCTGGGCCGCGCCGGAGAAGGCCAAGGTGCGCCAGGGACTGTCGATGGCGATCGACCGCGCCACCATCACCAAGACGGTGCTCCAGGGCTCCCGCAAGCCCGCCACCGCCTGGGTGGCCGAGGGTGTCGAGGGCTACAAGTCCGGTACCTGCGGCGACTTCTGCACGTTCGACGCGACCAAGGCCAAGCAGCTGATCCAGGAGGGCGGCGGCGTCCCCGGCAACAAGCTGATGATCACCTACAACGCGGACGGCGGCCACAAGGAGTGGGTGGACGCGGTCTGCAACTCGATCCGGCAGAGCACCGGGGTCGACTGCCTGGGCGACCCGAAGCCCGACTTCAAGACCGCGCGGGCCGCGATCACCGGGCACACCGTCAACGGCGCCTTCCGCACCGGCTGGGTGCAGGACTACCCGCTGAACGCCAACTTCCTGGCCGACGTGTACCGCACCGGCGCCGCGTCCAACGACTTCGGCTACAGCAACCCGCAGTTCGACGAGGCGGCCACCCGGGCCGACGAGGCCGCCGGCGTCGCCGACACGGTGACGGGCTACCAGCAGGCCGAAGCGGTGCTGCCGAGCGGGATGCCGGCCATCCCGCTCTGGTACTACCGCACCAACTCGGGCTACTCGAGCAAGGTGCAGAACGTGAAGTTCGACTCCTTCGGCAACCCGGCCTGGACCCAGGTCGAGGTCAAGGGCTGAGCCCGGACTCCTCGCACCGGCCCCGCCCTCCCCGCACGGAGGGCGGGGCGCGGTCTCTCGGCCGACCGGCCCGGTCGGCCGGGCACCCCGACCGGACAGCCGGTCGGATACCCGGCCGGACACCCGGTCGGAACCCGCTCGGACACCTAGGAAGGAGGCTCGGATGGGCAGTTACGTGCTGCGGCGGGTGCTGCAGATGATCCCGGTGTTCTTCGGCACCACGCTGCTGATCTTCCTGATGGTCTACACGCTGCCGGGCGACCCGGTCGCGGCGCTGTTCGGCGAGAAGGCCGCCGACCCGGCCGTGGTTGCCAGCATCAAGCACACGTACTACCTGGACCAGCCGATCTGGAAGCAGTACCTGCACTACATGGGGAACCTCTTCCAGGGGGACTTCGGCACCAGCTTCACCGGCCGTCCGGTCACCGACATCATGGCGGACGCCTTCCCGGTCACCATCCGGCTCGCCCTGATGGCGTTCGTCTTCGAGATGGTCGTGGGCCTCGCCCTGGGCCTGGTCTCCGGACTGCGGCGCGGCAGCATCCCGGACACCCTGGTGCTGATCCTGACCCTGGTGGTCATCTCGATCCCGGTCTTCGTGCTGGCCTACATCGCCCAGACGGTGTTCGCCACCAACCTGGGATGGGTCACGCCGACGGTGCAGGACAGCTACGACCTGACCCAGCTGATCCTGCCGGCGATCGTGCTGGGCTCGCTCTCGCTCGCGTACGTCGCCCGGCTCACCCGGACGTCGATCGGCGAGAACCTGCGGGCCGACTACATGCGCACCGCGGTCGCCAAGGGCCTGCCCCGACGCACCATCACCTCCCGCCACCTGCTGCGCAACTCGCTGATCCCGGTGGTCACCTTCCTCGGCACCGACCTCGGCGCGCTGATGGGCGGGGCCATCGTCACCGAGGGCATCTTCAACGTGCAGGGCATCGGCAACGTCCTGTACCGGGCGATCAACCAGAAGGAGGGCCCCACCGTGGTCGGCATCGTGACCGTCCTGGTGATCGTCTACCTGGTCGCCAGCCTGCTCGTCGACCTGCTCTACGCGGTCCTGGACCCGAGGATCCGCTATGCCTGAGCCCGACATCCACGACGAGGAGTCGTACGAACCGCACCCCAAGCCGGGGGTCGTGCGCCTCGACTACGCGGGCGAGCAGGGCATGGCCGTCGAGCAGGAGACTTTAGTCGAACCCGACGTGGAGAAGCGCGAGGCGGCCCGCAGCCTGTGGGGCGACGCCTGGCGGGACCTGCGCCGGCGGCCGATCTTCCTGCTCTCGGCGCTGCTGATCCTGCTGCTGGTGATCATGGCGATCTTCCCCGGGGCGTTCACCGACGCGGACCCGCGCGCGGCCGACCTGGTGAACAACTACCTCAGGCGCCCGGACTGGAGCGACGTCTTCGGGGCCGGCTGGTTCGGCTACGACGCGCAGGGCCGCTCCATCTACGCCCGGGTGGTGTACGGCGCCCGGGCCTCGATCACCGTCGGCATCTTCGTGACTGCCGCCGTCACCCTGCTCGGCGGGCTGACCGGGATGGCGGCCGGCTACTTCGGCGGCTGGATCGACGCGCTGCTCTCCCGGATCACCGACATCTTCTTCGGCATCCCGCTGCTGCTCGGCGCGCTGGTGCTGCTGAACGCCTTCGCCACCCGCACGGTGTGGACCGTGGTCGTCGCGCTGGGCGTGCTCGGCTGGACCCAGATCGCCCGCGTCATGCGCGGAGCGGTGCTGACCGTCAAGCAGTCCGACTACGTGGTGGCGGGCCGGGCGCTCGGGGCCGGGACGGGCCGGCTGATGTTCCGGCACATCCTGCCGAACGCGATCGCTCCGGTGATCGTGGTGGCGACCATCGCCCTCGGCGGCTACATCGCCACCGAGGCGACGCTGAGCTTCCTCGGCATCGGTCTGCAGGACCCCACCATCTCCTGGGGCATCGACATCGCCTCCGCCCAGAAGGTGATCCGGACCGCGCCGTACGTGCTGTTCTTCCCGGCCACGGCGCTCTCGGTCACCGTGCTGGCCTTCATCATGCTGGGCGACGCGGTGCGCGACGCCCTCGATCCGAAGCTTCGCTGAGCGAGGGGAGCGCATCGTGAGTACAGCGGTGGACACCGCCGGGCGCGAGCAGGAGGCGCCGTACCAGGGGCCGCTGCTCGACGTCCGCGACCTGCACGTCGAGTTCGTCACCCGGGACGGCGTCGCCCGGGCGGTGAACGGGGTGAGCTACTCCGTCGCGGCGGGGGAGACGCTGGCGGTGCTGGGGGAGTCCGGTTCGGGCAAGTCGGTGACGGCGCAGGCGATCATGGGCATCCTGGACATGCCGCCCGCCCGAATCCCGCGCGGCGAGATCCTCTACCGGGGCCGGGACATGCTCAAGCTGGGCAAGGAGGAGCGGCGGCGGATCCGCGGCCAGAAGATCGCGATGATCTTCCAGGACGCGCTGTCCGCGCTGAACCCGGTGCTCAGCGTGGGCTACCAGCTCGGCGAGATGTTCCGCTCGCACCGGGGCGTCTCCCGCAAGGAGGCCAAGGAGAAGGCCGTCGAGCTGATGGACCGGGTGCGCATCCCCGCCGCCCGGCAGCGGGTGGACGACTACCCGCACCAGTTCTCCGGCGGCATGCGCCAGCGCATCATGATCGCCATGGCGCTGGCCCTCCAGCCCGACCTGATCATCGCGGACGAGCCCACCACCGCCCTGGACGTGACCGTCCAGGCCCAGGTGATGGACCTCCTCGCGGAGCTGCAGGCCGAGTACAACATGGGCCTGATCCTGATCACCCACGACCTCGGCGTGGTCGCCGACGTCGCGGACAAGATCGCCGTGATGTACGCGGGCCGGATCGTGGAGACCGCCCCGGTGCACGAGCTGTACGCGAACCCCGCGCACCCGTACACCAGGGGGCTGCTGGACTCGATCCCCCGGCTGGACCAGAAGGGCCAGGAGCTCTACGCCATCAAGGGGCTGCCGCCCAACCTGCTGCGCATCCCCAAGGGCTGCGCCTTCAACCCGCGGTGCCCGCGCGCCCAGGACGTCTGCCGGGTCGAGGTGCCGGAGCTGTTCCCGGTCACCGAGGAGGACGGGACGCCGCTGGAGGGGCGCGGCAGCGCCTGCTTCTTCTGGAAGGAGACCCTCCATGACCACGACCGCTGACGGGGCCGGCGCACTGGGCGCGGCGCTGCCGGAGGAGGTCGTCTTCGCGCAGGAGGTGCCGCGCGGCGAGCCGATCCTCGAAGTCCGGGACCTGGTCAAGCACTTCCCGCTCACCCAGGGCGTCCTGTTCAGGAAGCAGGTCGGCGCGGTGAAGGCGGTCGACGGGGTCAGCTTCGACCTGATGCAGGGCGAGACGCTCGGGGTCGTCGGCGAGTCCGGCTGCGGGAAGTCCACGCTGGCCAAGGTGCTGATGAACCTGGAGCCGGCCACCTCGGGATCGGTCCGCTACAAGGGGGAGGAGATCTCCCGGCTGTCCGGGGCGGGGCTGAGGGCCGTCCGGCGGAACATCCAGATGGTGTTCCAGGACCCGTACACCTCGCTCAACCCGCGCATGACGGTCGGCGACATCATCGGCGAGCCGTTCGAGATCCACCCCGAGGTGGCGCCCAGGGGCGACCGCCGCAAGGCCGTCCAGGACCTGCTGGACGTGGTCGGACTCAACCCCGAGTACATCAACCGCTATCCGCACCAGTTCTCCGGCGGCCAGCGCCAACGCATCGGCATCGCCCGGGGGTTGGCGCTCAAGCCGGAGATCATCATCTGCGACGAGCCGGTCTCGGCGCTGGACGTCTCGGTTCAGGCGCAGGTGATCAACCTGCTGGAGCAGCTGCAGGGCGAGTTCAACCTGTCGTACATGTTCATCGCGCACGACCTCTCCATCGTCCGGCACATCTCCGACCGGGTCGGGGTGATGTACCTCGGGAAGGTGGTCGAGATCGGCAGCGACGCGGAGATCTACGACCACGCGACGCACCCGTACACCCAGGCGCTGCTCTCGGCGGTGCCGGTGCCGGACCCGAGGGCGCGGGAGACGCGCGACCGGATCGTGCTCACCGGCGACGTGCCCTCGCCGGCCAACCCGCCGTCCGGCTGCCGGTTCCGGACCCGCTGCTGGAAGGCGCAGCAGCGGTGCGAGGTCGAGGAGCCGCTGCTGGCCGCGCCGTCCTGGCTGGACGGGGCGGCGCGGCACGACTCGGCGTGCCACTTCGCGGCGGAGCGGGGGGCCGGGCAGGCGGAGGCGGGGGCGGACGGGCAGGGCTCCGGCTGACCCGGGTCCGACGCCAGGGCGCGTCCCCGCCGGTGGGGGCGCGCCCTTTCTCGTGACGGAAAAGAGATCTGCCGCAGGCTCGCCAAGTGCGGCCCGGTCCTTGATAGTTGCTCTGCGCCCGGCGGTGGACGCGGGGGCGCCGAGGAGGGCTGCGCTGATGGACGCGGTGGAGGTGATCGGCGGCGGTCGGGGGAGTCTGGAGCCCGGGACGCCGCTGCTGGAGGTCGACGACCTGCACGTGGAGTTCCACACCCGGGACGGCGTCGCCAAGGCCGTCAACGGGGTGAGCTACTCCGTCGCGGCGGGGGAGACGCTGGCGGTGCTGGGGGAGTCCGGTTCGGGCAAGTCGGTGACGGCGCAGGCGATCATGGGCATCCTGGACATGCCGCCGGGGCGGATCGCCTCGGGACGGATCCTGTTCCGCGGCGAGGACCTGCTGACCATGGGCGGCGATGCCCGGCGGTCCATCCGGGGCCGGCACATCGCGATGATCTTCCAGGACGCGCTGTCCGCGCTGAACCCGGTGCTCAGCGTGGGCTACCAGCTGGGCGAGATGTTCCGCTCGCACCGGGGCGTCTCCCGCAGGGAGGCGAAGGAGAAGGCGGTCGAGCTGATGGAGCGGGTGCGCATCCCGGCCGCGAAGCAGCGCGTCGGGGACTTTCCGCACCAGTTCTCCGGCGGCATGCGGCAGCGGATCATGATCGCGATGGCGCTGGCCCTGGAGCCGGACCTGATCATCGCCGACGAGCCCACCACCGCCCTGGACGTGACCGTCCAGGCGCAGGTGATGGACCTGCTGGCGGAGCTGCAGGCCGAGTTCAACATGGGGCTGATCCTGATCACCCACGACCTGGGCGTGGTCGCGGACGTCGCGGACAAGATCGCCGTGATGTACGCGGGGCGGATCGTGGAGACCGCCCCGGTGCACGAGCTGTACGCGCGGCCCGCGCATCCGTACACCAGGGGGCTGCTGGACTCGATCCCCCGGCTGGACCAGAAGGGCCAGGACCTGCACGCCATCAAGGGGCTGCCGCCGAGCCTGCTGAGCCTCCCGGAGGGCTGCGCGTTCAACCCGCGCTGCAACCGAGTCCAGGACCGCTGCCGTACCGAACTCCCGCCGCTGACACCGGTCACCGGCGAGCACGGGACGGAGTTGGCGGGCCGGCGCAGCGCCTGCCACTACTGGCGCGAGACGCTGCACGGCTGAGGCCCGCCCCGGGCCCGCCCCGCGCCGGCGGGCGGCTACTTCACGAAGCCGACGTTCTCCCAGACGACGTCGGACAGGCCCGGCGCGCCGATGTTGGCGAGGTCGGCGCGGGCCCCGAACAGCTGCGGGCGCTGGTAGAGCGGCAGGACGCCGGCCACCTTCCAGAGCTCGCCGTCGGCCTGGTTGATCGCCTCGGAGGCGGTGGCGGCGTCGCTCGCGGCGGCGGCCCGGTCGAGCGCGGCGTCCACCGCCGGGCTGCCCGCGCCGACGTGGTTGGTGCCGCCGCTCTGGACGAAGTTGGCGCGGTTGCCGCTGGCCGGGAAGGGGGTGCCGATCAGCGAGTAGGCGGCGATGTCGAAGTCGTTGCGGTTGACGTACTTCTCGAAGAACTCGTTGGCGGGGGCGGTCACCGTGGTGACCTTGATGCCGACGTCCTTGAGCATCCTGGTGGTGTTGGCGGCCTCGGCCTGGGCCGGGGTGACGCCGGCCGGGACGACCATCCGCAGGTTCAGCTCCCGGCCGTCCTTCTTCCGTACGTCGCCGTCCAGCTTCCAGCCCGCCGAGTCCAGCTTGCGGGCGGCCTCGGCGGGGTCGTAGCGGGCCAGGCCCAGGGAGTTGTCGCGGTAGCCGTTCTGGTTGGTGACCAGCAGGTGGTTGTTGAGGGGGACGGCCGGCCAGTCCAGGCCGCTGAGGTCGGAGCGGATCACCACGTCCCGGTTGATCGCCTGGAAGACGGCCTGGCGGACGGTCGCGTCGCTGAGCGCGGGGGTGCGGGCGTTCAGGGTGAGCTGGCGGAAGTCGGGCCCGCCGGCGCGGCGCACCACGGCGCCCCTGGTGTTCTTGACGGCCTGGTAACCGGCCACGTCCGGGCCGATGTTGACGAGGTCGATCCCGCCCTTGGCGAAGGCGGCGGCCATCGCGTCGGGCAGCATCGCGTGGAAGACGATCCGGTCCAGCATGGGCTTGTCGCCCCACCAGGCGGGATCGGCGACCAGGGTGACGGTCTGGGCGGCGCGGTCCAGCTGCTCGACCTTGAACGGGCCGGCGGTGACCGGGAACCCGTCCAGGTAGGAGGTGTTGAAGAGCTCCGGGGTGGAGATCCGGCTCGCGGGCAGCAGCGGGGCGTTGCCGGCGCTGTTGAACATCGACTGCCACTCGGAGAACGGGCGGTCGAAGGTCATCACGGCCTGGTAGTCGTCCTTGCCGCGCTCGACCGCGGAGACCAGCTCGAAACCGGTGCTGCTGGAGGACTTGTAGGCCGGGTCCTTCCCGTTCAGCGCTCGCCAGTTGGCCTCGATGTCGCGCCAGGTGATCGGGGTGCCGTCGGACCAGTGGGCCTTCGGGTTGAGCGTCCAGGTGACCACCTGCCGGCCGTCCCTGAACTCGGCGTGCGCCTCCTGCAGGTAGGCGGGGTTGGGGGTCTGGGTGCCGGCCGCGTCCGAGCGGAAGAAGGTCGGCAGCAGCGGCTTGCTGACCATGACGGTCGAGGAGTCGCTGCCGTCCGCGTGGATCGGCGACCACTGGCGGGAGAACTGGGCGGCCGCCAGGTTGAGGGTGCCGCCCTGGCGCAGCTGGGCCCGGTCGTGGGGGTTGATGTCGATCGAGGTCAGCTTGGGCGAGGCGAGGGCGGACGGCAGGGCGTCGGCGGCGGTGCCGTCCTGGCCAGTGGTGCAGGAGCAGAGTGCCAGCGAGAGCGTGAGGGCGGTGAGACCGGCGAGCAGGGCCGTCCCGTGGTGCTGGAGGCGGCGGCGCATCGGCGTGCTCCCCGGGGTGGATGTGGCGGATGGTGTGGCGTCACATCTTGCTGACCGGGAGGGGGCGTTGTCGAGGGGCGGGCCCGGATGGGGCCCACCCCTCGGGGCGCGGGTTCGTCGGACGCCACGGCGTCCGGCCGCGACGGGTTCCGACAGCGAACGTGCCAGACCGCGAAGGTGTCAGACGGCGAAGGTGTCAGACCGCGAACTTGAAGGTGCGGTCCTTGTCGCCGGTCTTGTCGAACACCGAGGTGATGCCGTCCGCGACGTCCTGCGGGGTGATCGCGGCGAGCTGGCCGTTCTTCTTGACCTTCACCTTGTCGAACGCGGTGCCCAGCTGGGCGGTGAGCGCGTCGAGGTCCCACTTGGGCACGATCTTGCCGGAGGCGTCCGGGACGAGGGTGAGCGCCTTGGCGGCGGTCTTCGGGCCGAAGTCCCAGGTCTTGGCACCGGCCGTGACGTGCACCTTGCCGGCGGCCACCTGCTTGCCGAGGCTGTCGGCGGCGGCCTGGAGGGCCTGGGTGGAGATCTTCGGCTGGGCGGCCGTGACGGCCAGGGCGATCGGCTGGTCGGGCTTGCCGTCGGCGCGGCCGCGGTAGGCCTCCTCGATCGCGTCCAGGGCGCTCGCCGAGTCCACCGCCTGGCCGGCCCGGCCGGGCACGACGATCGGCTCGCCGTTGACGTCGCCGAACTTGACGTAGCCCTCCTGGAGGCCCTGGCCGGAGCCGGCCGCGAGGGAGTCGAGGGCGGCCTTGAGCTTGGCCCGGTCGACCTTGACCTCCGGGGCGACGGTCTTGGTGCCGCCCTTGAGCGACTTGATGACGTCGACCGGGTTGTAGCTGTGCTGGGCCAGGCCGTCCACGGTGGCGGTGGTGTCGAAGCTCAGCCCGGCGACCGCCGGGTCGAGGTCCACGGTCTGGTCGCCGATCTTCAGCTTGAGCGGCTGCTGGCCGGCCTTGCCGACGGACTCGTCCAGCTGGTGGATCGCCTGGTCACGGCTGCTGCCGCCGATCTCGGCGCCGAGCACCACGGTGCCCTTGGGGACGTCCGACTGGTTGAGCATCAGGCCGGTGCCGTAGGCGGCGGCGCCGAGGAAGAGCACCGCGGTGACGCCGTAGACGCCCAGCTTGACCAGCTTCTTGCCGGCTCCGCCGCGCTTGGCCTTGGCGGGGGCGGCGGGCTCGGCCTTCGCGGGGGCGGGGGCCGGAGCGGGCGCCGGGGTGGGGGCCGGAGCAGGGGCCGGGGCGGCCTTGTCGCCCTTGGCACCCTTGGGGCCCTTGTCGCCCTTGGGGGTCTTGCCCCCCTTGGCGTTCTTGGCGCCCTCGGGCCTCGGGCCGGGGGCCGGGGTCGGCAGCGGGGTGAGCGCGGTGGCCTCCTGGTCGCCGCCGGGCTGCGGGGCGGCACCGGGCGCGCCCGGGAAGAGGGCGCCGGGGCCCGCCGGGGTGGCCGCGTCCTGGCCGGGAGCGGTCGGGCGCTGGGTGGCGAACGGGTCGGTGCCGGTCGGGGCCGAGGCGAACAGGCCCGGCTGCGGACCGCCGTCGGCGCCGAGCGGGGCGCCGTTCAGGGGCAGACCGGGTATCGGGGCGGGCGGCGGGGTGTTGTCGCGGATCGGCGCGAAGCCTTCGACCGAAGTGTCCTCCGGGCTCGGCTCGGCGCCCGGCCCGGCCTGCGGGTGCGGCGCGGCGGCCGGGTGGCCGTTCGCCCGGAAGCCGTTCTGCGGGCCGGACTGCGGCCGGCCACCGGCCTGCTGCCCGCCCCGCTTCCCGCGGTTGCGCTGGGGGAGGCCGTTCTGCGCGTCGGCGTCGGGGACGGAGGTGCCGAACGGGTCGGCGACCGGGGCGAACGGGTCGGCGACCGGAGCGAAGGGGGCGGCGGGCTCGTACACGCCGGGCTCCTCCACCGGGGCCTCGGCGTGGAACGGCGCGGCGGGCGCGGCCGCGGCCTGCTGCTTGCCCTGGGCGGGCACCGGACGGCCGTTCGGGGCGCCGCCCCCACGGGCCGGCGGACGGGCACCCTGCGGGCGCGGTTCGGCGGTGGCGGGCGCGGCCGGGGCCTGCGTCGCGGCCGCGGCACCGGCCGGCACGGCGGCCGAGGCGGGCTCCGCGACCGGGGCCTTCTTCTGCCGCGGCCGGAACCAGGCACCGGTGGACTCCGACTCGGAGGTGGCCGGCGGGATCGGCGGGATCTGCCACTCCGGCGGCAGGTTCGGCGGGGAGGCCTGGCGGCCGCCGTCCTCCATCACGCCGAGCACGGGCGAGGCCGGCGCGGAGCGGTGCCGCGGGGCGTCCGGGGCGGCGGCCGGGGCGTCATCGCCCGGGCCATCCTCGTTCTTGACGGTGCTGCGGACGACGACCGGCGGGATCGGGCGCGAGCCGGGGATGTTGATCCGGACCCGGGTGGTCAGGGTGGTCTCGGTCTTCGGACCGTCGTCCTCGCCGCCCGACGCGGCGCCCGGTCCCGCGTCGGCCCGGTCGCCGCCGGGGAGCCCCGCCGGTGTGCCGTAGGGCGGCGTGCCCGACGGGTAGGCGTCCGGACCCGTGCGCCGGGGCGTCGGGTGGGCGTTGTCAGATTCGCGGCTGCTCAATGCTGCTCTGCTCCGGGTTCGCGGGCGGGCCGTGCGGCGCGACCGCGGTCGTGGTCGCCGGGCCTTGACTGGGGCGGGCGGCGGTCGGGTACGGCGTTCTGCGGGACCACCATACTGGGAAGAACAGAGCGGCGAACGGCTTCGGACAGATCCTGATACGTCCGGTTCCTCCGGTATGAGAGTAAGGCCGTTCGCTCCTGACTGCGCGTCGTACGCGGTACGGTACGCCGTGCACGACCGGCGTCAGCGCGGGGGTCCGGGCACTCCGGGGAACCAGCTGGTGCGGGTGGGCAGGGTGGCGCAGATCACGCCCAGCACCGAGCCGGCGAACAGCCAGGCCAGCGAGGTGGCGTTGGACCACAGCACGTTGTCGCCCTCGGGCCGGGGCACGATCAGCAGCAGCATCGCCAGGAACCAGCCGGCCGCGGGCGCGCCCGCGCCGAGCCGGGTGCCGGTGACCCGCAGGCCGGCGTAGAAGGTCGCGGCGGTCGCGGCGAGCGCCAGCAGGACCCCCACCGGCGGCCACAGGGCCTGCACAAAGGATCCGCAGACCGACACCGCGATGCCCAGCAGGAAGAACAGGACATAAGCCGCGATCCGGGCGATGCGCGGGGGCTGGGGCTCGGCCAGCCGCTCCTCGCGGGTGCCGAGGAGGACGGCGGCGAGCGGGCGCCGGGCCGGCCCGGCGGCGGGCTTGTTCATCGGGTGCCCTCCTCGGCGTGCGCGGCGTCCGGCCCGAGGCCGGCGAACAGGTCGTCCTCCGGCTCGCCCGGCCCGGCCTGGCCGTGCACCAACTGGTAGTACTCGGTGGCGAACAGCGGCTGGGCGAGGTCGTTGGAGAGCGCGAAGAACGCGCCGTCCACGGTGATCTGGGTGGCGTGGGCGGCCATCGCGGCGGCCTTGCGCCCCGCGTACGCGGAACCGTCCAGCACGGTGGTGACCAGCTCGTCGTCGACCACGCCGGGGATGTCGGCGGGCTGCGCGACGCCCGGGAAGGACGCCTTGGCGGCGGCCTCGGCGAGCCCGGCCTCGATCACCGAGCGGGGCATCCGGTTCCAGTACACCTTGGCGATCCGCCAGGCCGGGCCGAGCTCCGGCCGGTGCGCCGGGTCGGCGGCCAGCTCGTACGCGCGCGTCGCGACCCGGTGCGCCTGGATGTGGTCCGGGTGCCCGTAGCCGCCGTCCGGGTCGTACGTGACCAGCACCTGCGGGCGCTCCTCGCGGATCACCGCGACCAGGTGGTCGGCCGCCTCCTCGACGTCCGCCCGCCAGAAGCAGCCGGGCGCGTCGTTCTCGGGCACGCCCATCATCCCGGAGTCGCGGTAGCGCCCCGGGCCGCCGAGGAAGCGGAAGTCGGTCACGCCGAGGGCGCGCATCGCCTCGGTCAGCTCGCCGATCCGGTACGCGCCGAGGGTGTCCTCCCGATCGGCCGTCAGGTGGGCCAGCTCCGGGGGGATCACCTCGCCGCCCTCGCCGAGGGTGCAGGTCACCAGCGTGACCCGGGCGCCCTCGGCGGCGTACCGGGCCATGGTGGCGCCGTTGCCGATCGACTCGTCGTCGGGGTGCGCGTGCACCAGGAGGAGGCGGCGGCCGGTAGTCGCGGTCATGGGAGGAAGCCTACGACCGCCGCGACGGGGTCAGAGCTTCAGGCCGTTGATCATCCCGGCGAGGTTGCTGGTGACCTGGCTGATCGACGGGGCGATCGAGCTGGAGGCCAGGTAGAAGCCGAGCAGCGCGCAGACGATCGCGTGCGCCAGCTTCAGGCCGGACCGGCGGATCAGGATCACCACGATGACCAGCATCAGCACGGCGGCGGAGATGTTCATGGCCATGTCGGCTCACACCCCTTCTCGGGCACGCCGCCCCCGGGGAGGGCGGCGAGGGACGGTGCGGGACTGGGGGCTGCGGGCGACCGCGGGCCGGGACGGGCCCGACGATCACTCGCCGGACAAGTCATACCCGATGAGTGAGGGGGACATTACCCTCGGTGAGTCCACGCGCGCCGGGGCATCGTGGCATCCGAGGGGCGCATAGGCCGGTCGGAGGCGGTTTGGACCCCTTTGGGGTGTACTTGGTGACGATGCTCCGAACGAGTGATCAGCACACGTCCGGCCGCGGTGGCTCGGCGTCATAAGGTCTGGTGCCATGACCTCCCACACCTCTGCCGACACCTTCCCCCGGCAGTACGCGCGGACCCTGCGCTACACCGTCGGCGCGCCCCGCTCCTTCTCCGTCGCGCCGGACGGCTCGCGGGTCGTCTTCCTCCGTTCGCCCTCCGGCCGCGACCGGGCCAACCTGCTCTGGACCCTCGACACCGCCACCGGCGAGGAGCGGATCGCCGCCGACCCGGCCGCGCTGCTCGGCGGCGGCGAGGAGGACCTCTCGCCGGCCGAGAAGGCCCGCCGCGAGCGCAGCCGCGAGGGCTCGGCCGGCATCGTCGGCTACGCCCTGGACGCGGCCGGCACCCTGGCCGCCTTCGCCCTCTCCGGCCGCCTGTTCACCGCCGACCTGGCCACCGGCGCCACCACCGAACTGCCCGCGGAGGGGCCGCTGTTGGACCCGCGGCCGTCCCCGGACGGCACCCACGTCGCGTACGCCAACACCGCCGGCGAGCTGCGGCTGACCCGCGCCGACGGCAGCGGCGACCGGGTGCTCGCCGAACCGGACGGCCCGAACGTCACCTGGGGCCAGGCCGAGTTCATCGCGCAGGAGGAGATGGACCGCAACCGCGGCTTCTGGTGGTCCCCGGAGAGCGACCGGCTGCTGGTCGAGCGCGCCGACGACAGCCCGGTGCGCCGCTGGTGGATCGCCGACCCGGCGAACCCGGACCGCGAGCCCGCCGAGGTCGCCTACCCGGCGGCCGGCAGCGCCAACGCCGAGGTCGGACTCTGGCTGCTCGACCTGCACGGCGGGCGCACCGAGGTGGTCTGGGACCGCGCCGCGTTCCCCTACCTGGGCCGGGTGCACTGGTCGAAGGGCGGCGTCCCGCTGCTCCAAGTCCAGTCCCGCGACCAGCGCCACCAGCGGATCCTCGGCCTGGACGTCGCCACCGGCACCACCGAGGTGCTGCACGAGGAGAAGGACGGCGCCTGGCTGGAGCTGTTCGCGGGCGCGCCGGCCTGGACCCCGGACGGCAAGCTGGTCCGGATCTCCGACGAGGGAGGAGTGCGGGCGCTGGTGATCGGCGACCGCACCGTGACCGGCGCCGACCTGCACGTCCGCTCGGTCGTCGCGGTCACCGAGGAGGAGGTGTTCTTCAGCGCCTCCGGCGGCGTCGGCGAGACCGACCCCGAGCCGGGCTGGATCGCCGTCGGCCGGATCAGCCACGACGGCAAGCGGCTGGGCTGGGAGTCCGCCAACGGGCGGCCGTTCACCTCCGTCACCAGCGCGGTGCACGGCGGCGGCATCACCGTCCGGGCCACCGCCGAGCCCGACCTGCCCGGCACGCTCGTCAAGGTCGCCCGGGACCTGCCCGAGGGCGTGGCGGTCGACGACGTCGCCACCATCGCCTCCCACGCCGAGACCCCGGTCATCACCGCCCGTCCGGTCTTCCGCTTCGCCGGCGAGCGCCGCATCCCCGCCGCGGTCTTCCTGCCCACCGGCTACGACCGCGAGCGGGACGGCCTGCTGCCCGTCCTGATGGACCCGTACGGCGGCCCCGGCGGCCAGCGCGTCTACCAGGCGCACAACCCGCACCTCCAGTCGCAGTGGTTCGCCGACCAGGGGTTCGCGGTGGTCGTCGCCGACGGCCGCGGCACCCCCGGGCGCGGGCCGGCCTGGGAGAAGTCGATCGCCTTCGACTTCGCCGGGGCCACCCTGGACGACCAGGCGGACGCGCTGCGGGCGCTCGCCGGGGAGTTCCCGCTGGACCTCGACCGGGTCGCCATCCGCGGCTGGTCGTACGGCGGCTACCTCGCCGCGCTCGCCGTGCTGCGCCGCCCGGACGTCTTCCACGCGGCGGTGGCCGGGGCGCCGGTGACCGACTGGGAGCTGTACGACACCCACTACACCGAGCGCTACCTGGGCGACCCGGCCGAGCGGCCCGAGGTGTACGCCGCCAACTCGCTGAGCGGGTACGCGGCCGGCCTGGAGCGCCCGCTGATGATCATCCACGGGCTGGCCGACGACAACGTGGTGGCCGCGCACACCCTGCGGCTGTCCTCGGCGCTGCTCGCCGCCGGGCGCCCGCACACCGTGCTGCCGCTGTCCGGCGTCACCCACATGACCCCGCAGGAGGAGGTCGCGGAGAACCTGCTGCTGCTCCAGGTCGACTTCGTGAAGCGCTCGCTGGGCCTGTGACACCCCGCTGACCAGCGCCTTCCGCGGCCGGTGCCCCTGACGGGGGTACCGGCCGCCGCCATGACATCCGTCATGCCGAAGGCACGACGGCGGACACTGCCGCCGCCACCCGCCCGCGCGGGACTCTGAGGTGGTGCGAACAGCATCGGACGCGAAAACCACCAGGGGAGAGGAGCGGGGCGATGGGTACCGAGGTGGCCGCCTTCCGCGGCGTCGGCAAGAGCTACGGGCGGGTGCGCGCCGTGGACGGACTGGACCTCGTGCTGAGGCCGGGCGAGACCGTCGCCCTGCTCGGGCCGAACGGCGCAGGGAAGTCCACCAGTCTGGACCTGCTGCTCGGCCTGCGCGAGCCCGACCGGGGCAGCGTGACCCTGTTCGGCGGCACCCCGAGAGCGGCGATCGAGGCCGGCCGGGTCGGCGCGATGCTGCAGAGCGGTGGGCTGATGTCCGACGTCAAGGTGCGTGAGCTGGTCCGGCTCGCCTGCGACGTGCACCCGCGCGGTCGGTCGGTCACGGGGGTGCTGACCGACGCCGGGATCACGGAGCTGGCGGAACGGCGGGTCGACAAGCTGTCCGGCGGCCAGGAGCAGCGGGTCCGCTTCGCCCTGGCCATCGCCGGCGACAGCGACCTGATCGTGCTGGACGAGCCCACCACCGGCATGGACGTCAGCGTGCGGCAGTCGTTCTGGGCGAGCATGCGCACCCAGGCCGACGCCGGGCGCACGGTGCTGTTCGCCACCCACTACCTGGAGGAGGCCGACTCGATCGCCGACCGCGTCCTGGTGCTCCACCGGGGCCGGCTGATCGCCGACGGCAGCTCGGCGGAGATCAAGGCCAGGGCCGGAGCCCGCCGGATCGCCTTCGAACTCCACGACACGGACGGCGGGTTCGAGGAGTCCGTGCTGCGCACCCTGCCGGGCGTGCAGTCGCTGGACGTCACCGCGAGGGTCCCCGGGGTGCGGACGGTGCGGATCCGCACCGCGGACGCCGACGCCACCGTGGCCGGGGCCTACCGGGCGGGCCTGTACCCGCGCGGGCTGGAGGTCACCGGCGTGGGCCTGGAACAGGCCTTCCTGACCATCACCGGGGAACTGGACCGCGAGGACGGCGCCCGGGGCGCCGACACCGGGAGCACCGAGAAGGAGAGCGTGCGATGACCACCCTGATCAGGCTGGAGATCCTGCGGACCCTCCGCAACCGGCGCTACCTGCTCTTCACCATCGCCTACCCGGCGCTGATGTACTTCTTCTTCATCAACGCCTACGGCTCCACCCGGCTGGCCGGCGGCCTGCCGGTGAAGACGTACTTCATGGTCTCGATGGCCACCTTCGGCGCGGTCGGCGCGGTGCTGAGCGGCAACGCGCAGCGGATCTCGCTGGAGCGCAAGAGCGGCTGGGTGCGCCAGCTGCGGCTGACCGCGCTGCCCGGCCGGGCGTACACCGTCGGCAAGATCGCGGCGACCGCGGTCACCACGCTGCCGGCGATCCTGGTGGTCTTCGCGGTCGGCGCGAGCCAGGGCGTCTCGCTTGGCGCGGCGCAGTGGATCGCGCTGGCGGCCGCGCTCTGGCTGGGCAGCTTCGTCTTCGCCGCGCTCGGGGTGGCACTCGGGTACGCGGCGGCGCCGGACGCGGTGCAGCCGATCGTGATGATCACCTACATGGCGATGGCGCTGCTCGGCGGCACCTGGTTCCCGGTGAGCGGCTCGCTGGAGAAGTTCGCCCGGTTCAACCCGGTGTTCCTGTACAACAAGCTGGCCGCCTTCATCCAGCCCGGGCACTCCCTGGACACCGTCGCCGTCGCGGGGCTGGCCGGCTTCCTCGTGGTGTTCACGGCCGCCGCCGCAGCGCTGTACCGCCGCGACACCCGCCAGGCATGATGATCGACATGAGTGACGCGCGCCAGGCCCACCGCCCCGACGAACCGCCGGAGGTGGGCGTGGCGCGCGCGTCCTTCATGAACGTCCCCGGCTCCCCGGTGGAGACCAGGAGGCAGCTGCTGGTCAAGGTCGCCTGGATGATGCTGTGGATGCTCTACCTGGCCTACCCGGCCGGGGACCTGCTGAGCGGCGGCCACAGCACGATCGGGACGGTGCTCGGCTGGTGCTGCCTGGCCGTGTTCATGGTCGCGTACGTGCTGCTGGTGGTCTTCCGCTCGCAGGCCGGGATGCGGCCGCGGGCCTGCCTGGCGATCGTCACGACGATGGTCGGGCTCGCGGTCGCCGCCTCCGTCGTGCTCGGCGACGCGTTCCTGACGCTGTTCATCTACGCCTCGGTGTGCGTCGCGATCATCACCCCGGCCCGCTACGGGCTGCGCGCGCTGGTCGCCATGGCCGCGCTCACCGCCGTCGTCGGCGTGGGCATCGGCGCCGATGTCGACAACGTCTCCACCTTCGCGCTCAGCGCCTTCCTCTCCGGCGTCGCGATGACCGGCCTGCAGCGGCTGGTCGCCACCATGAAGGAGCTGCGCGAGGCCCGGGCCGCGGTCGCGCACCTGGCCGCCTCCGAGGAGCGGCTGCGGCTGGCCCGCGACCTGCACGACCTGCTCGGGCACTCGCTGTCGCTGATCACGCTGAAGAGCGAGCTGGCCGGACGGTTCATGGACGCCGGCAAGGACGAGGCCGCCCGGGCGCAGGTCGCCGACATCGAACAGGTCGCCCGGCAGTCGCTGATCGACGTCCGGGAGGCGGTCACCGGCTTCCGCCGCCCGACCCTGCCGGTCGAACTGGCCGCCGCCCGGACCGCGCTGGCCGCCGCCCAGGTCCGGCTGGAGGCCGCGCCGGAGCTGGTGGACGCCTGGCCGGCGCTGCCCGACGAGGAGCGGGGCGCGCTGGCCTGGGCGCTGCGCGAGGCCGTGACCAACGTCGTCCGGCACGGCGAGGACGCCACCGTCTGCACGGTCGCGGCGGACGAGAGCTGGGAGGCGGGCGGCGAGCACTACGCCGTCCTGGAGGTCACCGACAACGGGCGCGGGCCGGGCAAGTCCCAGCCGGGCAACGGCCTGTCCGGTCTGGAGGAGCGGCTGGCGCTGGTCGGCGGGCGGCTGGAGACCGGGCCGGGGGAGCGCGGGCGGGGCTTCCGGCTGCGCGCCTCGGTGCCGCTGCGCACGGTGTCGGCCCCGGCCTCCGGACCCTCGCCCGCGACGAAGCCGCGCTAGCGCGCCGCGCGGGCCCGCGCGGGGAACCCGGACGGCCGGTACGGACGTCGTACCGGACATGCCCACCGTTCTCATCATCGGCTTCGACCCGCACGCCGTCCCCGGTATGGACGGCGACGCCGTGCAGGCCGTCCTCGACGCCGAACTCCTCCGCTTCGCCGAGCACGGCATCGACGCCGCGACCGCGCTGGTCGCCCCCGACGACACCGCCGAGCCCGCCGTCGTGGCGGCCCTGGCCGCCCGGGCCTGGGACGTCGTCGTCATCGGCGGTGGCATCCGCAAGCCCGAGGCCGCGCTCCTGTTCTTCGAACTCGTCGTCAATCTGGTGCGTCGTCACGCTCCCGGGGCCGCCCTCGCCTTCAACACCGGCATCGCCGACAGCCTCGAATCCTCCCGCCGCTGGCTTCCGGAGTAGGCCGTCGGCCCGGCCGGCCTCAGCCGAGGTCGGCGAGGGAGCGGTGGTGGGCGAGGGCGGGGCGGCCGTCGAGGAGGAACTCGTACCGGGGCTTGAAGCCGTTGTGGGCGAGGACGGCCTGCGAGGCGAGGTTGTCGAGGGTGGTGACGGCGGTGAGGGAGCGCAGGCCGTAGGCGGTGGCGGCGAGGCGGCAGGCCTCGGCCACGGCGGCGGTGGCGATGCCTCGGCCGGCGGCGGATTCGGCGGCGCGGTAGCCGAGTTCGGCGCTGCCGTCGACGAGGTCGAGGAGGTTGACGCGGCCGACCAGGTCGCCGGCCGCGTCGCGGACGACGTGGAACCTGCAGACGCCCTCGGCCTGTTCGGCGAGGAGGGCGGCGTGGCGGTCCGCGAACCGGGCGAAGTACGCGTCGCCGCGGTCCGGGACGGTGCGGGCGAAGTACGCGCGGTTGGCGCGCTCGAAGGCCAGTACGGCGTCGGCGTGGTCGGGGCGCAGGAGTTCCAGGGTCAGCACCGGGACAGTCTCGTCCGCGGGGCCCCGGTGAACCACTGGAATACGTCGGCCGGGTCCTCGGAGGCAGGCCCTAAGGTCGTGGCCATGAACGACACTGACAACGGGGCCTCGATCCGCGTGCTGCTCGCCGAGGATCAGGGGATGGTCCGGGAGGCGCTGGCCGCGCTGCTCGGGCTGGAGGGGGACATCGACGTCGTCGCGCAGGTCGGCCGCGGGGACGAGGTGGTGGCGGCGGTGCTCGCGAACGACGTGCAGGTCGCGGTGCTGGACATCGAGATGCCGGGGATGACGGGCATCGAGGCGGCCGCCGAGCTGCACCGCCGGGCACCGCGGACGAAGGTGGTCATCGCGACGACCTTCGGCCGGCCCGGCTACCTGCGCCGGGCGATGGAGTCGGGTGCGGACGCCTTCCTGGTGAAGGACGCGCCGGCCGCCGAGCTGGCGGAGGCGATCCGCCGGGTGCTGCGCGGCGAGCGGGTGATCGACCCGACGCTGGCCGCCGCCGCGCTGGCCGAGGGCGCCAACCCGTTGACCGCGCGCGAGCGGGACGTGCTGGACGCGGCGGCCGACGGCGCGGTGAACGCGGACATCGCCAGGCGGCTGCACCTGTCCGAGGGGACGGTGCGCAACTACCTGTCGATGGCGATCCAGAAGACCGAGTCCCGCAACCGCACCGAGGCGGTCCGGATCGCCCGTGAGAAGGGCTGGCTCTGACGGAGGTCAGTTGAGCCGGTGCCGGGCCGCCCTGGCCTCCTGCCGGACCTTGGCGGCGGTGTCCGGGTCGAAGGCGTCCAGGATCTGCGCGTAGGCGTCCATCTCCGCCGAGCCGCCGAGGAAGTCCCCGGTGCGGACGAGGAGTTCGGCCCGTTCCAGGCGCAGCTGGGCCGGGTGCCGGGGCAGCAGCAGGGCGAGTTCGGTGGCCCAGAGCTGGGTGCGGGCGTGCTCGGGGCGGTCGGCGGCCCAGAGCCGGATGTTGCCGAGCACCCGCAGCACGATCTCCAGCGGCTGGGCCGGGGTGAGCAGGGCGGGGGTGAACTCCTGCCCGGCGGCGGCGACCAGCTGCTCGACGTCCTCCGGGTCGAGCAGCCGCCCGCCGTGGAACGGGTCGGCCAGGACGTAGTCCTCGCCGCCCGCCGGGCCGCCGACCGCGACGATGAAGTGGCCGGGCAGCGCGATGCCGTGGACGGTCAGCCCGGCCCGCCGTCCGACCGCCATCCACACCAGGGAGAGCATGATCGGCAGCCCGCGCCGCCGCCGCAGCACCTCGGGCAGCAGCGAGGACTCCAGCCGCCGGTAGTCCGACTGCCGCCCGTGGAAGCGCTCCCGCCCGCCGAGCACCGCGGCGAGCAGGGCGGCGGTCTCCTCCGGTCCGGTGGGCGCCCGCTCGGCGACCGCCGTCCGGACCTCCGCCGCGTGCCGCTCCAGCGCGGCCTCGCAGGCGGCGAGCAGCGCGTCCACGCCGGGCGGCTCGCCGGGGTCGCCGGGGTCGGGCACCATGCCGTGCTCGGCGGCGGCGAGCACGCACAGCAGCACCGGGTCGGGCTGCTCGGCGCGGGCGGCGGTCCGGAAGCGGTCTCTGCTCTGCTCGGTCACGGTGACGGCGACGGCTTTCGTACGGCGGACGGACAAGGCGGCGGTCGGACAAGCGGGTGATCGGACGGACGGTACGGCCTGGCGGCTACCCCTGGGGGAGGAGCGCGTAGTGGTAAGTGTGACTGGTCGTGAAGCCGAGTCCGTCATAGAGCGCGATCGCCCCCGCGTTCTCCGCCTCGACCTGGAGGTAGGCGCCGCTCGCCCCCTCCTCGGCCGCGCGCGAGGCGAGCACCGCCATGACCGCCGTCGCCAGCCCGGCCCGCCGGGCGTACGGCTGGACCTCGATCGCGCCGAAGCAGGCCCAGGCCCCGTCGATGACGCAGCGCCCGATCGCCAGCGGCGGCTGCCCGGGGGCGCCCGGCACGGTCGCGAACCAGACCGACGGCCCACCGTTCAGCACCTGTCGGGCCGCCTCCTCCACCGCCGGGTCGTCGCCGACCCGCCGGTACACCGACAGCCACCCGTCGTCCGCCGTGCGCGCCAGCCGCACCCTCTCGTGCCCGGCGCCGCCCCGGGCCAGCCCGGCCAGCGGCGCGGTGCGGACCAGGGTGGGCGCGTACCCGGCCCCGAGCCGGTCGAGCTCGGCGACCAGCGTCGGAGGCGAGCCGGGGGAGAGCACCTCGACGTACGGTGGCAGCCCGCGCGCCGCGTACCAGTCGCGGACGGCCGCCAGCGCCTGAGGCAGCGGCAGACCCGGCTCCCCGAGGGCCTGGACGGAGTTGGCCCGCCGGGTGAACCCGGCCGAGGCGCGCAGCGTCCACTCGCCGAGCGACTCCTGTTCGACGGCCGGCCAGCCGCGCCCCGCGATCCGCTGCAGTTCGACCGGCCCGGTGACCGGCAAGGGGGCGCGCCGGGCCGGAAACGGCGGCACGACCTTGCCTGCGACCAGCAGCTTCTCCGGCAAGAACACCGGATCGCCGGTGCGCGGGACGACCGTCAGCCCATGATCGTCCCACGATGTGAGCACGCCGATCGAATCCCGAAACACCGGACGGTCGTCCACGAACTCCGCAAGCCGGCGGACGGACACGCGTCGTCCCACGTCAGAGCGGTCTATCCGGACCTCCGGACGGTCGCCGACCGGGTTGACCGTCGCCATCTGGCCACCTCCTGTGCATTTGCGGTCTCCGACCCGCGATACTAGGGGCGGGCATCGACGACGCCGCGCTCACCGCGCACGGCAGCAGAACAGAACGGGCCACCAGGCCCTTCCGAGGAGGAACGACAGCGTGACCTACGTCATCGCGCAGCCTTGTGTCGACGTGAAGGACAAGGCGTGCATCGAAGAATGCCCGGTTGACTGCATCTACGAGGGCGAGCGATCGCTCTACATCCACCCGGATGAGTGTGTCGACTGTGGCGCTTGCGAGCCGGTCTGCCCGGTCGAGGCGATCTTCTACGAGGACGACACCCCGGAGGAGTGGAAGGACTACTACAAGGCGAACGTCGAGTTCTTCGACGACCTGGGCTCGCCCGGCGGCGCCTCCAAGCTCGGCCTGATCGAGCGTGACCACCCGTTCATCGCCGCTCTGCCGCCGCAGAACGCCGACCACTGACGATCGGTGGCACAACAGCTGTGAGCACCAACAGCACGCACGCGCCGTTCCCGGGCCACCCGGGGGCGGCGCGCCGCGTTTCGGACAAGCTGCCGGTCTTCCCCTGGGACAAGCTGGAGCCGTACAAGGCGACCGCGCTGGCCCACCCCGGCGGCCTCTGCGACTTCTCCGTCGGCACCCCGGTGGACCCGGTCCCCGAGGTGATCCAGAAGGCGCTGGCCGCGCACACCGACACCCCCGGCTACCCGACCGTCTGGGGCCCGCTGGAGCTGCGCGAGGCGATCGCCGGCTGGCTGCATCGCCGCGTGGGCGCGCGGATCGGCCCGCAGGCCGTGCTGCCGACCGTCGGCTCCAAGGAGCTGGTGGCCTGGCTGCCGACCCAGCTCGGCCTCGGCCCCGGCGACCAGGTCGCCTACCCGCGCCTGGCCTACCCGACCTACGAGGTGGGCGCCCGGCTGTGCGGCGCCGAGCCGGTCGAGTACGACTCGGTGGACGAGCTGGACGGTTCCCGGGTGCGCCTGCTCTGGGTGAACTCGCCGTCCAACCCGACCGGCCGGGTGCTGGGCGCGGACGAGCTGCGCCGCGCCGTCGAGTGGGCCCGGGAGCACCGGGCGCTGCTGGTCAGCGACGAGTGCTACCTGGAGCTGGGCTGGGAGGCCGACCCGGTGTCGGTCCTGCACCCGGACGTCTGCGGCGACGACCACGAGGGCCTGCTGGCCGTCCACTCGCTCTCCAAGCGCTCCAACCTGGCCGGCTACCGCGCCTCCTTCGTGGCGGGTGACCCGGTGGTGGTCAGGGAGCTGCTGGAGGTGCGCAAGCACGGCGGCATGATCGTGCCGGCGCCCGTCCAGGCGGCGACCGTCGCCGCGCTCGCGGACGACGCGCACGTGGCCGAGCAGCGCGAGCGGTACGCGGCCCGGCGCTCGGCGCTGCGGGCTGCGCTGGAGGCGTACGGCTTCCGGATCGAGCACTCCGAGGCCAGCCTCTACCTGTGGGCGACCCAGGACCGCCCGTGCTGGGAGACGGTGGCCGAACTGGCCGGGCTGGGCATCCTGGTGGCGCCCGGCGACTTCTACGGGCCGGCCGGCGACCGCTTCGTGCGGGTCGCGTTCACGGCGACCGACGAGCGGGTCGCGGCGGCCGTGGAGCGGCTGGGCGCGGCGCGCTGACCGCACCCGGGGAGCGCACCCCGGGACCGTACGGCGAAGGGGGCCGGTGTCACGGACACCGGCCCCCTTCGGGGTCCTCCCCGGAGGAACGGGGTGCGGACCGACTACAGCGGCAGGCCGCCGAGGCCGCCGCCGTTGAGGCTGTTCAGCAGGCCGCCGAGCGGGCCGAGCGCGCCGGTCAGGCCGGACAGCGGGCTGTTCTTGCCGAGGTCGGCACCGCCGAGGCGGTTGGCCGAGCCGTGCTCGGCCAGGCCCAGCACGTCGGTGGCGGGCAGCTCGGCCGGCAGGGCCCGCTCGACCGAACCGAGCGGCAGCGCGCGCTGCACCGCGCCCACCGGCAGCGCGTCGGCGACGGCGGTGCCGCCGGGGACGGCGCCGGTGAGCGTCTCGGCGCCGGGCACGGCCTGGGTGACCGAGCCGGCCTGGGTCAGGCCGCCGAGCGGGCCGGTGCCGGCGGTGGCGCCGCGGGTCTCCGCGCTCTTGCCGGTGACGGCCTCGCCGAGCTTGCCGGCCAGGGCCGAGGCGACCTTCGGGGTGACGGTGGAGAGCTGGCCGGCGGTCGCGGCGGTCTGGTCGACCGGCGCGGTCAGCGAGCCGGCCTTCTCGTTGGCCTCGGGAAGCTGCTGGGCCACGATGTTGCCGGCAGCGTCGGCGGAGGCCGGTACGCCCGCGGCGACGGTGGCCGCCCCGGTGGTGCCGGCGGCCTGGCCGAGCTGGTGGGTGGTGTGCTGGAGCGTCGAGCCGGCGTCGGAATTGGTCAGCTGGCCCAGCGGTGCCGCGAGGTCGCTCTTGGGCAGCAGGGCGTCCCCGCCCAGAGCGGACGCGGAGCCGGCCGCGAGCAGCGGGGTCGCTCCGGCGGCCACGACGAGCGCGGCCTGGGCGATCCGGCGCGTGAGGGGGTGAGACATGGGGCTCCTCGAAGGGGTCTGGGTCCGTCCCGTCCGCCCTGGGAGCCGGGCGTTGCCGACCGGGCGGACGACGTTGTTACCGCTTGAGAAGCCAGAAGGTTTCGGCCGGTGCAAGGAAGGACCCTGGCCGACCATCGGATCGTACGACTGAAGCAGGGCCGCTTGCCGGGCCGGTCGGACGCCGCCGAACCGGTCCTGGACAAGGGGAGTGACGGTTCTTCACCCCGGTTCGCCGGAACGGGCGGTCTGTCCACCGGGGTTGACCGGAATCACTCGTCCGGCGGCAACCCGAACACCAGTGCGTCAGCTCTTCGTGGGCGGGGCCAGGGTGACCTGGACGAGCTTGGTCGAGGTGCCCGAGGTCTGGGTCTGCCAGCCGTCCTCGGACTTGGACTTGCGCCAGATCTTCCCGTCGTAGGCGACCGTCGCGATGCCCAGCTGCTGGGCCTGGGCGACCGCCCAGTGGGCGACCTCCCAGCCGCTCGCCCGCTCGGCGCTCACCCCGCCGTCCGCCCCCGCGTCCGGTCCCGAGGTCAGCGCGGTGGTGGCCGGGTCCGGGGTCAGCGCGAGGGCGTTCTCGGCGCCCTTGATGGTCGAGGTGTAGCCGGTCGCCGGGGTCACCGTGCGGCCGAACTCCCGGCGCACCCGGTCGGACAGCACCTGGGCCCGGTCCGGCGCCGCGGCCGGGGTCGCGGTGGCGCCCGGGGTGGTCCCCGCGGTGGGGGAGTCGGAGTCCGCCGGATCCGGCTTGGCGTAGTCGTGCACCACGCAGGAGAACGAGGCGGGCTCGCGGCCGGCCAGCGCCGAGGTGAGCAGGGTCGCCTTCGTCTCGTGCTTGGCGTAGGCCTGCGGGTAGCCGCTCTTCTGCACCGTCTGGGCGGCGTCGGTCAGCGGCATCCGGGTGTAGCCGGGGACCTTGACCAGGCCGTCCAGGAACTTGTTGGTCGCGTACACCGGGTCGCCGATCTGCGCCGGGGTGCCCCAGCCCATCGACGGCCGCTGCTGGAAGAGGCCGATCGAGTCCCGGTCGCCGCCCGCGAGGTTGCGCAGCTTGGACTCCTGCATCGCCGTCGCCAGCGAGATCGTGGTGGCCCGGTCCGGCAGCCCGCGCGAGCGCGCCACCGCGGCGATCGTCGCGGCGTTGGCGGCCTGCGGCAGCTCCAGCGTGCCGTTGCCGGCCGCGGTCTTCACCGTGCACTCCTCCGACACACCCGGCTTGAAGCCGAACCACCAGATCCCGACCACGGCCAGTCCGGCGACCAGGGCCAGGCCGAGCAGCCCGACGATCACCATCAGCAGGGCGCGCAGCGGCCCGCGGCGGCGAGTGGGCTCCTCTTCGTCGCCCAGCTGCTCGCTGCTCCTTCTCCTGGCCACCGTCGCCCCTCTCGCGCCTGCTCCTTGATCCGACACCGTACCCACTCGGACGGATGTACGGCGCCCCCCGGTTGCCGTCACCCGCCCACTCGCCACCGAGTCCGAACCGCGTCACGCGGCGGCCGCGCCGGGCGGACCGGGCCGGGCGAACCGGGCCGCGGACTAGGCTGACGCCCATGAGCAGCCCGAATCCGACGCCCCTGGACCTCACTCTCGACGGCGGGACGCTGACCGCCCGGCTCGTCGACTTCCCCTCGGTGAGCGGCGACGAGCAGGCGCTCGCCGACGCCGTGGAGGCCGCGCTGCGCGGCTACCCGCACCTCACCGTGGACCGCCACGGCAACAACGTGGTCGCCCGCACCGACCTGGGCCGCGCCGAGCGCGTCGTCCTGGCCGGCCACCTGGACACCGTGCCGATCGCCGACAACCTCCCCTCGTACGTCGAGGGCGACCTGCTCTACGGCTGCGGCACCTCGGACATGAAGTCCGGCGTGGCCGTCCAGCTGCGCCTCGCCGCCACGCTGCCCGAGCCCAACCGGGACCTCACCTTCGTCTTCTACGACTGCGAGGAGGTGGAGGCCCACCGCAACGGCCTGGGCCACCTCGCCAAGGACCACCCGGAGTGGCTGGCGGGCGACTTCGCGGTGCTGATGGAGCCCAGCGGCGCCATGGTCGAGGGCGGCTGCCAGGGCACCCTGCGGGCGCAGGTGCGGCTCACCGGCGTGCGCGCCCACGCGGCCCGCAGCTGGCTCGGCGACAACGCCGTCCACCACGCCGCCGAGGTGCTCACCCGGCTCGAGCGGTACCAGCCGCGCCGGGTGGAGATCGACGGCCTGGAGTACCGCGAGGGCCTGAACGCGGTCCGGATCGACGGCGGCGTGGCCGGCAACGTGATCCCGGACGAGTGCGTCGTGACCGTCAACTTCCGCTACGCGCCGGACCGCAGCGAGGCCGACGCGGAGAAGCACGTGCGCGAGGTCTTCGACGGCTTCGAGCTGACCGTCACCGACTTCGCCCCGGGTGCCCTGCCGGGACTCTCCCAGCCGGCCGCCCAGGCCTTCCTGGCGGCCACCGGCGGCCAGGCCCGGGCCAAGTTCGGCTGGACCGACGTCGCCCGGTTCAGCGCGCTCGGCGTCCCCGCGGTCAACTACGGCCCCGGCGACCCGAACCTGGCGCACAAGCGCGAGGAGCACTGCTCGCTGAGCGCCATCGCCGAGGTCGAGGAGCGGCTGCGCGCCTGGCTGACCAGCTGAGCCGCGCACCGCGCCGACCGTCGGGACGGCGGCCGAACGCCACCTTCCGGATGCTCAACCGACCTTCCCCCGTTGCCTGAAAACGGGGGAAGGCGGGCGTAGGGTTCCGTCATGACAGGCACAGGAGACGAGAAGCACTACGGTCACGGCCCCGAGCAGGTCGGGGTGCCGCGGAAGAAGAAGGCCTGGCCCGAGAAGCAGAAGGGCCCGGTGCTGGTGCGCCGGGACCAGGTCGGAACGAGCACCACGGACCAGCGCCTGCTGGACACCACCGGTCCCACCGACTGGCTGCACACCGACCCGTGGCGGGTGCTGCGGATCACCTCCGAGTTCGTCGAGGGCTTCGGCGCCCTCGCCGAACTCCCGCCCGCGATCAGCGTCTTCGGCTCCGCCCGGACCCAGGCCGACTCGCCCGAGTACCAGGCGGGCGTGGCCATCGGCCGGGCCCTCGCCGAGGCCGGCTACGCGGTGATCACCGGCGGCGGCCCGGGCGCGATGGAGGCCGCCAACCGCGGCGCCTCCGAGGCCGGCGGCCTCAGCGTCGGGCTCGGCATCGAGCTGCCCTTCGAGCAGGGCCTCAACGAGTTCGTCGACCTCGGACTGAACTTCCGCTACTTCTTCGTCCGCAAGACGATGTTCGTGAAGTACGCCCAGGGGTTCGTGGTCCTGCCCGGCGGCCTCGGCACGCTGGACGAGCTGTTCGAGGCGCTCACCCTGGTGCAGACGAAGAAGGTCACCCGCTTCCCGGTGATCCTCTACGGCAGCGCCTACTGGGGCGGCCTCTACGAGTGGCTGAAGAACACCCTGGTCGAGCAGGGCAAGGCGGCCCCGCACGACCTGGAGCTGTTCCACATCACCGACGAGATCGACGAGGTCATGAAGATCCTCGCCGACGCCCGCCGGCCCGCCGGCGAGATCTAGGAGCCCCGGACGGGTCCTCGGCGGGCCCGGCCCGAGGCGCTCACGCCAGCCCCCGGCGGGCGACCGCCGGGGGGCGGGTGCCCCGGATCGAGGCGACCATGTCCAGCACCTGGCGGGTCTCCGCGACCTGGTGCGCCCGGTAGACCCGCGCGCCCAGCCAGGCCGAGACCGCGGTGGTGGCCAGGGTGCCGAGCAGCCGCTCGTTCACCGGCCGGTCCAGGGTCTCGCCGACGAAGTCCTTGTTGGAGAGCGAGACCAGCACCGGGAAGCCGGTCGCGGTCATCTCCGGCAGCCGCCGGGTGGCCTCCAGCGAGTGCCGGGTGTTCTTGCCGAAGTCGTGCCCCGGGTCGATGATCAGCGCGTCCCGCCGCACGCCCAGTTCCACCGCGCGTTCGGCCAGTCCCACCGTCACCCGCAGGATGTCCGCCATCACGTCCTCGTACCCGATCCGGTGCGGACGGGTGCGGGGCTCGGCGCCGCCCGCGTGGGTGCAGACCAGCCCGACGTCGTACCGGGCGGCCACCTCGGCGAGCTCCGGGTCCACCCCGCCCCAGGCGTCGTTCAGCAGGTCCGCGCCCACCTCGCAGACCGCCTCGCCGACCTCGTGCCGCCAGGTGTCCACGCTGATCACCGCCTCGGGGTGGCGCTTGCGCAGCTCGGCCACGAAGGGCACGGTGCGCCGCAGCTCCTCCTCGACCGTGACCTCGTCGCCCGGCCCGGCCTTCACCCCGCCGATGTCCAGGATCGCCGCGCCCTCGGCCATCGCCCGGTCCGCGGCGGCGAAGGCGGCCTCGTCGGCGAAGGTCGCACCCTTGTCGAAGAACGAGTCCGGCGTCCGGTTGACGATCGCCATGATCACCAGCTCGTCGTCACCGAATTCCCGCGGTCCCAGGCGCAGTGCCACCGATGTCTCCTCCACAGCTCCTGCGGGTGCGATGATGGCCCCCGGCCTCACTAAGGGACCATGCTGTCATGATCAGTGTGGTTACCTGCGCCACATAGCGGACCGGCCGGGAGTTCGGGAGGACAGCTCGTGTTCTGGGTGATCGTGGTCGCCATGGCCGTGGTGGTCGGCGGTGCCGCCCTGGTGGCGCTCGGCGGGGGAGGCTCGATGCCGGAGGCGGCACCGGACCGCATCTCCGCGCGGCTGCCGCAGGACCGCCCGCTGGGCAAGGCGGACGTGGACGAGCTGCGCCTGCCGATGGCCCTGCGCGGCTACCGGATGGACGAGGTGGACGACGTCCTGGACCGCCTCGGCGCCGAACTCGCCTACCGCGACGCGCGGATCGCCGAGCTGGAGGCCGCCGCCCACCTGCGCGGCGCGGTCGAGGCGGGCGGCGCCCCCGACCCGGCGGCCGAACCGCTGCCCGGCCTGGAGGAGTTCGCCAAGGTGGTCGAGCCGGTCGTGGCGCTCGCCAAGCGGCCGGCCGGGGAGCGGACCCCCGAGGACGCCGAGCCCGGGGCGGACAAGTGACGGCCGACGGAGCGGTGCTCGGCGCGGACGGCCTGCGCCGCTGCGGCTGGGGCGACTCCACCGACGACTACCGGGTCTACCACGACACCGAGTGGGGCCGGCCGGTGCGCGGCGACGACGCGCTGTTCGAGCGGGTCTGCCTGGAGGCCTTCCAGTCCGGGCTGTCCTGGCTGACCATCCTGCGCCGCCGCGAGGGCTTCCGGGCCGCGTTCGCGGGTTTCGAGATCGCCAAGGTCGCCGAGTTCGGCGAGGAGGACAAGGAGCGCCTGCTCGCCGACACCGGCATCATCCGCAACCGGGCCAAGATCGAGGCGGCGGTCGCCAACGCGCGGGTCGCCCGTGACCTGGAGGACGGACTGGACGCGCTGATCTGGCAGTTCGCCGGGGACCCGGACCGGCCGGCCCCCCGCACGATGGGCGAGGTGCCGGCCGTCACGCCGGAGTCGACGGCGCTGGCGAAGGCGCTGAAGAAGGCGGGCTTCCGCTTCGTCGGCCCGACCACCGCCTACGCCCTGATGCAGGCCTGCGGCCTGGTCGACGACCACCTGGCGGACTGCCACGTCCGCACCGCCGCCGTCCGCTGACGGGCCCGAGGGCCGGCCCCTCCGATCGGACGGCCGGCCCGTAGTGGCCGATGTCCCTAGCGGCCCAGGTACTTCGGCTTCTCCTTGGCGATGAAGGCGCGCACCGCGATCCGGTGGTCCTCGCTCTCGCCCGCCATCGTCTGCAACTCGTCCTCCTTGTCGAGGAGTTCGTCCAGCGAGTGGGAGGCGCCGTACGCCAGCGACTCCTTGATGGCGCCGTAGGCGACGGTCGGCCCCTCGGCCAGCTCGTGGGCGAAGGCCCGTGCGGTGGCGGCGAGTTCGTCGGCCGGCACCACCCTGGTGGCCAGGCCCAGCTCCATCGCCTCGGCGGCCTTGACCGTCCGGGGGAGCATCAGCAGCTCGGTGGCCTTGGCGTGCCCGACCAGTCGCGGCAGCGTCCAGGAAGCGCCCGAGTCGGCGGTCAGCGCGATCCCGGCGAAGGCGGTGTTGAAGCCGGCCCGGTCGGACAGGACGCGGAAGTCGCAGGCGAAGGCGAGCGAGGCGCCGGCCCCCGCCGCCACCCCGCCGACCGCGGCGACGGTCGGCTTGCGCATCCCGGCCAGCGCCCGCACCAGCGGGTTGTAGTGCTCGGCGACGGTCCGCAGCGCGCCCTCGCCGGTCTCCTCGGCCCGCTTCAGCAGCGTCAGGTGCTCGTTGAGGTCCTGCCCGACGCAGAACGCCCGCTCGCCCGCCCCGGTCAGCAGCACGGCCCGCACCGCCGGGTCGGCGGCCGCGGCGGCCACGGCGTCGCGCAGCGCGATCTTGGTGGCGACGTCGAGCGCGTTCATCGCCTCCGGGCGGTTGATGGTGATGACGGCCAGGCCGCCGTCCAGCTCGTACAGCACGGAATCGGACATGGGTGAGGGCTCCCGGGGTCGTGGCGGTGTCAGTCGTGTGTGTCAGGATGCCGGAGCACGCGGGGGGCTGGGGAGTGTGAGGTATCGCACCTTCCCGCGGTGTCCGCACCGCCGCCACGCCGGGGCTTATGACGTGAATTGCGGTGGTTGGGGGCGGTCCGGCCGTGGTTGCACCGAGAGTGATGTTGGTCATCAGCCCGTGGCATGCGGGATAATGGCTTCCGATCAATGCGTTCGATACCGGCGGTGGACGGACTGCCGGTGCGTAGCTGAGCGGTTGCAGGAAGGGGAACGAGCATGGCGGCCATGAAGCCGCGGACGGGTGACGGCCCGCTCGAAGTCACCAAAGAGGGGCGGGGCATCATCATGCGCGTTCCGCTCGAAGGCGGCGGACGCCTTGTGGTGGAGCTCACGCCTGACGAGGCCGAGGCCCTCGGCGAGGCCCTGAAGAAGGCCTGCGGCTGACCGCAGCAGGTGCTCGCCATCTCCTGGAGATGTGCTGCCGGGCCCGGGTACGACGTCATGTCGGCCCGGGTCCGCGCGTTTTCCGGGCCCGGGCCGCGAGGCCTGCGGGCCCGCGGCGCCCCGAGGGGCGCCGGGCTCAGCGCTTGATCGCGCAGAGCAGCCCGTCCGACACCGGCAGCAGCGCCGGAAGCAGGTCCTCGCTCTCCCGCACGTCCCGGACCAGGTCCCGGACGGCGCCGGTCTGCGGGTCCTGGAGCTCCGGCTCGGCCAGCCGGCCCTCCTGGAAGACCCCCTCGAAGCAGACCATCCCGCCCGGCCGCAGCAGCCGCAGCGCCTCGCGCAGGTACTCGCAGGACTCCGCCGGGTCGCCGTCGCAGAACACCAGGTCGTACTGCCCGTCGGCGAGCCGGGGCAGCACCTCCAGCGCCCGGCCCGGTATGAACCGGGAGCGGTTGGCCGCGAACCCGGCCGCCTGGTACGCCTCACGGGCCAGCTGCTGGCGCACCGGCTCCGAGTCGACCGTGGTGAGCACGCCGTCCGGCCGCATCCCGCGCAGCAGGTAGACCCCGGACACCCCGGTGCCGGTGCCGATCTCGGCCACCGCCTTGGCGTCCAGCGCGGCCGCCAGCAGCCGCAGGCAGGCCCCGCCGCTCGGTCCGATCGCCCGTATCCCGGTCCGCGCGGACTGCGCCCGGGCGTAGGTCAGCACGGCGTCCTCGCCCACGTAGGTGTCGGCGAGGGCCGCGCGCGCGGGCCCGAACTCGCTGATGGCTGCCTCTTTCGGAGCCCCGGGCGGCGGCCCGGTGCCGAGGGATGTCGATATTTCCTGGCACAGATTACTGGCCGACCGGGAACCGCGTACGGCGGCGGGCCGTTGTCATGTCGGACCGGGTGCGCAAGACCTCCCGGGCACTTTTATCCGGGCTTGACGGGTGAGGTGGATATGGTGGTGGCCCTGCTGGGCAGAAGAGCCGACCGAGGAGGTGTGGCCGAGGGCGACGTCCCTGTGCGGCGGCACTTCCGCGGCACCGCGTCGGCCCGTACGCCGAAGCCCGTGATGAACCAGCCTGCGCACTCCGACCTGGACCAGCCCGTGGCCGCGACGCCGGCCGCCGGTGCCACCGAGGCCCCCGCTCTCGCGACCTTCTCCGAGGGTCCCGACGCGCAGACCTGGACTCCGCCCACGTGGGAGGAGATCGTCGAGGCGCACAGCGCCCGGGTCTACCGGCTGGCCTACCGTCTGACGGGCAACCAGCACGACGCCGAGGACCTCACCCAGGAGGTCTTCGTCCGGGTGTTCCGTTCGCTGTCCACCTACACCCCCGGCACGTTCGAGGGCTGGCTGCACCGGATCACCACCAACCTCTTCCTGGACATGGTCCGCCGCCGCCAGCGCATCCGCTTCGACGCGCTCGGCGAGGACGCGGCCGAGCGGCTCGCCTCCCGCGAGCCCAGCCCGGCCCAGCACTTCAGCGACACCCACTTCGACGCCGACGTGCAGCACGCCCTGGACACCCTCGCGCCGGAGTTCCGCGCCGCCGTGGTGCTCTGCGACATCGAGGGCCTGTCCTACGAGGAGATCGCCGCCACGCTGGGCGTCAAGCTCGGCACCGTCCGCAGCCGCATCCACCGCGGCCGCTCGCACCTGCGCGCCGCGCTCAAGCACCGCGCCCCCGGCTCGGCCCCCGGCCGTGAGCGCCGCGGCGGCTCGGAGGAGCCGGTGCCGGTGGCCGTCGGCGTGGGGGCGGTCGAGGCCGCGGTCGCGCCCGGTGGGCGCGGACGGAGGCGATCGTGAGCGGAACCAGCCGGTCCGGTTCGGACCGGTCGGACGCATCCGACCGGCCTCCGAGCCGACGGGGCTGGGCGCTGCCGGGCCGTCGCGGAGGCGACGAACCCGGTGAGCCCGTGCTGCCCGGGGTGGCACTGCCCGCGGACACGGCGCTGCACGCGCTCCCCGTCCGTCCCGCCGCACCCGCCGCCGAGGAGCACCACCTCGGCGAGCGCCTCTCCGCCTTCCTGGACGGCGAACTCGGCCACGACTCGCGCGACCGCGTCCAGGCCCACCTGGCGACCTGCCCCCAGTGCCTCGCGGAGGCCGACGAGGGCCGCGCCGTCAAGCACATGCTGGCCCGCTCCGGCCCGCCCGGCCCGTCCTCCGCGCTGATGGCCCGCCTGATGGCCGTCGGCAACCTCCCCGAGGACGCCCCGGCGGACGGCGACTGGCGCTCCGGCCGGCGCGGGCGCCGCGAGGACGACGACGACCTGCCCGGTGGCGGGGTCGCGGCCACCGGCACGCTCGGCGGCAGCCGGCTCGACGGCGGCTCCTTCGGCCGCGGCGCCGGGGCCTCCTTCGGCGCGGGCGCGCTCGGCGCCGACTCCCCGCTGCCCGGGGTCGACCCGCGGGCCTTCGGCCGCGGCACGGTGCTGCGGCCGCTGATGGGCCGGCGCTCCGCCCGCCCCGAGACCGCCGCCGCCCCGGCCCGTCCGCAGCCCGCCGCGCCCGCCGCCGTCCGGTCCCCCGCGCGGGGCCGACGGCTGGTGTTCGCCGCCGCGGGAGCCTTCTCCGTCGCCGCGGTGACGCTCGGCGGCGTCGGAGGGCTCAGCACGCAGGGCGAGGAGCGCCACGGAACCACCGTCAGCCCGCCCGGCAGCGGCCGCGGCGGCCTCGTCCCGACGACCGCGCAGGTCCCGGTGGACTTCGCCGGCCGCCCGGTCGCCGCGACCCGCGACGCGACCCCGCCGGGCTCCCCGGAGCGCTACCCCGGGGGCTTCGCCGCACTGCGCCAGCAGATCCGCTAGAACGGCCCCCGAAGGACACCGGCGCTCCGGCCCGGACGCCTCGGCCACCGGCAGGTCTTTACCACGGCTTCATCACAGCGTGGGCCAAGGACCCGCCGGTGGCCATTACCCTGTAGGAACCGTCGTCCGACGAGTTAGGGAGCAAAGGTGTTCAGCGACGTCAGTGGGCTGGAGGTCCTGACCCTGGTCGTGATGGCGATCATCATCTTCGGCCCGGACAAGCTCCCCAAGCTGATCCAGGACACCATGGGCTTCATCCGGAAGATCCGATCCTTCGCCGACAACGCGAAGGAGGACATCCGCAGCGAGCTTGGCCCCGAGTTCAAGGACTTCGAGTTCGAGGACCTGAACCCCAAGACCTTCGTGCGCAAGCAGCTCATGGGCGACCAGGACGATCCGCTGGGCCTGAAGGACATGAAGGACACCCTGGACATCCGGTCCGTCCTGGACGACAAGCCCGCGGCGCCGGTCAACGGCCGCAGCGGCAGCGTCAGCTTCGAGAAGTCCGCCCCGGCGCCCGCCTCCACCGGAGCCCCGCTGGCGCCCGGCGAGCGGCCCCCGTTCGACCCCGACGCCACCTGACCGGTACGCGTCCGGCGCCCCGGCGCCGCGCCACCGCCCCGCCCGGCCACCCGGCTGAGCGGGGCGGTGGCGTGTGCGCCGCTATTGTGCTGATTGTTCCGCTGAGCCGTCCGTCACACCGCGCCCCGTCGCGGTCCGGGAACGGCCCCGCGGAACGCCGCGGTACGCCACCATGGGAGCGCGCCACGGCAGGCAAACGTGTGTTTGAGGAGGCCCGGGGATGGACGCGACGAGTCAGGCGGGAGGGGCGACGGCCACGGCCGGCGGCCCGGTGGTCGGCGGACAGGCCGGCCCGGCGGACCCGCTGGTGCCCTACCTGTCCGCCGACTTCCCCTGGTACGGGCTGGACGAGGGCTGGACCGGCCGCCGTTTCCTGGTGCAGGCCGGCGCCGGCCCCCGCGCCGCGGGCAGCGTCGACTACGGCTCGCTCGGCCACGGCGAGGAGCCGGCCAGGCAGTACGAGCCGCGCGACGTACGGAAGTTCGCCGTCGTGGTCACGGTGGCCCGCCGGGACAGCCGCCGCAGCGCCGACAACACGGGCACCCTGGAGGCGACCTCCGCCGCCTCCGCCGCCTGGCTGGCCGGCTCCGGCCTGCTCGCCGCGACCTGGCCAGGGCAGCTGGACCGGGCGCTGCGCCAGGACTGGCTGGACCAGCAGAGCAGCCTCGCCTGGGACCTCGCCGACGACCTGGCCGGCCCCGGCTGGTCCACCCTCAGCCTGCCGGTCAACGGCCTGCCGCAGCCCTTCCGCTACCGCGAGTCCGAGTACGGCTGGGTGCTGGCCGGCGAGGCGCCCGGCGTCATGCTGGGCGCCTACGGCCGGGGCGTCAGCGCCTACGGCATCGGCTTCTCCACCGTCCCGGACCTGACGGCCTACACCCGCCCGTAGGGCCCTCGGCAGTACAACGGCCGTACGACGGAGGGCCGGGTGGTGCGCCCACCCGGCCCTCCGTCAGTCACGGCCTCAGAACTTGTTCTTGGGCGTCAGGCCCAGCGACATCCCGGACAGCCCGCGCTGGCGGCCGCCGAGCTTGCCGGCCACCGCGCGCAGGGCGGCGCCGGCCGGGGAGTCGGGCGCGGCGAGCACGACCGGGCGGCCGTCGTCGCCGCCCTCGCGCAGCCGCACGTCGATCGGGATCGAGCCGAGCACCGGGACGGTCGCGCCGACGGTGCGGGTGAGCGCGTCCGCGACGGTCTGGCCGCCGCCGGTGCCGAAGACGTCGATCATCTCGTCGCAGTGCGGGCACGGCATGCCGGACATGTTCTCGATCACGCCGACGATCTTCTGGTGGGTCTGCACCGCGATGGTGCCGGCCCGCTCGGCCACCTCGGCGGCGGCCATCTGCGGGGTGGTGACGATCAGGATCTCCGCGTTGGGGACCAGCTGGGCCACCGAGATCGCGATGTCGCCGGTGCCGGGCGGCAGGTCCAGCAGCAGCACGTCCAGGTCGCCCCAGTACACGTCGGCGAGGAACTGCTGGAGCGCGCGGTGCAGCATCGGGCCGCGCCAGACCACCGGGGCGTTGCCCGGGGTGAACATGCCGATCGAGATGACCTTCACGCCGTTCGCCTGCGGCGGCATGATCATGTCCTGGACCTGGGTCGGCCGGCCGTCGACGCCCAGCATGCGCGGCACGCTGTGGCCGTAGATGTCGGCGTCCACCACGGCGACCTTCAGGCCGTCGGCGGCCATCGCGGCCGCCAGGTTGACGGTCACCGAGGACTTGCCGACGCCGCCCTTGCCGGAGGCGACGGCGTAGACCCGGGTCAGGGTGCCCGGCTTGGCGAACGGGATCTCCCGCTCGGGGGCGCCGCCGCGCAGCAGCTGGGACAGCTCCTTGCGCTGCTCGTCGCTCATCACGTCGAGCTCGACCTCGACGCCGGTCACGCCGGGGACCTTCCCGACCGCCTCGCGCACCCGGGTGACGATGGTGTCGCGCATCGGGCAGCCGGAGACCGTCAGGTAGACCGCGACGCGCACCGCGCCGTCCTCGGCGATCCCGACCGATTTCACCATGCCGATCTCGGTGATCGGGCGGTTGATCTCCGGGTCGTTGACGGTCGCCAGCGCCTGGCGTACGGACTCCTCCGTGACGCCGGCCGCGACCTCTGTCTCGTTGGCCATGCCTTGATGGTACGGCGCCCGGCGAAGTCGTTGACCCGTCGGTAGCGTGCCGAGGGTCACAGCGGTTCGGGGGCCTCCCGGCGCTCGTCGATCTCCTTGAGCAGGGACTGGAGTTCGGACCGGATGAAGTCCCGGGTGGCGACCTCGCCGAGCCCGTGCCGCAGGGCCGCGACCTCGCGGGTCAGGTACTCGGTGTCGGCGATGTTGCGGTCGCTGCGGGCCCGGTCCTGCTCCATGTTGACCCGGTCCCGGTTGTCCTGGCGGTTCTGCGCCAGCAGGATCAGCGGGGCCGCGTACGAGGCCTGCAGGGACAGCGCCAGGGTCAGGAAGATGAACGGGTACTCGTCGAAGCGCACGCTCGTCGGCAGGAGGGTGTTCCACGCTATCCAGACGACGACCACCACCGTCATCCAGACGATGAACCGCCCGGTGCCGAGGAAGCGGGCGATCCGCTCGGACAGGACGCCGAACGCCTCCGGATCGTAGGAGGGCAGCGTGATCAGGCCGGGGCGCGCGGTGCGCGGCTGGTCGAGCCGGGCGCGGCCGGTGCCGGTGATCGGCGCGGTGTCGGCGCGCCGGTCCCGGCCGCCCTCGCGGGTGCGCAGCTCGCGCAGCTGCCGCAGCCGGCGCAGTTCGCCCTGGAGGCGCCGGCGCGCGGAGTCGTCCGTCCGGCCGTTGCGGTCACCGTCCACCGGTCACCCCTTCCCTGTCGTCCTGGTGGGTGTCGTCGCCGGGGTGCGTCGCGGCGTCGCGCCAGTCCTCCGGCAGCAGGTGGTCGAGCACGTCGTCGACGGTCACCGCCCCGAGCAGGTGGTCGGCCTCGTCCACGACCGGCGCGGCGACCAGGTTGTAGGTCGCCAGGTAGCTGGTGATCAGCGACAGCGGGGTGTCCGGCGGCAGCGGGTCCAGGTCGTCGTCCAGCAGCGAGCCGACCAGGACGTACGGGGGCTCGCGCAGCAGCCGCTGGAAGTGCACGGTGCCCAGGTAGCGGCCGGTCGGGGTCTCGTTCGGCGGACGGCAGACGAAGACCTGCGCGGCCAGGGCGGGCTTGTGGTCGCTGACCCGGACCCTCGCCAGCGCCTCGGCGACCGTGTCGTCCGGCTCCAGCACGATCGGCTCGGTGGTCATCAGACCACCGGCGGTGTCCTCCTCGTACGTCAGCAGGCGGCGCACCGGCGCGGCCTCGTCCGGCTCCATCAGCTGGAGCAGCCGCTCGGCCTCCTCACCGGGCAGCTCGGAGAGCAGGTCGGCGGCGTCGTCCGGGTCCATCGCCTCCAGGACGTCGGCGGCGCGCTCCTCCTGGAGCTTGCCGATGATCTCGACCTGGTCGTCCTCGGGCAGCTCCTCAAGGACGTCGGCCAGCCGCTCGTCGTCGAGGGCGGCGGCCACCTCGGCGCGGCGCTTGGCGGACAGGTGGTGCAGCACGCTGGCGAGGTCGGCGGGGCGCAGCTGCTCGAAGGTGGCGAGCAGGTTGGCCGCGCCCTGGTCCTGCTCGGGCAGCGAGAAGCCGGTGACGTCCTGCCAGTCCAGGGTGAGCCGCTCGCCCTTGCCCTTGCGCAGCCGGCCGGCCCGGCCGACCTGCACGAAGACCTTGCTGATCTCCCACTCGCGCAGCCGGGTCTGCACCATGCCGACGTCCAGCACGGTGACGTCCTCGCCGGTCTTGGACCAGGTGACGGTGCGGTCCAGCAGCTCGGCGAGCACCAGGGTCTCGGACGGGCGCTGCTCGAAGCGGCGCAGGTTGATCACGCCGGTGGTGAGCACCTGGCCGGACTCCAGGCTGGTCACCCGGGTCATCGGCAGGAAGATCCGGCGCCGGCCGACCACCTCGACCACCAGGCCGAGCACGCGCGGCGGGCGGCCGCCGAGCCGCAGCGACACGACCACGTCCCGGACCCGGCCGACCTGGTCGCCGTTCGGGTCGAAGACCGCGATGGCGGACAGATGGGAGATGAAGACCCGGGTGCCTGGCCCTGCCATGGACTCCCTCGACTCGCTCGACGCCGTACCGGGGGCGCCGGGGGCGCACCCGCGGCCAAGGCTACCCGCGTGTTCCGGGCCCGGCCGGGAGGCACGGTAGCCGTCGGACGAGTCCTGGGCGTGAAGCTTTAACGGCGCTTGAACAGCAGTTTGGGCAGGCCGGCCGGGATCGGGCGGCGGGTGGTGGCCGGGGTGGGCAGCGGCTGCGCGACGTGCGAGCCGTCCGGCATCGCCCCGGGGCGCTCGGTGAGCGGGCCGACCGGCTCCAGCCGCAGCACCCGGCACTCGCGGGCCCAGCGGGCGGCGATGGCGTCGGTGTCGGGCGCGTTCAGCCGCTTGCCCTTGAGCTCCTCGACGGCGCCCAGCCAGGCCTCGCTGTCCGGGGCCGGCTCGACGACCCGGGCGCTCCAGCCGGTCAGCCGGCCGCCCTTGTCCTTGCTGCGGACGGTCACCACGGCACCGGCGCCGGGCTCCAGGCCGTGCAGCGGCTGCTCGCCGCCCCCGCCGACCACGACGACCGCGCCGTCGTGCCAGGCGTGCCACAGCGGCCGGGCGTGCTCCTGCCCCTCCGCGCGCACCCAGAGCAGGCCCGACTTCTTCGCGGCCTCCTCCAGCAGGGCCTGGTCGAGGAAGTCGTCGGCGGTCGCGGCGGCGGGCGTACGGTCCATGGCGGACAGCGTACGGCCAGTGGGCCCGTCCCGTGGCGCGGCCGGGAGGCCCCGGACGTCTCAGCCCCCGGGCGACAGTTCCATTGCGCCGCCACGGGCCTTACCGTATGACGGCCCCACCCCCGCGACCAGCAAGGAGCGCCGTGCCCGCCGCCCGGCCCGCGACCGCCGCCGCCACCACCCCGACCGCCGCCCCCGCGACCGCCGACCCGGGCCCGGCACACCCGCTCCCCACCCTCGACCTGCTGCTGCTCGCCGTCTCGATCGGCGGCATCTCGCTGTCCGGCCCGCTGATCAGCGCCACCGCCGCGCCCGCGCTGGCGATCGCCCTGTGGCGCAACGTCATGTCGGTCGGCGTCCTCGGCCCGTACGCGCTGCTGCGCCACCGCGCCGAGCTGCGCGGGATCGGCCGGCGGGCGCTGCTGCTCGCGGTGGCCGCCGGGGCGCTGCTCGCCGTGCACTTCGCGCTCTGGATGCCCAGCCTGCGGATGACCTCGGTGGCCTCGGCCACCGCCCTGGTCACCACCACCCCGCTGTGGACCATCCTGCTGATGCGGCTGATGGGCGTCCGGGCGCCGCGGCTGGTCTGGCTCGGCACCGTCGTCGCCTTCGCCGGGGTGCTGGTGCTGACCGGCGTGGACCTCTCGCTCTCCCCGCGCGCGCTGCTCGGCGACGCGCTCGCGCTCGCCGCCGGCCTGGCCTCGGCCGGGTACATGCTGCTGGGCGCCGAGGTCCGCAGGACCGTCAGCACCACCGCGTACACCCTGGTCTGCTACGCCACCACGGCGGCGGTGCTGCTGGGGATCTGCCTGGTCGCCGGGACGCCGCTGGCCGGGTGGCCGGCCGGGGCCTGGTGGCAGATCGTGCTGCTGATGGTCACCGCCCAGCTGCTCGGCCACTCGCTGAGCAACCGCGTGGTGCGCAACCTCGGGCCGTCGATCACCTCCACCGCGATCCTGCTGGAGACCCCGGGCGCGGCGCTGATCGCCGCCCTCTGGCTGGGCCAGTGGCCCCCGGCGGCCGCCTACCCGGCGGTGGTGCTGATCCTGCTCGGCCTCGTCCTGGTCGCCCGCGGCGGGCGCAGGTAGCCGTCAGAGCCAGCCGTTGCGGCGGAAGCCCCGGTACATCCCGAAGCAGATCAGCACGATCGCGCCGAGCACCGTCGGATAGCCGTACTTGTGGTGCAGCTCGGGCATGTACTCGAAGTTCATGCCGTAGACGCCGGTGATCATGGTGGGCACCGCGAAGATCGCCGCCCAGGCGGTGATCTTGCGCATGTCCTCGTTCTGCGCCACCGAGACCTGCGCCAGGTTCGCCTGCAGCAGCGAGTTCAGCAGCTCGTCGAAGCCGTGCACCTGCTCGGCGACCCGCGCCAGGTGGTCGGCGACGTCCCGGAAGTACTTCTGGATGTCCGGGTCCACCAGCCGCTGGAGCGGCTCCGACAACTGCTGCATCGGGCGCAGCAGCGGCACCACCGCACGCTTGAACTCCAGTACCTCGCGCTTGAGTTGGTAGACCCGGCCGACGTCGGCGCTGCGCCCGCCCTTGGCCGAGAAGACGCCGTACTCGATCTCGTCCACGTCGTTCTGGAGCCGCTCGGCGACCAGCAGGTAGTTGTCCACGACGTGGTCGGCGATCGCGTGCAGCACCGCCGACGGGCCCTTGGCGAGCAGCCCCGCCTCGTCCGCGTCCGCCTCCAGCCGGTGGCGCAGCTCCTGCAGCGAGCCGTGGCCGCCGTGCCGGACGGTGATCACGAAGTCCCGGCCGGCGAAGACCATCAGCTCGCCCGTCTCCACCACCTCGCTGGTGGGCGTGAGCTGGTCGTGCTCCACGTAGCGGATGGTCTTGAAGACGGCGAACAACACGTCGTCGTAGCGCTCGACCTTCGGCCGCTGGTGCGCGTGCACCGCGTCCTCGACCGCGAGCGGGTGCAGGCCGAAGCGCTGGGCGATCCCCGCGAACTCGGCCTCGGTCGGCTCGTGCAGGCCGATCCAGCTGAACGAGCCCTCGCCCTCGGGGAGCAGGTGGGCGGCCCTGACCCGGTGGGCGGCCTCGCGCGGGCTGCACGTCTCGCCCCTGCGCTTGCCGTGCTGGTAGACCGCGCAGTCCACGACCGCCGAGGCGGCGTCCTCGGGCAGGACGCCGTAGACGCCGGCCGCGCCGCGGCGGCGGTTGGTGCGGACGGCGGCGCGCAGGCTGTTGATCATCGACATGACAGGCTCCCAGAGGCAGGAACCGTCGCGCGGCGGCACGGAAGGAGAAACGTTCGGCCGCGGTACGACGGCGGAGAACACCGGTGAAACGGGGGATGAGAGTGCTCTCCCGGCCGGTCCGTCCGTCGTGGGGCCCGCGCCCGGGGCTACCGCGGCTGATTCAGCCGGTTGGGCCTGCGGGGCGAGGGGTACGGGGAAGTCGGGGCCGGGCAGAGCTGCCGGTACTGCATGGTCGGCCGGTATCCACCGCAACCACCTCCTTCGCGCCGCCGCCCCGGGACGAAACGATCCCGGTGGCCAGTCGCTCACCCTAACATCTGACCGGGCGTCGCAGCCGAGGGGTTCCCGGAGGTTTCCCAAGGCTTTACGGGACCCTGGCGCGGCCCCGACCGGGCGGGCCTCCATGCCGCCCACGGGCCCCTGCGGCCCGCCCCCGCGCGACCCGTGAACCCCCGGGGGTTACGCTCACCGGCATGGCGCACGACTTCCCGCTCTTCGGCGACCCCCACGGCGGCAACTCCCCGGAGCTCTCCCGGGAGGCGGTGCTGGCCGCCGTCGAGGCCCGGCTGATCTCCACCTTCGGCGAGCCGGGCGGCCGCGCCGCCGTCACCTTCCTCGGCGCCGACCGGATCGAGGTGCTGCGCTTCGGGCCGGACGCCGCGGGCCTGGTGCGGTACGCGACGCTCGGCATGTCCGCCGCGCCGATGGCCGACCCGACCGCGCCGGTCGCCGACCAACTGCGCGGCCCGCGCGCCGAACTGGTGCTGACCGTCCGCGGCGGGCAGGACAGCGTGCTGCGCACCCTGGCCACCTTCGCCGCCACCCCGCAGGTCGAGGGCCTGGTGGTGGCCCCGGGCGGCTCGCTGGACCTCGGCTCCCCGCTCTGGGACGGCGCGCCCTTCACCTCGGTGCTCGCGGCCGAACCGGGCGGCCTGGTCGAGGACCTGGAACTGGCCGACCCGGCCGACCCGGTGCGCTTCCTGCCGCTGCTGCCGATGACGCCCAACGAGGCGGGCTGGAAGCGGGTGCACGGCGCGGCCGCGCTCCAGGAGCGCTGGCTCGACCAGGGCACCGACCTGCGCGACCCGCAGCGGCGCGGCGTCCGGCTGGACTGACCGGCCGGCTGACGCCCGGTCAGGCGGGGCGTGCGGGCCGGTCCGTGCGCCCGCTACGCGCTTCGAAACGCCGGAACGCGGGACCAGGGGACTCATGGTCCCCTGGTCCCGCGCTCGTCGCGCGAGGCCCGCGTCGGCTCAGCGCCCGATCGGCTTCGCGCCGGTGGCCTGCGCCAGCAGCGCCTCGTACACCTGCGGGTCGGTGGTGTGCTCGCCGAGCCGGACGGTCTTGCGGGAGCCGTGGTAGTCGCTGGAGCCGGTGACCAGCAGGCCCAGCTCGCCGGCCAGGCCGCGCAGCCGCACCCTGGTCTCCTCGTCGTGGTCGGTGTGGTCGACCTCCAGCCCGGCCAGCCCGGCCGCCGCGAGGTCGGCGATCACCTGGTCGGAGACCGTCCGGCCGCGCTTGACCGCGCCCGGGTGGGCGAACACCGGCACCCCGCCGGCGCCCCGGACCAGCCGGACCGCCGCGACCGGGTCGGTCTCGTGCTTGCGGACGTCCGCCCGCCCGCCGTTGGCCAGCCAGTCGGCGGTGAAGGCGTCCGAGACGGTTGCCACCACGCCCGCCTCGACCAGCGCGCTGGCGATGTGCGGCCGTCCGACCGAGCCGGACCCGGCGATCCGCTCCACCTGCTCCCAGCTGATGTCCGCGCCGAGTTCCCGGCAGCGCTCCACGATCGCCCGCCCGCGCCGGAACCGGTCGGTGCGCACCAGGTCCCGCTCGCGCGCGAACTCCGGCTCCGCGGGGTCGAACAGGTACGCCAGCAGGTGCATGCTGATGCCGTCCACGACGCAGGACAGCTCGGCGCCCGGGACGACGGTCAGCCGGGTGCCCTCGGGCAGCGCGCGCACCGCCCCGGCGGCCTCGGCGTGGCCGGCCACGGTGTCGTGGTCGGTCAGCGCCACCACGTCGAGGTCCGCGGCGACGGCCGCCGCGACCAGCTCGGCCGGGCTGTCGGTGCCGTCGGAGGCGTTGCTGTGGGCGTGCAGGTCGATGCGCACGGATCGGACTCCCGGGGGCTCGTGGGTGCCGCCCAGGATAGGCCAGCGGACGGCGCCGTCCCACGGGTCCGGACGGACCCGGCCCGCGGGACGGCCGTCAGCCGAGCAGCCGGGGCGTGAGCGCCCCGCAGGGCAGCAGGTCCAGTTCGGCGCCGGCATCGCGCAGGTCGGTGAGCACCAGTTCGTCGTACATGACCAGCGCGGACTGCTCGGGCCAGGCGACCGCCCACAGCCAGAGCCCGCGGGCCTCGCCGACGAACACCGCGCGGTCGGCCGGGGCGTCCGGGACGTGGAACATCGGGGTGGGCCGCCCGGCGGCCATCAGCTTGGCGTCGGCGGGCTTGTAGAGGCCGACGGAGTCGCCCGGGTCAGGCCCCGGCAGGCCCGCGTAGCGGGCGCCGAGGCCGACCCCCAACTCCTCGGCGACCAGCACCAGCTCGCCGAAGCCGCCGAGCGGGGCCGGCCCGGAGCAGGCGACGGCGGTGGCCCGGGCGCCCGAGACGTCGTCGCCGACGTGGGCGATGCCGGTGTAGAGCCAGCCGACCGGGAGCGGCCAGGGCAGCCAGACCGGGACCTGGGAGCGGGCGACGGCGACGCCGAGGGCCTCCACACTCGGGGGCAGCACCGGCTGCATCGGGTGCACCGCTCCGTGCCGGTCGCACTGCCAGGTGTCTGAGAACAGACCGGGGGCGCGGACCCGACCGGCGCACCTCGGGCAGCTTGGCTCGCCCCTCATAGCCGTCAACGCTCCTCCCTCCGGACCGCCGCGTCAAGGACGATCACCCGTACGGAGGGCTCGGCGGCACCTGTCGGTGGCGGACGCCCGGACCGGCACCGGGTGGGCGGTCGCGGGCGGTTCCCGTTGGGGGATGTCCCGTACCGGGCGGCGGCAAACGTCCGGGGTTCCGGCCCCGGACACACTGACGCCCCGTCATCGGCCAATGCGGTGACGGGGCGTCAGTCGGGTATCGGGACGTCCGGATCGGACGCTCCCGGCTCGTCGGCGGCGGCTGGGGGCTCCGCGGAGCGGGCGCCGCGCTCGGTCAGACGGTCGGGCACGGGCGGATGAGCAGGCGCTCGCCGGTGCGGGCGGCGGCGTCGACGACCTCGCGCACGGTGGCGGCGTCGGCGATCAGGCGGTCGGCGGCGGAACCGTTGACGTCGTCGAGTCGGACGATCTCGAAGCGCATGGTCTTCGTCATGGGCGTCTCCATTCCTGGCCCCGCGGGGCGGGGCGGTCGCGGCTGAGTGGGTATCAGCTCTTTCGGGGTCGTTCGGGTCCGGCGGTGCGGCCGGACCGGGCGGTTCGTCGTCGCGCGTGCGGCGGTCTGCTGCGGCAAGGGCCCCCCTTGCTTGCCTGGTGCGTCCAGTGCCTCGTGAACCACGGTGAGGTGGCGGTGCTACCGGGGCGTTGCCCGCCCGTGAAGTCCGGGTTTCGGGTGCTCCGCGCCGAAGTGGAGGCCGGCGATGATTCCCGGACAGAATCAAAGATTACCGTAACTAACGAATTTTGTCCTCCGTTGAAGCCGATCGAAGTTGCGGAAGTGGTACAGACCACTATTGGCGGGGCGGCGGAACCGGCCCCGGCCGGCACGCGTCCGCGCGGGCGGCGTCGGGCCCGGAAACGTCAGGTCCGGAACCGTCAGGCCCAGAACGCGGCCAGCGCCTCGGCCGTGGCGGCCGGCTGCTCGGCGTTGGGGGAGTGGCCGGCGTCCGCGACCACCACCCGGCGGGCGCCCAGGCGCTCGGCCATCGCGGTCTGCTCCGGCACCGGCCAGGCGTAGTCCCGCACCCCGGACAGCACCAGCACCGGCAGCCCGGCGGTGGCGGCGGCCAGCTCCGCCACCCGGTCCGGCGCGGACACCAGGTGGCCGCCGGTGACGGACAGCGCCCGCGGCACGTTGGCCAGCCAACGCCGGTGCAGGAACTCCGCGACGGCCGGCTCCAGGCTCGGCCGCGGCTGCCCGCTCTCCGCCTCCAGCTGCCGCATCACCTGCCAGATCTGCTCCAGGTCCATCACCCGCAGGGCGTCCAGCAGCAGCTCGGTGCGGGCCGCCTCGGCCGGGTCGATCGCGCCCGGGCCGGTGGACACCAGCGTCAGCGACCGCCAGGGCAGCGGGCCCTCGGCCGCCGCGGCGAGCACCGCCTCGCGCACCACCTGGCCGCCGAAGGAGTGCCCCAGCAGGTGCGGCGGGGTGCCGTCGGCCGCCAGCGCCTCGGTGAGCGCCCGCACGTCCGCCCCGAGCGCCCCGACACCGTACGCCGCCGGGTCGTCCGGGCCGCCGGTCTGGTACTGCCCGCGCTGGTCCACGGCCGTCACCCGGTACCCGGCGGCCGCCAGCGGCTCCAGCAGCGCGATGAAGTCCTCCTTGCTGCCGGTGAACCCCGGCACCAGCAGCGCCGAGCCGCGCACCGGCCCGGCCGGCTCCGCCCGCAGCGCCGCGAACTCCCCGCGCCCGGTCGCCACCCGCTCGGCCCGCGCGCAGCCGGGCAGCGTCAGAAACGGCGGCGTGCTCATGGGCTGTACTCCCTGCTGTCCTGCCGGTGACCTGCGGTCCTTCGGGCGACTCCCCGACGCCCCGAGCTTAGGGCGTGGAACGCCCGAGGGGGCGCGCCGGCCGGGTGGCCTGGCGCGCCCCCTCGGGGGAGGCGCGGAGGTGTCAGCTCTCCGGGGTGGCCTCCACGGGCGCGGCGGCCTTGCGGGTCCGGGTGCGCTTGCGCGGGGCCGGGGCCTCGGCGGCGGCCTCGGCGGCCGGGGCCTCCGGGGCGGTCTCGGCGACGGCCTTCGGCTTGCGGGCCCGGGTGGCCTTCTTCGCCGGGGCCGGAGCCTCGGCGGCCGGAGCCGCCTCGACGGCCTCCGCCGCGGCCTCGGCCTTCGGCTTGCGGGTGCGGGTGGCCTTCTTCACCGGGGCCGGAGCCTCGGCGGCGGCCTCGACGACCGCCTCGGCCTCGGCCGCGACGGCCTCCGCCTTCGGCTTGCGGGTCCGGGTGCGGGTCGCCTTCTTGGCGGGGGCCGGAGCCTCGGTGGCCTCGGCGGTGGCCTCGGTGGCCTCGGTGGCCTCGGTGGCCTCGACGACCGCGACGGCCTCGACGACCGCCTCGGCCTCGGCCACGACGGCCTCCGCCTTCGGCTTGCGGGTCCGGGTGCGGGTCGCCTTCTTCGCCGGGGCCGGAGCCTCGGCGACCGCCTCGGCGGCGGCCTCGACGACCGCCACGGCCTCGGCCACGACGGCCTCGGCGACCGGAGTCGCCTCGACCGCCACCGCGGCCTCGACCACGGCCGAGGAGGCACCACCGCGCGAGCGGCGGCGACGACGACGCGGCGCGGCCTCGCCCTCGGCGCCCTCGACGGCCGGAGCCGCCCCGGGGGCCTCGGTCACGGCGGCAGCGGCCTCGCCCTCGGCGCCGACCACCGAGCCGCGACGGGTGCGACGGCGCTCACGGGTGCGGCGCGGCTTCTGCTCCTCGGCCTCGGCCGGAGCGGCACCGGCGCCCGGACGGCCGGAGCCGCCCTGGCCGCCGCGCCCACCGCGACCGTTGCCGCGGCCCGAGCGGCCGCCGCGTCCACCGGTCTCGCCGAGGTCCTCGACCTCCTCCGCGCCCAGTCCGGCGCGGGTCCGCTCCGAGCGCGGCAGGATGCCCTTGGTGCCCGGCGCGATCTTCAGCAGCTCGTACAGGTGCGGCGAGGTGGAGTAGGTCTCCTCCGGGTCGTTGAACGACAGGTCCAGCGCCTTGTTGATCAGCTGCCAGCGCGGGATGTCGTCCCAGTCGACCAGGGTGACGGCGGTGCCGGAGGCGCCGGCCCGGCCGGTGCGGCCGATCCGGTGCAGGTAGGTCTTCTCGTCCTCGGGGCACTGGTAGTTGATGACGTGCGTGACGCCCTCGACGTCGATGCCGCGGGCCGCGACGTCGGTGCAGACCAGCACGTCGACCTTGCCGTTGCGGAAGGCCCGCAGGGCCTGCTCGCGGGCGCCCTGGCCGAGGTCGCCGTGGACCGCGCCGGCCGCGAAACCGCGCTGGGTCAGCTGGTCGGAGACGTCGGCGGCGGTGCGCTTGGTGCGGCAGAAGATCATCGCCAGCCCGCGGCCCTCGGCCTGCAGGATGCGCGAGACCATCTCGACCTTGTCGAGCGAGTGCGCGCGGAAGATGTGCTGCTCGATGTTGGCGACGGTGGTGCCGGTGTCGTCCGGGGCGGTGGCCCGGATGTGGGTCGGCTGGCTCATGTACCGGCGGGCGAGGCTGATGACCTGGCCCGGCATGGTGGCCGAGAACAGCAGGGTCTGCCGCTTGGCCGGCAGCATGGTGATGATCTTCTCGACGTCGGGCAGGAAGCCCAGGTCGAGCATCTCGTCGGCCTCGTCCAGGACCAGCGCGCGGACCTTGGACAGGTTCAGCTTCTTCTGCCCGGCGAGGTCCAGCAGCCGGCCCGGGGTGCCGACCACGATGTCGACGCCCTTGGTGAGCGCCTCGACCTGCGGCTCGTACGCCCGGCCGCCGTAGACGGCCAGGACCCGCACGTTGCGGACCTTGCCGGCGGTCTGCAGGTCGTTGGTGACCTGGGTGCACAGCTCGCGGGTCGGGACGACGATCAGCGCCTGCGGGAAGTCGGTGAGCTGCTCCTCGGCGGCCCGGCCGGCGTCCACGTCGGCGCGCACGACGACCCGCTCGATCAGCGGGAGGCCGAAGCCGAGGGTCTTGCCGGTGCCGGTCTTGGCCTGGCCGATGACGTCGTGGCCGGTCAGCGCGACCGGGAGGGTCATCTCCTGGATGGGGAAGGGGTGGACGATGCCGACGGCCTCCAGGGCCTCGGCGGTCTCCGGGAGGATCCCCAGTTCCCGGAAGGTCGTCTTGATGGGTTCAGCGGTGGTGGACAGGGTGCTGCCTCTTCCGTGTGGAGGGGCCGAGAGCGAGCGGCGGGCGGGCAGCCGCGCGGCTGCCTACGGGCCTGGGCGGCCCTGGTACAGCTGCGCGGACGCACAACCGCGCCGGTCCCTGCGGCCGGCCGGTGCGCGCTGCCCTGGTGCGGGGCGCGTCGCCGGCGGCGTCGGGGAGGATTCCCGTGAGGGACCTGCGCGGGACCTCCGCCTCGGGGCGTGGTCTCGGCGGCCCTCGCTCGGCCACTGATGCGGTGCCAAGGCTTGAAGTCCAAGCCATGGTCGGAGCCGATCGGCTCTCCGACCGGGCATCCGCGTACGTGAGTACCCGTGCCACCGGTGCGGACACGTCCGGCTGGACGGTGCCGCTACGGAGGGTTCGCGCGGGGTACCGAGACGGCGGTGACACCATGCGAACACGACGGGCTCCGTACCACCATACAGTCAGGCGACGAGTCGAACACGTGACGCGTCTGACATTGCCCCCGGCAACTGCCACCGGAGCGGCCGGTACGACCGGTCACCAGGCGTGCCCGGGCACGGGGCGGCGGGGCGGGACTAAAGTTGCGGGTCATGGACACCAGTGGTGAGACGCAGGACGCGGCGGCCGGCTCGATCGGGGACTGGGCCGCGTGCTCGGCCGACCCCGGCTACCGGGCGGCCGTACTGGACCTGCTCGGCGCGCTCGCGTACGGCGAGCTGAGCGCCTTCGAGCGGCTCGCCGAGGACGCCAAGCTGGCGCCCGACCTCGCCGACAAGGCGGCGCTGGCCAGGATGGCCTCCGCCGAGTTCCAGCACTACCAGCGGCTGCACGACCGGCTCGCCGAGATCGGCGCCGACCCGCAGGAGGCGATGCGGCCCTTCGTCGAGCCGCTGGAGCTGTTCCACCGGATGACGGCGCCCTCGGACTGGCTGGAGGGCCTGGTCAAGGCCTACGTCGGTGACGCCATCGCGACCGACTTCTACCGCGAGGTGGCCGTCCGGCTGGACGACGACACCCGCGACCTGGTGCTGAGCGTCATGTCCGACACCGGCCACGCGCAGTTCGCGGTCGACAAGGTCCGCCAGGCGATCGAGGCCGACCCGCGGTCCGGCGGCCGGCTCGCCCTGTGGGGCCGGCGGCTGATGGGCGAGGCGCTCAGCCAGGCCCAGCGGGTGGTCGCCGAGCGCGACGCGCTGTCCAACCTGCTGGTCGGCGGTGTCCAGGTGCAGGGCTTCGACCTGGTCGAGGTCGGCAAGATGTTCAACCGGATCACCGAGGCGCACACCCGGCGGATGGCCGCCCTCGGCCTGGCGTCCTAGCCGCTCCGGGCCCGCCCGCCCGCTCAGGCCGCCCGGTGCCGCCGCGACGTGCGGTGGGCGCCGGAGTGGTGCGGGTGGTGCCGGTGCGCCGGGGCGCGCCCGGCGGCGAGGTCCGGCCGGGCCAGCAGCGAGGTGAGCACGACCGCGGCCACCGCCGCGGCCACGACGGACACCGCGGGCTGGCGCCCGTCCACGCCGAAGTGCGCGACGACCCCGCCGACCAGCGCCGCCGCCAGCGCGGTGCCCAGCGTCAGGGCGCGGGAGGCCCGGAAGTACGCCGGCAGGGCCAGCAGGGCGGCGCCGCCCGTGACCAGGCCGACGAGGGCGAAGGCGATCGACTCGACCAGCAAGGCTGCCTCCCGGGGGGAACGGGCGCGGTACGGCGAGGGTGCCGCTCCCTCCGCCGTACCCCGCCCGACCTGCCCGTACACGCGATGGTGCCCCGCTCCCTGGTGGGAACGGGGCACCGGACGATCCTGTGCGGCGGCGTCTCAGACGGTGCCGAAGCCGACCTTGCGGGCGGCCTGCTCGCCGATCTCCACGTACGCCAGGCGCTCGGCCGGAACGATGATGCGACGGCCGTGCTCGTCGGACAGCGCGAAGATCTTCTCCGAGCCCTCCAGCGCCTTCGCGACCGCGCTCTGGACCTCATCGGCAGTCTGCGAGCTCTCGATCACGATCTCGCGCGGCGCGTTCTGCACGCCGATCTTGACCTCCACGGCTTCCGTCCCTCCGGGGTTGCAGCCTCCACGCACGGGCACCGGACCGCCTGGGACAAGCGTTCGCGGCGACCGTGCCGTACGGCTTCACCATAGAGCACCGGATCCCCGGCCCGACGAAGGTCGGCGGATCAGCCCTGGTGGGCGGTGCCCTCGCCGGGCTGCTCGCCCGCGTGCATCGGGAAGCCCTTCAGGCCGCGCCAGGACAGGCTGGCGACCAGCCGGACCGCCTCGTCGCGCGGGATCTCCAGGCCCTGCGAGAGCCAGTACCGGGCGGTGATCTGGGCCAGGCCGCAGACGCCGGCGGCGAGCAGCTTGGACTCCGCCTCGGGCAGGTCGGTGTCCTCCTGGATCACCTTGCTGACCAGCGTCGCGCTCGCCTCGGAGGCCCTCTCGACCCGCTCGCGCACGGCCGGCTCGTTGGTCAGGTCCGACTCGAAGACCAGCCGGAAGGCACCGGACTCGCTGGAGACGTAGTTGAAGTACGCCTCCATGGTGTTGGCCACCCGCTGCTTGTTGTCGTTGGTCGTCGACAGCGCCTCGCGGGTCGACTCGACCAGGGCGTCGCAGTGCTTGTCCAGCAGCGCCAGGTACAGCTCCAGCTTCCCGGGGAAGTGCTGGTAGAGCACCGGCTTGCTCACCCCGGCGCGGTCGGCGATGTCGTCCATGGCGGCCGCGTGGTAGCCCTGCGCGACGAACACCTCCTGGGCGGCACCGAGCAGTTGTTCACGGCGGGCGCTTCGCGGCAGGCGGGCACCGCGCGGGCGCTCCTGCGCCTCCTGGATGGCCGTCACGGCGCTCCTCACTTCGGGGTCTGTTCGCGGCTGGCAAGATGGCCGATTCTACTTTTCGGTAACCGCGCCGGCGTTCGGCGAGGGCGTGAAAAGACGGTCGGCCTTGTTGTCAGGAGCCCACAATACGGCGCTGACCTCGGCCTCGGCAGTGGTGGGACGCGGGCGTCCGGCGGCCGGACCGCCCCGGTGCCTGCGGGGCGAGGCTCACTACCATCGTCCACCATGAGCAGCGCTGAGCAGCAGGTACGTACGGTCGAGGTCCCCGGCGCGGTGCTCGCGGTGCACCGCCCCGCCGCCGACGGCGCCGCCGACGGCCGCGAGCCCGGGCTCTTCGTGCACGGCCTCGGCGGCTCCGCCGCCAACTGGGGGGCCCTGATGGACCGGCTCTCCGGGCACGTCGACGGCGAGGCCGTGGACCTGCCCGGCTTCGGCCGCTCCCACCCGCCCACCGACGGCAACCTCACCGTCTCCGGCCACGTCCGCGCGGTGATCGGCTACCTGGAGGCCTCCGGCCGCGGCCCGGTCCACCTGTTCGGCAACTCGCTGGGCGGGGCGGTCGCCGTCCGGCTCGCGGCCCTGCGACCGGACCTGGTGCGCAGGCTCACCCTGGTCTCCCCGGCGCTGCCCGAGCTGCCCCCGCAGCGCTCCGCCTGGCCGACCGGCCTGCTCGCGGTGCCCGGGGTGCCGGCTCTGCTGCGCCGGCTGTCCGCGGGCGGGCGCGACGCCGAGGCCGCCACCGAGGACCTGCTGCGGCTGGTCTACGGCGACCCGGACGGTCTGAGCCCGGCGACCCGCGCCGAGGCGGTGGCCGAGTACCGGCGCCGGCTGGAGGTGCCGCACGCGATGCAGGCGCTCGTCGGCTCGGCCCGCGGCATCGTCTCGGCGTACACCGAGCGCGGCGACCAGGCGCTGTGGCGGCAGGCCGAGCAGGTCGCGGCGCCGGTGCTGCTGGTGTACGGGCTGCGCGACAAGCTGGTCTCCTACCGCTCGGCCCGCCGCGCCTGCGCGGCGTTCGCGGACGCCCGGCTGCTGGTGCTGCCCGAGTCCGGGCACGTGGCGATGATGGAGCACCCCGAGGAGGTCGCCCGGGCCGTGCGGGAGCTGATCGCCCACGCCGAGGGCTGAGCCCGGGGCCCGCCCGCGGGGCCGGGCACCCGCCCGGGGTCGGGCGCGCGCCGCGGCGGTCCGACCGCGCGCCCGGGCGGGCGCCACGCGGGCGGCCGCGCATACCGCCCGGTAACGCCCCGGCTCCGGTCGAGGTCACGTCAGTTCACTCGATCAGGTGGCAGGCAGGCAGGTGACCGATGGATCGGCCTGGGCCGGTCCTACCTTTCTGCTGTCGGACCGAACAGGTGTGGGGGCCCGCGGCCGCCGGAGGAACCGGAGGGCGGCCGCGGCCGAGGGGTCCCGGCGGGTCGGGCCCGACCCGCCGGAGCGAGCGGGCACCCGGGGGAACGGAACGCGGCGCGTCCGCGACCGGACCGCCGGCGGGCCGCACGGAGGCACCGCGGCGCCGGCCGGGGCCGACCGGACTCCCCGGCCCGACCCGTCCCCGCCACCCTGCGGGGGCCCCGGGCCCACTGCCCGGGCCACCCGGAAATCCGTCGATCCGTCCGTGATCCCGCCCAGCGAATCCGCTCTGCCCCGGAGGTCTCCCGTGCGCGTTGCCCTGCTCACCGAGGGTGCCCGTCCGCATTCCCGGCGTGGTACCGGGGACTGGTGCGACCGGCTCGCCGAGGGCCTGCCGGAGCACGGGTTCGAGCGCTACCTGCTCGCCGGTCCGCAGGCCCAGGACGCCGCTGAGCGGCCGTCGCCCGTGTGGCGCGGCACGTACGAGCTGTCGCCGTGGGGGAGCCGGCCGGGCGGACGGGCGGCGGGGCGCCCGCGCCGCCCGTCCGCGCCGCGCAGACGCCGGTACGCCGGGGCGTACGAACAACTGGTGCGGGCCCTGGTGCTGCCCGCCGAGCGGGCCGGCTTCGGGCCCGGGCTGTACCGGCTGGCGGCGCTCGCCCGGGAGGACGGCGCGCTGCCCGCCTTCCTGGCCTCCGCGCACGCCCGCCGGCTGCTGGAACGGACCTGGCGGCTGCCCGGCGCGGACACCTCGGCCGGGCGGCCGCCGGTGTGCGACGTGCTGGTCGCCGCGGACCTGCTGGAGCAGTGCCTGCGCCCGCTGTCCGCGCCCTGGTACGGCACCGGCCCCGGCGGCCTCGGCGCGGCCGACCTGTGCCACGTGGTCGGCGGCGGTCCGGCCGCGCTGCCCGCCCTGGTGGCCCGGCACCTGCACGGGGTGCCGTTCGTGCTCACCGAGCACGGCTCGCACCTGCGCGAGCAGTACCTCCGCCACCGCGAGGCGCCGTACCGGTGGCCGGTGCGCGCGCTGCTGCTGTCCTTCTTCCGGGCGCTCACCGAGGAGACGTACCGGCAGGCCGCGATACTCACCCCCGGCAGTGCCCACGACCAGCAGTGGCAGCGCCGCTGCGGCGCCGACCCGGCCCGTACCCGGGTGGTGTACGAGGGCACGCCGGCGGTGGACCGCCCGGCCGCCGGGCCCGAGCCCGCGGCGCCGACCCTGGTGTGGGCCGGCGCGCTGGAGCCGGGCCGGGACCCGGAGCTCGCGCTGCACGCCTTCGCCCGGGTCCGCGCCGAGCTGCCCGGCGCCCGGCTGGTGGTGTACGGCGAGGAGACGGCGCCCGGCCGCCGGGCGCACTGCGCGACGCTGGCCGAGCGGCTGGGGGCGGCCCCGGCGGTGGACTTCGCCGGCCGGCCCGGCTCGCTCGCCGAGGCCTGGGAGTCGGGCACGGTGGCGGTCTTCTCGGGACGGTCCCAGCGCAGCCCCCGGCTGCTGGCGGACGCGATGCTCAGCGGCCGGGCGGTGGTCTCCACGGACGTCGGGGTGGCCCGTGAGGTGGTCGGGCCGACCGGGCTGCTGGTGCCCGCCCGCGATCCGCGCGCCCTGGCCGGTGCCTGTCTGGCGCTGCTGCGCGACGAGGAGCGGCGCGGCCGGCTCGGGCTGGCCGGGCGGCTGCGGGCGCAGGAACGCTTCGCCGTGGAGCCGGTGATCGGCGCCTTCCGGGAGATCTACCTGGAGCTGGTCTCGCAGTACCCGGCCTTCCCCGACGGCGGGGGCGGCGGCGAGGACGGGCCGGTGCCGCGCCCCTTCGCCCGCCCCGCCGAGTACTGGCTGGCCGACGGCCCGCGCGGCGCCGGGCGGGCCCCCGCGCCGGGCGGGAGCGCGGACCCCGGCGGCCCGGGGGAGCCGGCCGGGCGGCGGTCGGCCGAACTCGCCGAGGCCGTCTGATGTCCGGCGCCACCCTGCTCGGCGGCAGCGCGGACCCGGTGCGCGAGGTGATGGCGGAGCACCGCGAGCTGTGCGAGCGCGCCGTCGACCCGCTGGAGATCGCCGCCGGGCTGGAGGAGGCCGGGCTCGGCCGGGACGCCGCCGCCCGCTGCCGGCACGCCGACCTGTTCTCGCTGGCCGAGGAGCTGTACGCCCGGGTGCCCCGCCGCCCGCCGGTGCCCGGGCCGGTGGAGCCGCCGCGGACGGGCGGGGCCGCCGCCAGGGCCGCGCTGACCGCGGCCGCGCTGGCCGCGCCGTCCTGCGCGGGGGCGGCCGCGCTCGGCCCGCGCTGGCCGGTGCTGCTGTGCGCCGCCGTCCCGCTGGTGCTGCTGCCCGCGCTGACCGCGCCGCCCCCGGCCGAGCCGGCCCCGCCGGGCGCCGGGCCCGGTCGCCCCGGAGCCCGGCTCCGTCCGGCGGCGCTGGGCCACGGGCTGGGCCTGGCCGCGCTGCTGCTGCTGCTCCCGCCGGCCGCGCCGGGCGGGGACCGCCCGTCGGCCGTCGCGCTGGCGGTGGCGGCGGCGGTGTCGGTGGGGGCGGCCGAGCGGACGGCCCGCTGGTACCGGCAGGTCGGCCGCGGCCACCTGGGCGCGGCGGGCACCCTGGCCGGGTTCCGGGCCCGGATGCGGCCGGTGCTCCCGGTCGCGCTGGCCCTGCACCTGGCGGTGCTCGGGCTGCTGAGCTTCGCCGCGCTGGCCGTGCTGGCCGTCGTCGCGCCGCGCCCCGGACCGGGCCACGGCGGCGGGCTGCTGCACCTGGCGGTCGAGCGGGCCGGCTCCGCCCAGTGGGCGGCGCAGGGCGTGCTGGGCCTGCTGCTGGTGCTGCCGGTGCTGCTGGCGCGGTGCGGCCGGGCGACGGCCGCCGCGGCGGGGGCGTCGGCCGGGGCCGCCGCGGTGCTCGGGCCGCTCGCCCTGGGGCGCTCGGCCCCGGAGGCGTGGCTGCTCGGCGGCGGCACCGTCGCGGTGGCGCTGCTGGCGTACGCCGGGGCGGTGCTCGGCCGGGCCGGCTCGCACCGCTGAGCGCCGTCCGCTGAGCGCCGTCCGCGAGCGTCTCCGCCGGGCACGGCCGCCGAGGGCCGTCCGCCCGTTCCTTCGATCCACTCCGGGATCCACCGCGTGATCCCCGGTTTCGTCCCGTTCGTTGAACTCAGTCCGCCAGGTCGTCCCGAGCTGGCTTCGTGGAAGGACACCCCCGATGAGGGTGCTGCTGCTGGGCGCCGACGGCTTCATCGGCCGCCGGGTCACCGATCGTCTGCTGATGGACCAGGAGTTGCAGGTGACGGTGCTCGGCCGGCGCGACTCGGCCGACATCCGCTTCGACCTGACCACCGGGAGCCCGGGCGCGCTGGCCCGGTTCCTGGACGCGGTCGCGCCGCAGGTGGTGATCAACTGCGCGGGCGCCACCTACGGCAGCTCGCGCACCCTGATCCGGTCGAACACGCTGGCCGTCGCGACCGTCTGCGAGGCCATCCGGCGCAGCCGGGAGCCGGCCCGGCTGGTGCACGTCGGCTCGGCCGCCGAGTACGGGCCGGTGCCCGGCGGGGTGCCGGTGTCCGAGCAGGCCGAGCCGCGGCCGGTCGGCCCGTACGGGGTGTCCAAGCTGGCCGGGACGGAGCTGGTGCTGGCGTCCGGGCTGGACGCGGCGGTGCTGCGGGTGTTCGACGTGGTGGGCCCGGGGGCGCCGACCGCCTCGCTGTTCGGGCGGCTGGCCGAGGGCCTGCGGCGGGCGCTGGAGCGGGACGAGCACCAGGTGCGGATGCCGGACCTGTCCGGATACCGGGATTTCGTGGACGTGCGGGACGTCGCGCGGGCCATCCAGGCGGCCGCGGTGTCGGCCGCCACGGGGGTGGTCAACATCGGCAGCGGGCACGCCGTCCGGGCCAGGGACGCGGCCCAGCTGCTGGTGCGGGCCTCGGGCTTCGAGGGGCAGATCGTCGAGGAGAACCGGCAGGTCCTGCTGCCGGCGCAGGCCGTCGGGGCGGGCGGCGACCACCTGCCGGGCCACCACCTGCCCGGGCACCGGCCGGAGGGGCACCGGCCGGAGGGGCGGCCGGTGCCGGGCGAGCCGGTGCCGTGGCGGCAGGCGGACGTGCGCACCGCCAGGGACCGTCTCGGATGGCGGACGCAGGTGCCGCTGGAGGAGTCGCTGGGCGACGTCTGGCTGGAGACGGCCTGTCGGGTGTGAGCGCGCCGGGCAGTGCTCCGAGCCCGTCAACCACGGGCTCGGGGCGCCTTCCGGGGCCCCGCCGCGGGTTCCACGATCCGACGTGGCCCGTCTCGCCCATCGGACGGGCTGTCTCGGAATAGTGTCGGGGCGTGACACTGTTGGCCTAGACAGCCACCCGCGTGGCGGAGCGACAACCCCGCACCGAGGTTGGCCCTGGCCACCCGAACACGACCCATCGGAGTCCCCGTGTCGTTGCCACCCCTGGTCGAGCCGGCCGACGAGCTCACCGTCGACGAGGTCCGCCGGTACTCCCGCCACCTGATCATCCCGGACGTGGGCATGGCGGGGCAGAAGCGGCTGAAGAACGCCAAGGTGCTGTGCGTCGGCGCCGGCGGTCTCGGCTCGCCGGCCCTGCTGTACCTGGCCGCCGCCGGTGTCGGCACGCTGGGCATCGTCGAGTTCGACGTGGTCGACGAGTCGAACCTGCAGCGCCAGGTGATCCACGGCCAGTCGGACGTCGGCCGTTCCAAGGCGGAGTCGGCCCGCGACTCGGTCAAGGAGATCAACCCGTACGTGAACGTGGTGCTCCACGAGGAGCGCCTCGACAACTCCAACGTCATGGAGATCTTCTCCGGCTACGACCTGATCGTGGACGGCACCGACAACTTCGCCACCCGCTACCTGGTGAACGACGCCGCGGTGCTGCTCGGCAAGCCGTACGTGTGGGGTTCGATCTACCGCTTCGACGGCCAGGCCAGCGTGTTCTGGGCCGAGCACGGCCCGTGCTACCGCTGCCTCTACCCGGAGGCCCCGCCGCCGGGCATGGTCCCCTCCTGCGCCGAGGGCGGCGTGCTGGGCGTGCTGTGCGCGTCCATCGGCTCGATCCAGGTCAACGAGGCGATCAAGCTGTTGGCCGGCATCGGTGAGCCGCTGGTCGGCCGGCTGATGATCTACGACGCCCTGGAGATGAACTACCGCCAGGTGAAGGTCCGCAAGGACCCGAACTGCGCCGTCTGCGGTGAGAACCCGACGGTCACCGAGCTGATCGACTACGAGGCCTTCTGCGGCGTCGTGTCGGAGGAGGCGCAGGCCGCCGCCGCCGGTTCGACCATCACCTCGCAGCAGCTCAAGCAGTGGCAGGACGACAAGGAGGACATCTTCCTCATCGACGTCCGCGAGCCCGGCGAGTACGAGATCGTCAACATCCCCGGCGCGGTGCTGATCCCGAAGAACGAGTTCCTGATGGGCGACGCGCTGGAGAAGCTGCCGCAGGACAGGAAGATCGTGCTGCACTGCAAGTCGGGCGTGCGCTCGGCCGAGGTGCTGGCCGTGGTGAAGGCCGCCGGCTTCGGCAACGCCGTGCACCTGGGCGGCGGCGTGCTCGGCTGGGTGAACCAGATCGAGCCGCACAAGCCGGTCTACTAGGAGCGGAACGGAGAAGGGCCCGCCGGACGGCGGGCCCTTTCCCGTGTTCCGGGGCGGCTCAGAGCGCGTTCTTGCGCTGGAGCACGTTGTAGGCGATCCAGCCGGGGATCACCGGCAGCCAGAAGGTGAGCGCCCGGTAGAGGAAGACCGCCGGGGTGGCGACCGCGGGGGAGACGTCGGCGACGGTCAGGGCGCCGATCAGGGCGACCTCGACCGGGCCGATGCCGCCGGGGGTGGGGATCGCCGAGCCGGCCGCGTTGGCGGTCAGGAAGACCACCGCGACGGCCGAGAAGCTGACGTCCCCGCCGAAGGCCTGCACCGAGAAGTCCAGGCAGGCGGTGAAGGAGAGGGTCAGCAGCAGGATGCCGCCGAAGCCGGTGACCAGCTTGCTGGGCGTCTGCATCAGGTCGAGCATCCGCGGCACCACGCCGAAGAACAGCGAGCGCAGCCGGCCCAGCACGAACCGGCGCAGCGGCGCGACGGCGGCCACCACCAGGGCGAGCACGGCGGCGGACAACACGCCGATGATCACCGCGCGGGAGGCGGAGAGGTCCCCGTTGGTCTGGCTGCCGGTGATCAGGCCGAAGCTGAACAGCAGCAGCAGGTGCCCGGCCAGACCCGCCAGCTGGGAGGCGCCGACCGAGGCGACCGCCTGGCCGGAGCGGATGCCGGCCTTCTGCAGGTAGCGGGTGTTGAGCGCGATGCCGCCGATCGCGGCGGGGGCGACCAGCTTGACGAAGGAGCCGGCCAGCTGGGCGGCGACGGTGCGCCGGAACGGCAGCCGCTCGGGGACGAAGCCGGTCAGGCTCATCGAGGCGGCCACGTAGCTGAAGGCGGCGGCGAGCAGCGCGGCCGCGGCCCAGGCCCAGTTCATCTGGGAGAGCTTCAGCTGGGCCGGCTTGATGGTGGTCAGCGCCAGGTAGGCGGCGAAGGTGAGCGCGATGACCATGATCAGGGTCTTCGGCTTCAGCCGTTCCAGCTTGGCCGGGGCCATCGGGGCCTCGGGGGCGATCTGGAGGATCTGGCCGCGGATGCGGCTCAGCAGGTCCTCGCCAGCCGCCGCGATGTCCTCCTCCGCCTGCTGCTGGGTGCGCTCGCCGGCCGCGACCTGCTCCAGCGCCCTGGCCCGGGCGGCGGTCTTGCGCTCCTTGGTGAGCTTGGCGAGGTCGACCCGGGTGGAGCGGCTCATCCCGACCGGCTGGAGCAGCGGCAGCGCCTGCGCCACCCGGTCGGCGCCGAGCACCGCGTTGGCGGTGGCGACGGCCCGCTCCGGGCCGATCCGCAGCGCGAAGGTGGTGAGCAGCTGGGCGACGTCGATCCGCAGCGTCAGGTCGGTGGCGGCGATGTCGCCGCCGGAGAGGTTGACCAGGCAGCCGGACCGCTCGTCCACCACCAGCAGCGACTCGCCGGTGAGCCGGCGGTGGGCGATCCGGCGCTCGTGCAGGGCGGCCACCGACTGCCAGATCGAGGCCATCACCCGGTCGGTGACCTCCTCGTCGGCCAGCTCGTCCAGGGTGCGGCCCTCGACGTTCTCGTACACCAGGATCGCGGCGTCCGGGCCGAGCTCGGAGGTGGCGACCAGCTGCGGCGCGCGGGCGCCCGAGGCGGCCGCCGCGTACGCGATCAGGGCCTCCTGCTCCAGCGCCTGGCGCAGCGACTGGGGGCTGCGGCGCACCGCGACCGAGCGCAGCCGCAGCCGCCGCCAGGCCCGGTAGAAGAAGCCGGAGGCCTGCTGCTCGCGGTCGATGATGTGGACGTCCAGCTGGGGCCCGGCCTGCTGGGTGACGTGGTAGCGGCGGGTGCCGCCGGGGGCGTCGGGGGCGCGCACGGCGCCGGCCGGGGTGAAGCCGACCTTGCGCAGGCCGATCATCAGGTGCTGGCCGGTGGGCCGGATGTTGGGGGAGCCGATCGCGTACAGCGTGCCGTAGGCGACGGACCAGCCGATCAGCACGGTGAGCAGCAGCGACATCGGGGTGGTGTAGCCGCCGAGCAGCTCGGTGACGCCGCTGAAGACGACCACCACCCACAGGGCGACCCGCCAGCGCGGTCTGCTCGACATGCCGACGGCGGTCATGTAGGCGATCACCGGGGCGAGGTAGCCGTGCACCGGGTCGGTGAGGGTGCCGTTGCTGTCCATCGGCAGCCGGGTCAGCGCGTCCCTGATGTGCTCGGAGGCGCCCTCGGCCACCCACCAGTCGATGCCGAGCGAGACGCCGTACGCCAGCACCGAGGCGAGCACGCCGTCGGCGACCCGCAGGCCGTCGCGTTTGATCAGCCGCTCGACGGCGAAGGCCAGTGGCACGGCGAGCACCGCGACGCTGGAGAGCAGGCCGGTGATGGTGGAGAACACCGCGGAGAAGTGCGGCGCGTTGGAGGCGATGTCCTGCTCGATGCCGGTGGTGGTCGAGGTGGCGATGCCGGCCAGCACGAAGACGGCGACGATCCCGAGGACGCCGGCCAGGAAGCGGATCAGGTCGGACGGGCGGTGCGCGCGGGCGGCGAGCAGCGGCTCGTCGACGTCCAGGTGCGGGGCGTCGTCCAGGGCCTCGTGGTCCTCGGGCGGGGCGGCGGGGGCCTGCGGGCCCCGCGCGGCCGCCGGCTCCGGGGCCGCGGTGGTCTCGACCGGGGGCGGGCCGGGCTGTTCGGGGGCCTTCGCTGGTGCGGGGGTCTTGATCGTCCGGTCCTTGATCAGGGAGACTTCCGGCGTCGGCCCCGGTTCGGGCCGGCCCTCGTCCCCGCTCCCGGGCGGCGACGGCACGGCGGCGGTGGACTCGTCGGAGTCCTTGTCCACGCCCACGTCAGCCGTCCCGGTCATCTGGTCTTGTCCTCGTATCACCACTCACCGCCCCGGAAGATGGTGGCATGCCCCGGCGTCCCGTGCGGGACAGGGGGCGGATCGGGCGCGGCGCATGTTTCCTTGCGGGGCCGCGGGTGCGCCCCCGTAAGGAAGGATGCCGCAGGTGACGGACGCAACACACGAAGGCCTTCCGGATGCCCTGCCGCCCTTCGTCGAACTGGTGCTCGATCTGACCGAGCGGATTCCACCCGGCAGGGTGATGACCTACGGCGACGTCGCCGAATACCTCGGCCAGGGCGGCCCCCGACAGGTCGGCCGGGTGATGGCCCTGTACGGCGGCTCGGTGCCCTGGTGGCGGGTCATCCGCGCGGACGGCCGCCTGCTGCCCGGCCACGAGCAACGCGCCCTCGCCCACTACGGCGACGAGGGCACCCCACTGCGCGAACTCGCCGACCCGCCCCGGGTCGACCTCGCACGGGCCCGCTGGGACGGCCGGGAAAGTCGCTGAAACCGCCGCACGGATCGGATTGACGGGGCAGGATCGTAGGCTCGATGCGGGCGGACCCACCGCGGGCCCGCCCCCGCCGTGCCCCACCGCCCGACCCCAGGACCAAGTACGTGAGCTCCCCCTACCGGCTCGTGCGCAGCCCCCTCGTCCAGCCCGACCCACCCGTGCTGGACGCCTACCAGCGCGCCGTGGTCGAGCACGCCGGCGGGCCGCTGCTCGTCCTGGCCGGGCCGGGCACCGGCAAGACCACCACACTCGTCGAAGCCGTCGCCCGGCGGATCGAGAACGGCACCGACCCCGAGCGGATCCTCGTCCTCACCTTCAGCCGCAAGGCCGCCACGGAACTGCGCGACCGGATGACCGGCCGCCTCGGCGGCTCGGCCGCCGCCCCGCAGGCCACCACCTTCCACTCCTTCTGCTACGCCCTGCTGCGCGCCCACCAGGACCCGCAGGACTACGCCGAGCCGCTGCGGCTGCTCTCCGGCCCCGAGCAGGACGTCATGGTCCGCGAACTGCTGGCCGGCGGCGCCGAGGACGCCAGGCTCGGCAACTCCCGCATCCGGTGGCCGCTGGACCTGCGGGCCTGCCTCACCACCCGCGGCTTCGCCGACGAGGTCCGCGCCGTCCTCGCCCGCAGCCGCGAACTCGGCCTCGGCGAAGCCGAACTGGAACGCTTCGCCCAGGGCGTCCAGCGCCCCGACTGGGCCGCCGCCGCGCACTTCCTGGCCGACTACCTCGACGTCCTCGACCTGCGCGGCGTCCTCGACTACGCCGAACTCGTCCACCGCGCCGTCCTCCTCGCCGAACGCCCCGACGTCGGCGAGGAACTGCGGCGGCGCTACGACGTCGTCTTCGTCGACGAGTACCAGGACACCGACCCCTCCCAGGTCCGGCTGCTGCGCCGGCTGGCCGGCGGCGGACGCGACCTCGTCGCCGTCGGCGACCCGGACCAGTCGATCTACGCCTTCCGCGGCGCCGACATCAACGGCATCCTCGACTTCCCGCAGACCTTCCGGCAGGCCGACGGCAGCCCCGCCGAGGTCAAGGTGCTCAGGGTCTCCCGCCGCTCCGGCGCCGTCCTGCTCGCCGCCTCCCGGGAAGTCGCCCGCCGGATGCCGATGGGCCGGCTGCCCGCCGACAAACTCGCCCAGCACCGCGCCCTGCTGCCCTCCCGCGAGGGCGGCCGGGTCGAGGTCTACACCTACCCGACCCCCGGCGCCGAACTCGACTCGATCGCCGACCTGCTGCGCCGCGCCCACCTGGAGGACGGCGTCCCCTGGGGCGAGATGGCCGTGCTCGTCCGGGCCGGCGCCCGCTCCATCCCCGGCGTACGGCGGGCACTCGGCGCGGCCGGCGTCCCGCTGGAGATCGACGGCGACGACCTGCCGCTGCGCGAGGAACCCGCCGTCGCCCAGCTGCTGCTCGCCCTGCGGGTCTGCGCCGAGCAGGCCGCCCGGGACAAGCAGGGCGACCCCGACGCCCCCGACCCGCTCACCACCGAACTGGCACACGCCCTGCTCACCGGCCCGCTCGGCGGCCTCGACGGCTCCGACCTGCGCCGCCTCGGCCGCGCCCTGCGCGAGGAGGAACGCGCCGCGCTGCGCGCCGACGCCAAGGCCCGCCCCGGCCCCGCCGCCGCCCCGCGCCCGGCCGCCGAGCTGATCCGCGAGGCCCTCGCCGAACCCGAGCGCCTCGTCGCCCTCGACCCCGCGCACGCCCGCCGCGCCCGCGACCTCGGCACCCTGCTGCGCAAGGTCCGCGAACAGCTGGCCGGCGGCTGCACCGCCGAGGAGGCCCTGTGGGAACTGTGGGACGGCAGCCGCCGCTGGCGCGAGCGCCTGGAACGCGCCGCCCTGCGCGGCGGCGCGGCCGGCCGCAACGCCGACCGCGACCTGGACGCGCTGTGCGCCCTGTTCGAGACCGCCGCCCGCGCCGAGGAACAGGTCACCGGCCACCGCAGCGCCCTGGACCTGCTCGCCGAACTCGAAGCCCAGGACATCGCCGCCGACACCCTCACCGTCCGGGCCGTGCGCCCCGAGGCCGTACGGCTGATGACCGCCCACCGCTCCAAGGGCCTGGAGTGGCGCCTGGTCGTCGTCGCCGGCGTCCAGGACGGCCTCTGGCCCGACCTGCGCCGCCGCGGCTCCCTGCTGGAGGCCGACCGGATCGGCCGCGACGGCCTCGCCGAACCGCTCTCCCCGGGCGCCCTGCTCGGCGAGGAGCGCCGCCTCTTCTACGTCGCCGCGACCCGCGCCAGGGAACGGCTGATCGTCACCGCTGTCAAGGCCCCCGCCGACGACGGCGACGAGCCCTCCCGCTTCCTGCGCGAGCTCTACCGCGAGGACATCGACCCCAGGACCGGCAGGGTGGTGCGCCGCACCCCGCCGGTCACCGTCGAGGACGTCACCCACCGCCCCCGCCGCCCGCTGTCCGTCGCCGCCCTCGTCGCCGAACTGCGCGCCGTCACCGTCGACCCCGCCCGCTCGCCCGAACTGCGCCGCGCCGCCGCCGAACGGCTCGCCACCCTCGCCGCCGCCACCGACGAGGAAGGGCTGCCGCTGGTGCCCGCCGCCCACCCCGAACGCTGGTGGGGCCTGGACGACCCGACCTCCGCGCCCGAACCGCTGCGCAGCGCCGACGCGCCCGTCCGGCTGTCCGGCAGCGGACTGGAACAGCTGGAGAGCTGCTCCCTGCAGTGGTTCCTGGACAAGGAGGTCAAGGCACGCGGCGCGGGCTCGGCCGCCCAGGGCTTCGGCAACGTGGTGCACGCCCTCGCCGACGAGGTCGGCTCCGGCCGCACCCCCGCCGACCTCGCCGTGCTCATGGAACGGCTGGACACCGTCTGGGACGCCCTGGCCTTCGACGCGCCCTGGAAGTCCCAGCAGGAGAAGACCGAGGCCCGCGCCGCCCTGGAGCGCTTCCTCAACTGGCACGTCCTGGAACGCGGCCGCGACCTCGTCGCCACCGAGCACGGCTTCGACGTCACCCTCGACGTCGGCGGCGTCGCGGTGCGCATCCGCGGCTCGATGGACCGGGTCGAGAAGGACGCGGCCGGACGCGCCTACGTCGTCGACTTCAAGACCGGCAAGCAGATACCCACCGACAAGTCGCTGCCCGAGCACAAGCAGCTCGCCGTCTACCAGCTCGCCGTCCGGGCCGGCGCCCTGAACGAGCTGCCCGGCTTCACCGCGCACCCGCCCGACACCGGCGGCGCCGAACTCGTCCACCTGCGCGAGCCCGCCGCCAAGGCCGCCCGGGACACCCCCAAGGTGCAGCGCCAGGAGCCGCCCCAGGGCGAGCCCTGGATCGAGAACCTGCTTGCCGAGGCCGCCGGGAAGGTCCTCGCCGAGCGCTTCGTCCCGCAGACCGGCGGCGGCTGCGACCGCTGCGCCTTCCGCCGCAGCTGCTCCGCCCAGCGCGACGGCACCCAGCTGGTCGAGTAGCCGGTCGGGGACCGTCGACACCGCCGGTCGGGCAGCGGCGACACCGCCGGTCGGACAGCGCACCCGGGCACCGGCGAGGCGAAGCTTGTCCGTCGCTCCGGTTACGGTTGCGGGGTGACCGCCGTGCTCAGCCATCCCGACCAGCTCAAGGAGCTGCTGGGGATCCCGTTCAACCGGGAGCAGATGGCGGCCATCGCGGCCCCCCTCGAACCGGCCGTGATCGTGGCCGGCGCCGGCTCCGGCAAGACCACGGTGATGGCCGCCCGGGTGGTCTGGCTGGTCGGCTCCGGCGCCGTACGGCCCGAGGAGGTGCTCGGCCTCACCTTCACCAACAAGGCCGCCGCCGAACTCTCCGAACGGGTCCGCGCCTCGCTGCTGCGCGCAGGCGTCGCCGACCGGGACGCCGCCGAGCCGCTCGGGGACCCGGAGATCTCCACCTACCACGCCTTCGCCGGCCGCCTGCTCAAGGAGCACGGCCTGCGGATCGGCGTCGAACCGGACGTCCGGCTGCTCGCCGACGCCACCCGCTTCCAGCTCGCCGCCAAGGTGCTGCGCACCGCCCGCGGCCCCTTCCCCGCGCTCACCGGCACCTTCGCCAACCTGGTCGCCGACCTCACCGCACTGGACGGCGAACTCGCCGAGCACCTGGTCGAACCGCAGACCCTGCGCGAGTACGACGAGGGTCTGCTGGACACCCTCGCCACCGTCAAACTGACCAACGACGACCTGCGGGCCGTCCCGGCCACCGCCCGGGCCCGGCTGGAGCTGCTGCGCCTGGTCGAGGACTACCGGCGCCGCAAGCGCTCCGCCGGGCTGATGGACTTCGGCGACCAGATCGCCGCCGCCGCCCGCCTCGCCCAGCAGCGCCCCGAGGTCGGCGAGCTGCTGCGCGGCCAGTTCAAGGTGGTGCTGCTGGACGAGTACCAGGACACCTCCGTCGCCCAGCGGCTGATGCTCGCCGGCCTGTTCGGCGCCGGCCCCGCCACCTCCCCCACGGGCGGCGGCAGCGGCCACCCGGTGACCGCCGTCGGCGACCCCTGCCAGGCGATCTACGGCTGGCGCGGCGCCTCGGTGGCCAACCTCGACGAGTTCCCCCGGCACTTCCCGAAGGCCGACGGCCGCCCCGCCGACCGCTACGCGCTCAGCGAGAACCGCCGCAGCGGCGGCCGGCTGCTCGCCTTCGCCAACGAACTCGCCGCCCCGCTGCGGGAGATGCACGAGGGCGTCGAGGCGCTGCGCCCCGCCCCCGGCGCCGAGCAGGACGGCTTCGTGCGCGCGGCGCTGCTGCCCACCCACGCCGAGGAGATCGACTGGCTGGCCGACTCGGTCGCCCACCTGGTGCGCACCGGCACCGCGCCCGGCCGGATCGCCGTGCTGTGCCGCGGCGGCGCGGCCTTCCCGGACATCCACGCCGCGCTGGTCGCCCGGGAGGTGCCGGTCGAGGTGGTCGGCCTCGGCGGGCTGCTGCAGCTGCCCGAGGTGGCCGACCTGGTCGCGGTCTGCGAGGTGCTGCAGGACCCGACCGCCAACGCCGCGCTGGTGCGCCTGCTGATCGGCCCGCGCTGGCGGATCGGCCCGCGCGACCTCGCGCTGCTCGGCCGCCGGGCCGCCGACCTGGTGCGCACCGACCGGCCCGAGGGCGTCGAGGCGCTGGCCGCCGCCGTCGCCGAGGCCGACCCGACCGAGGTGGTCTCGCTGGCCGACGCGGTGGAGACCTTCCTCGAAGCCCCGTCCGGTGAGCAGGGGAAGACCGACGAGCTGCCGTTCTCCGCCGAGGCACGGGTGCGCTTCGCCCGGCTCGCCGCCGAGCTGCGCGACCTGCGCCGCTCGCTCGCCGACCCGCTGATGGACGTGCTGCACCGGGTGCTGTCCGTCACCGGACTGGAGGTCGAACTCGCCGCCTCCCCGCAGGCCCTGGCCGCCCGGCGGCGGGAGACCCTGCACGCCTTCCTGGACGTCGCCGCCTCCTTCGCCGACCTCGACGGCGACCCGGGCCTCGCCGCCTTCCTCGGTTTCCTGCGCGCCGCCCAGGAGTACGAGCGCGGCCTGGACAGCAGCCTGCCCGGCGGCGAGGACACCGTGAAGGTGCTCACCGCCCACAAGTCCAAGGGCCTGGAGTGGGACGTGGTCGCCGTCCCCGGCCTGGTACGGGGCGCATTCCCGTCATCGAGCCCGCGCGAACGCTGGACGAGCACCAAGCGGGTGCTCCCGCACGCCCTGCGCGGCGACGCCGAAACCCTGCCCGACGTGCGCGGCGGCTGGAACGGGAAGTCGATGACGGCGTTCCGCAAGGAGCTCGCCGAGCACTCCGCCGTCGAGGAACTGCGCCTGGGCTACGTGGCGTTCACCCGGCCCAGGTCGCTGCTGCTGGCCTCCGGGCACTGGTGGGGGCCGAGCCAGAAGACCGTCCGCGGCCCGTCCGCCTTCCTGGAGCAGCTGCGCGAGCACTGCGAGCGGCCCGGCGCCGGCGAGGTCGAGCACTGGGCCGAGCAGCCGGAGAAGGGCGCCGAGAACCCGGCACTCGCCGCCCCCGTCGAACACCCCTGGCCGCTGCCGCTGGACCCGGCCGCCCAGCACGCCCGCCGCCGCGTCGCCGAGGTGGTGCGCTCGCGCGTGGCCGGGGCGGTGACTCGCCCGTCCGCCTCCGGGCCCTCGGGCCGGGCGCAGGGCGGGCCGGAGGAGATGGCCCCCGAGGACCAGCGCCAGGTCGCCTCCTGGGACCGCGATCTGACCGCGCTGCTGGGCGAGTTGGAGCGCTCCCGGCGCACCGCCCGGGACGTGCCGCTGCCCGCCGCGCTGTCCGCCACCCAGCTGCTGCGCCTGGCCGCCGACCCGGACGGTTTCGCCCGCGAGCTGGCCCGCCCGATGCCGCGCCCGCCGCAGCCGGCGGCCCGGCGCGGCACCCGCTTCCACGCCTGGGTGCAGTCCCGGATCGAGCCGCTGCTGCTGGTCGAGCCAGGCGCGCTGCCCGGAGCCGACGACGACGGCATCGAGGACGAGCAGGACCTGGAGCGGCTCAAGGAGGCGTTCCTGCGCACCCCGTACGCGCAGCGCAAGCCCCACCGGGTGGAGGCGCCGTTCCAGCTGGTGCTGGCGGGCCGGGTGGTGCGGGGCCGGATCGACGCTGTCTACCGGGAAGATGACGGGTTGTCGGAATCCGGTGGTGCGTCACGCTACGAAGTGGTGGACTGGAAGACCCACCGGGAGGAGACCGCCGACCCGTTGCAGCTCGCGGTCTACCGGCTGGCCTGGGCCGAGCACGCGGGCGTCGATCCCGAGCAGGTCACGGCTTCGTTCCTGTACGTCCGCAGCGGCCGGATCGTCCGTCCGACAGGACTTCCCGGCCGAAAAGAGTTGGAACGGCTCCTGATCGGGAACAGTGACTATTGAGTCACGCAGAGCATCCAAGTCATCACGCCAGTGCCCGAAACCTGTGCGTCGTGCACGTTTCGCGCCTATTGTGGGGTCGGTAACCGGTCAACCCCCGTGCTCCGGCCGCCAGCGAGGCCCGCATTCCCTGACCCTCAGTCATCACCGCAGGTGCCCCCGGGCATCGGCGTCTTCTGCTGGAGAGACCGAAGTTGAGCGCGACCGGATGGATCAGAGAGCGGTTCACCGGGCCGACACCGGGGCCCGCTCCGGGCGCGACCGGCACCTGGCCGAGGACGGCGCTGTCGCTGCCGTTCATCGGCATGGTGCTGATCGTCGCCCTCGACTACCTCAGCGGCACCGAGGTGACGGTCGAACCGGCCCTCACCGCCGTGCCCGCGCTGGCCGCCGTGGTCAGCCGCCGAACCTGGTACCCGCTCGCCATCGGTCTGGGCACCGAGGCGGCGGCCTTCCTGATGGCCTTCCGCAGCGACACGCTCGGCGAGTCCGTGCACGCCGCCAGCGTCTTCGCGATCCTGCTCGTCGCCGCGATCGGCTGGGTCAGCGCCACCCTGAGGCTGCGCCAGGAGCAGGCGCTCGCCGACGCCCAGCTGGTCGCCTCGATCGCCCGCCGGGTGCTGCTGCGGCCCGTCCCCGAGCGGGTCGGCACCGTCCGGGCCGCCGTCCACTACGAGGCCGCCGCCGCGCACGCCCGGATCGGCGGCGACCTCTATGAGGTGGTCAACACCCGGCACGGGGTGCGAGCCGTGGTCGGTGACGTCCGCGGCAAGGGCCTCGGCGCGGTGGAGACGGCCGCCGCCGTGCTCGGCGCCTTCCGCGAGGCCGCCCACCAGGAGGCCGCCCTGGACCGGGTGGCCGGCTGGCTGGCCGTCAGCCTCGACCGCGCCCTGCACGAGAACGACCACCCGGGCGTGGAGGAGGAGTTCGTCACCCTGGTGCTGATCGGCGTCGGGCCCGACGGCGCCGCGGAGATCGTCAACTGCGGCCACCCCGCCCCGCTGCTGCTGCGCGGCGGCGAGGTCAGCGCGCTCGAACTCGCCGAGACCGTACCGCCCCTGGGCGTCCTCGACCCGGCCGACGTCCGCCCACCGGTGCACCGGCTGCCGCTCCAGGGCGACGACCGGGTGCTGCTGTTCACCGACGGGGTGATCGAGGCCCGCGACCGCGCGGGCGTCTTCTACCCGCTCGCCGAACGCTTCCCGCGCTGCGCCGACGGCCGCCCGGCCGACGTCCTGCGGCGCCTGCACGAGGACGTGGTGCGCCACGTCGGGCGCCAGCTCGGCGACGACGCGGCCATGCTGCTGCTCCAGTTCGACCCCCCGCCCGCGCTCGGGCCGGCGGTGCCCAGGGCCGCCGCCACCGCCGTCCAACTCCCCCAGCAGAGCGGAATCCTGACGCCCCAGTAGGGCGCCGGCCCCGTCCTACAGCGACACCTCGACCAGCAGCGGGCGGTGGTCCGACACCGCCGCCCGCGGCGCCGCCACCGGGCCGACCGCCGCGCGCGGCACCCCGATCGCCAGCACGTGGTCGAACTGCACCGCCGGCCGGTGCGAGGGGTAGGTCGGCGTACGCGCCAGGTCGTACCAGCCCTGCAGGCGCGGCCGCGGCTCACGCACCCGGCGCCGGCGCGGCTCGGCCAGCGAGGGCCGGGCCCGCCGGGCCGCCCGCAGCTCCCGCACCCGGGCCCGCGGCGCGGTGCGCTCCAGCGCCGTCGCCCCGCCGAGCACCGTGCGCGGCACCGCGCCGACCAGGTTGAAGTCGCCCAGCACCAGGTACGGCCGGGGCAGGTCGGCGATCCAGCGCCGGATGCCGGCCAGTTGTGCCATGTTCCAGCCGGGGACGAACGACAGGTGCGCCGCCACCACGGTGAACGGCCCGCGCTCGCCCTCCAGGACGGCCGCCAGCGCCGCCCGGGGCTCGTCCGGCACCGGGGTCAGGCCGCGCCGCCCGGCCACCCGCAGCGGCAGCCCGAACGGCGCCGGGGCGAACCGCCGGGCCCGCCAGTGCCGCACCGGAAGCCTCGTCAGCAGCGCCGTCCCGTAGGAGGGCGGGGCGCCGTCGCCCGTCTCGTCCGGCCCGTACACCCGCAGGGCGCCCGGCTCGGACGGCTCCCTGACCCAGCCCGCCACCGGCGCCGGGCGGCCGTGCAGCGCGGCGGCGAAGCGCCAGTCCTTGGCGCCCATCGCCGCGGCCGCCACCGCCGCCTGGTCGGTGCCGCCGGAGCGCGCCTGGTGCCGGTCCACCTCCTGGAGGGCCAGCACGTCGGCGTCCAGCGCGGCCACCGCCTCGGCCAACGGCCCGCCGGCGTCGGACGGGTAGGGCCGCGGGCCGCCGTCCGGGGCGAGCGGCTGGCCGTGCAGGAGATTGAAGGTGGCGATGCGCAACTGGCTCACACCGCACGACGGTACCCGCTCCCCGGGGCGGTCGGGCCCGGCTTGAGGCGTCGGGGCATACCGGGTATACATACTCGGTATGTCCATTCGTCACGGTCTGCTCGCCCTGCTCGACCAGGGCCCGCGCTACGGCTACCAGCTGCGCACCGAGTTCGAGGCGCGCACCGGCGCCACCTGGCCGCTCAACGTCGGACAGGTCTACACCACGCTGTCGCGGCTGGAACGCGACGGACTGGTCGAGCCCGCGGGGGAGGACGACGAGGGCCACCAGTTCTACGCCGCCACCGACGCCGGCCGGGAGGAACTGCGCACCTGGTTCGACACCCCGGTGCCCAGGACCAACCCGCCGCGCGACGAACTGGCGATCAAGCTCGCCATGGCGGTGACCGTCCCCGGGGTGGACGTCTCCGCCGTCGTCCAGGGCCAGCGCCGACACAGCATCAAGGCGCTCCAGGACTACACCCGGCTCAAGGGCCGCGCCCTCGCGGGCGAGACGCGCCCCGGCGCGGTGCCCTCCGCCAGCAACGACCTGGCCTGGCTGCTCGTCCTCGACCAGCTCATCTTCCAGACCGAAGCGGAGATCCGCTGGCTCGACCACTGCGAGACCCGGCTCGCCCAGCAGGCCGAACTCCTGCAGACCCGCACCGCCGAGGCGGCCGCCGACGGTGCCGCGCCCGCCAGGCGCGGCCGCCGCCTGCGCACCTGATCCCCGCGGTACCCGAACCACCAGGCTCGGACCCGACTCCGAGCGCACACCCAGCACAAGGGGGGAATTCATGTCCCACACCGAAGAGGCCCGGCAGACGCCGGTGCTCCACCTGGAGAACGTCACCCGCGTCCACGGCCAGGGCGCCGCCGAGGTCCAGGCCCTGCGCGGCGTCGACCTCAAGGTCCACCCCGGCGAGTTCGTCGCCGTCATGGGCCCCTCCGGCTCCGGCAAGTCGACCCTGCTCACCCTGGCCGGCGGCCTGGACACCCCCAGCAACGGCCGGGTCCTCGTCGAGGGCGTCGTTCTGGGCGAACTCAACCGCAAGAAGCTCGCCCAGGTCCGCCGCCGCTCCGTCGGCTACGTCTTCCAGGACTACAACCTGATCCCGGCGCTCACCGCCGCCGAGAACATCTCGCTGCCGCGCGAACTCGACGGGCTGTCCGCCCGCGCCGCCCGCCGCGAGGCCATCGCCGCCCTGGAGGAACTCGGCATCCCCGAACTCGCCGACCGCTTCCCCGACGACATGTCCGGCGGCCAGCAGCAGCGCGTCGCCATCGCCCGCGCCCTGATCGGCGACCGCCGCCTCGTCCTCGCCGACGAACCCACCGGCGCCCTCGACTCCACCACCGGCGAAGCCGTCCTCGCCGTCCTGCGCGCCCGCTGCGACGCCGGCGCCGCCGCGATGATGGTCACCCACGAGGCCCGGCACGCCGCCTGGGCCGACCGCGTCGTCTTCCTGCGCGACGGCCGGATGGTCGACGAGTCCACCAGCCAGGACGCCGCCAGCCTGCTCGTCAGCGCCGCCGGCAACAGCCTGAAGGTGGACGAGTGAAGCTCAGCGCCTGGCGGGTGGCCCTGCGCATAGCCCGCCGCGACGCCCTGCGCGCCAAGGGCCGCAGCGCCCTCGTCATCGCCATGGTCGCCCTGCCCGTCCTCGGCGTCACCGGCGCCGACGTGGTCTTCCGCAGCGCCGAACCCACACCCGTCGAACACGCCGTGCGGGTCATGGGCCAGGCTGCCGCCGAAGTGCACATGGTCGAACGAGGCTCCTCCATCCAGCAGGCCCCCGACCCCGAGCAGGGCTTCACGATCAAGGACCCCAAGGACGACGCCAAGGGCGGCGCGGCCCCCACGTACACCCCCGCGCAGCGGCGCGCCCTCGACACCGCTCCCGCCGAACTGGCCCGCCAGTTGATCCCGGGCGCCACCCTGGTGCCCGAGCTCAGCGGCCCGTACACCGCGGCGAGCAGCCGCGAGGGCCTGCTCAGCACCCGGGTCAGCGAGGCCGACCTCGCCGACCCGGTCTGGCGGGGCCGGATCGACCTGCTCGACGGCCGCGCCCCCACCGCCGACACCGAGGTCGCCGTCACCCAGGACTTCCTCAAGCGCTCCGGACTCAAGATCGGGGACAGGACCGCCGTCCGCGGCCTGGAGTCCAGCCCCTTCACCATCACCGGCGTCTACGAGTACCCCGGCGAACTGCGGGCCACCGAAGTCACCGCCCGCCCCGGCACCGTGCTCCACAAGCTCCCCGAGGACCCCGACGACCCCGGCAAGGGAGACCCCACCCGCTGGCTGGTCAAACTCCCGGCCGGCGCCACCGTCGACTGGCAGAAGGTCAAGGAGCTCAACGAGTACGGCTTCCAGGTCACCTCGCGCGCCGTCCTGATCGACCCGCCGGCCCGCGGCGACGTCCCGTACTTCGTCCAGCAGAAGCAGTACGGCGGCGGCACCAGCTACTTCAACCGGACCGACGTCGTCATCCTCGCCACCGTCGCCGGCATGGCCCTGCTGGAGATCGTCCTCCTCGCGGGCCCCGCCTTCGCCGTCGGCGCCCGGCGCTCCCGGCGCCAGCTCGGACTGCTCGCCGCCGCCGGCGGTGAACGCGCCAACGTCCGCGCGGTCGTGCTCGGCGGCGGCATCGTCCTCGGCATCACCGGCGCCGTGATCGGCCTCGGCCTCGGCATCGGCCTGGTCGCCCTGCTGCAGACCACCGCCGAGGAGCGCTCCGGCCGGCGCTTCGCCCACTTCGCCCTGCCGCCGCTCGACCTGCTCGGCATCCTCCTCGTCGGACTCGTCACCGGCCTGCTGGCCGCCGTCGTGCCCGCCGTCCAGGCCTCCCGGCAGGACGTCGTCGCCGCGCTCACCGGCCGCGACACCCTCAAGCCGCCGAGCCCCAAGCTCGCCGTCTTCGGCCTGCTGATGCTCGCCGGCGGCTCGGCCCTCGCCCTGTTCGGCGCCACCGGCGGCATCGGCAACCGCAGCTTCGCCGTCCTCGGCGGCTCGGCCATCGCCGAACTCGGCATGGTCGCCCTCGTGCCCTACCTCGTCGGCCTGTTCGGCCGGCTCGGCCGCTGGCTCACGCTCGGCCCCCGGCTCGCCCTGCGCGACTCCGTGCGCCACCGCGGCCGCACCGCGCCCGCCGTCGCCGCCGTGATGGCCGCCGTCGCCGGCTCCGTCGCCGTCAGCGTCTACATGGCCAGCTTCGAGGAGCAGTACCGGCGCGAGTACGTCGCCTCCGGCCCGTCCGGAGCGGTCATCCTCGGCAGCGGCTGGCTGTCCGACGAAAAGCTGCTGCCGCAGATGCGCGAGGCCGTCGAACGCAGCATCCCCGACCTCGGCCCGCGCGCCGACGTCCAGCGCGTCGAAGCCAAGGCCGACTGCGGCTCCGGCAGCTACTGCGGCTACGTCAGCGTCGAGCTGCCCAAGGAGGACCGCTGCCCGCTCATGGACTCGGAGGAGACCCTCGCCGACGCCGAGCGCGAGCGGATCCTCCGCGACGACAAGCGCTGCCGGTCCGACCAGCACGGGAGCACCCCGTACGGCCCGGTCACGGTCGGTGACGCCACCCTGCTGCGCAACCTCTACGGGATCACCGACCCGGCCGCCGGCAAGGCCCTCGCGGGCGGCAAGGCCGTCGTCTTCGACGCCCGCTTCGTCAAGGACGGCAAGACGATCGTCCGGATCACCGGTCCGAACCCCACCACGAACGACGGGAGCCGCGCGAGCAGGCCCACCCACACCGAGGTCGCCCTGGACGCCGTCCTCGCCCCCTCCTCGCCGGCCGCCCCGGCCCAGGTCGTGGTCGGTCAGGACGTCGTCACCCGACTCGGCCTCAGCACCCGACCGGGCGGCTCGGTCTGGCTGCCCGCCGCCATGCCCACGGACGGCGCCCAGCAGAAGGCCGAAGGCGCGCTGGCCAAGTTCAACGACCACAACGTGCTCAAGATCGAACGCGGCTACGAGTCCCCGGCCGGACTGATCCAGTTCGGGCTGAACATCTTCGCGGCCGTCGTCGCCCTCGGCGCGGCCGGCATCGCCACCGGACTGGCCGCCGCCGACTCCCAGCGCGACCTGACCACCCTCGCCGCCGTCGGCGCCGAGCCCCGCATCCGGCGCTCGCTCTCCGGCTTCCAGTGCGGGGTGATCGCCGCCATGGGCACCCTGCTCGGCGTGGTCTGCGGCGTGGTGCCCGGCGTGGCGCTGCGCAAGGTCGAGGCCGCGGCGAGCAACTACCCGGGGATGAGCCCCGAGGAGCTCGCCAACAAGGCGGCCCTGGTCTTCCCGTGGCCCACCATCGCCGCCACCGTGCTGCTGCTGCCGGTGATCGCCGCCGCGCTCGCGGCCCTGATGACCCGCTCGCGGATCACCCTGCTGCGCCGCTCCGGCTGAGCCCCCGGGGCGCGAGCCCGCGCCCGCTCCCTTCACCCCCGTCCACGGCACCGCCGCGGCGGGGGTGACGGCGGTTCGGGGGTGGCGGAGGTTCGAGGGCGACGGTCGGGGGTGACGGAGGACGGAGGCGACGGAGGTCGGGGGTGACGGAGGTTACAGCCCCGACGGCGCCCGGCAGCCGGACGGCCGGGGCGGGCACCCGCACGGGCGAACTACAGTCGTCGGTATGACGAGAACCCCGGACAGCGTCGTCCGCTCCTACATCGATCAGCACCAGGCCGCCTTCCTCGCCGACCTCGCCGAGTGGCTGGCCATCCCCTCGGTCTCCGCCGACCCGGGGCGGGCCGGCGACGTGCGGCGCTCGGCCGAGTGGCTGGCCGCCAAGCTGGGCGAGACCGGCTTCCCGGTGACCGAGGTGTGGGAGACCGACGGACTGCCGGCGGTGTTCGCCGAGTGGCCCTCCGGGGACCCGTCCGCGCCGACCGTTCTGGTCTACGGGCACCACGACGTCCAGCCCGCGGCCAAGGAGGACGGCTGGGAGACCGAGCCGTTCACCCCGACCGTGGTCGACGGCCGGCTGTACGCGCGCGGCGCCGCCGACGACAAGGGCCAGGTGTTCTTCCACACCCTGGGTGTGCGCGCCCACCTTGCCGCCACCGGCCGCACCGCGCCGGCCGTCAACCTCAAGCTGCTGATCGAGGGCGAGGAGGAGTCCGGCTCGCCGAACTTCGCCGACCTGGTCCGGCGCGAGGCCGCGCGGCTGGCCGCCGACGTGGTCGTCATCTCGGACACCGGCATGTGGTCCGCGACCACGCCGACCGTCTGCACCGGCATGCGCGGCCTGGCCGACGCCCAGATCGACCTGTACGGGCCGGACACCGACATCCACTCCGGCTCCTTCGGCGGCGCCGTCCCCAACCCGGCCCAGGTCGCCGCGGAGCTGGCCGCCGCCCTGCACGACACCGACCGCAAGGTCGCGATCCCGGGCTTCTACGACGGCGTCGTCGAGCTGACCGAGACCGAGCGCGAGCTGTTCGCCGAGCTGCCCTTCGACGAGGAGCAGTGGCTGAAGGTCGCCAAGTCGTACGGCACCCGCGGCGAGGCCGGCTACTCCACCCTGGAGCGGATCTGGGCCCGCCCGACCGCCGAGGTCAACGGCATCTGGGGCGGCTACACCGGCCCCGGTGGCAAGACCATCGTCCCCGCCTCGGCGCACCTCAAGCTGTCCTTCCGGCTGGTCGCCGGACAGGAGGTGGAGAAGGTCCGCGAGGCGGTGCGGGCCTGGGTGGCAGGGCAGGTGCCCGAGGGCATCCGCCACGAGCTGGTCTTCCCCGGCGCGACCCGGCCCTGCCTGACCCCGCTGGACCACCCGGCGCTGCAGTCCACCGTCCGCGCGATGGGACGGGCCTTCGGGCAGAAGATCCTCTTCACCCGCGAGGGCGGCTCCGGCCCCGCCGCCGACCTCCAGGACGTGCTGGGCGCGCCGGTGCTGTTCCTCGGCATCTCGGTGCCCTCGGACGGCTGGCACTCGGTCAACGAGAAGGTCGAGCTGGACCTGCTGGCCAAGGGCGTGGAGACCGCCGCGTACCTCTGGGGCGACCTGGCCGAGAACTTCCGGCCGGGGGCGTGACCCCCGCAGCGCGCACCGGGGGCGTGCCCCCCGCAGCGCGCGCCGAGGGCGTGAGCACCACCGCGCGCACCGGGGGGACGGCCCCTGGTGCGCGCACCGAGGCAGCCAGATCACTCATCCGGATGATTCACCACGTGGGGATGGAACAGACGTGAGCACCGTGCCTGAGACCGAGCGCCCGCTGTACCTGGCACTGGCCCGGTCCGGGGTGGACCGGGCGGCCGAGCACCGTTTCGACGAGCCCTGGCTGGCGGCCGCCTGGAGCCACCCGAGCACCCGCGTCCTGCCGATCGCCGGCGGCGAGGCGTTCGTGGTCGACACCGCGCAGGGCACCGAACTCGTGCTGATGCCCTCCTTCGAGGCGCCGCAGACCGGCGACCGGTACTTCCTCGGCACCGACGAGGACGGCGTCTCGTACTTCGCGCTGGCCGGCGAGAGCCTGCCCGGGCGCCTGGACGGCGACGCCCGCCCGGCCGGGCTGCGCGAGGTCGGCGGGCTGCTGTCCGACCGGGACGCCGGGCTGCTGGTGCACGCCGTGGCGCTGGAGCACTGGCACCGGTTGCACAGCTTCTGCTCGCGCTGCGGGCACCCGACCGAGAAGGCCGGCGCCGGGCACGTGCGGCGCTGCACCTCCTGCGCGGCCGAGCACTACCCGCGCACCGACCCGGCGGTGATCATGGTGATCACCGACGAGCAGGACCGCTGCCTGCTCGGCCGCCAGGCGCTGTGGCCGGAGGGCCGCTGGTCGACGCTGGCCGGCTTCGTCGAGCCGGGGGAGTCGATCGAGCAGGCGGTGGCCCGCGAGGTGCGCGAGGAGGCGGGCGTACGGGTCGGCGAGGTGCGCTACGTCGCCAGCCAGCCCTGGCCGTTCCCGTCCAGCCTGATGCTCGGCTTCCAGGGCAAGGCGCTGCCCGGCGGCACCGAGATCACCGTGGACGGCGAGGAACTGGCCGAGGCGCGCTGGTTCTCCCGCGAGGAGCTGCGGGCCGGGATGGAGGCGGGGGAGATCCTGCCGCCGTCGGGCATCTCGATCGCCCGGCACCTGGTCGAGCTCTGGTACGGGGAGCCGCTGCCGTCGGCGGCGCGCTGGTAGCCCCGTGGGGTCCGTAGGACGCGTCGGCGGTCCCGCCGGTTCCACGGAAAGGGCGCCGGCGCGAAAGGGCCGCACGAAAGGGGGGCGCGTGGGCAATTCCATGCGCCCCCGTTTTTCTCTCCAATCCCGCCCCGCATTCACCACGACCAGCTGTTCGTGTTCGGACGGGCCAGTTCTGCTACCGGGAGGGGGTGGCGCGGTCCCGTTGTCAACCCGCTCGGACGATATTGCCGGAAACCGCTGAAACCGGCTCGCCCCGCTCGCTACATTCACGAGGGTGACAATCCCCCGGGGCACCGCCCAATCCCCCAAATACCAGCGCCTCGCCGCCGACCTGCGCCGCCGGATCGCCGAAGGCGAGTTCACCGCTGACGCCGCCCTGCCGGTCGAGAGCGAACTGGAGCGCCAGTACGGCGTCGCCCGCAACACCGTCCGGCTCGCCGTCGACGTCCTGGTCAACGAGGGCCGCCTGGTCCGCCTCCAGGGCAAGGGCACCTACCTGCGCGAACACCCCGTCCTGGACCACCGCGCCTACGGGCCCAGCCCGACCCCCGCACCGCGCGACTGCCTCGCCGCGCCCTCCGCCGTCTACCTCGGCGAAGCCGCCGAAGCCGGACGGGAACTCGGCACCGACTTCGAGATGATGATCGTCCGGGCCCGGGTGGACATCGCCGAACGCCTCGGACTGCGCCCCGGCGAGGCCATCGTGGTCCGCCGCCAGCTGCGGCTGCTCGACCGCGAGCCGTACTCCATCGAGGAGAGCCACTACCGGGCCGGCCTCGCCGCCGGCACCCCGCTGATGGAACCCGACCCCGTCGAGGGCGGCGACGAAGCGGTGCTCGCCGTCCTCGGGCGCACCGAGATCGGCGCCGTGGACCACCTGGTCGCGCGGATGCCGGGCCCCGAGGAGGCCCAGTGGTTCCAGGGCGGCCCCGGCGTGCCGCTGCTGGTGCAGACCCGCGTCACCTACGACCGGCGCGGGCCCGTACGAGTCATCGAGACCCGCTACTCGGCCGACCGCAGCCGGCTCGTCTACGGCGTCGGCGACCTCGGCGCCCGCACCACCCTGCCCGCCCCCGCCACGCCCGTCGACCCGGCCAGGGCCGACGCGCAGTGACGCGCGCCGACCCCGCCGACCCGCCGGTGCCGTCGACCCCGCCGGCCCCGGCGGTCCCGTCCCCGGCACGGCGGGGTCGGGGGCCGGGGACGGCCGGGCCGACCGGTCCGGGGCCGCGGGGCTCAGGCCGCCAGGGCCTTCTTGACCTGCAGCAGGCTCGGGTTCGTCATCACGACCCGCTCGCCGCCGCCGGCCGGCGTCACCAGCACCGTCGGAACGGTCTGGTTGCCGTTGTTCACCGACTCGACGAAGGACGCCGACGCCGGGTCCTCCTCGATGTTGATCTCGGTGTAGCCGATGCCTTCACGGTCCAGCTGGCTCTTGAGTCGGTTGCAGTACCCACACCAGGTCGTGCTGTACATCGTCACGGTGCCGGACATCGAGGGGGCTCCTTCGAAAGAGAGGTGCGAACGGTCTCCGGAGAAAACGTCCACCGGACGGCGGGCATTCCGGCACGCCGTCGACCGCCGCGCGGAGCGATCATCCTGCGATCACACCGGCCCTGTGGACAACTCCGTCCGCAATGTCCCCCCGGGCTGAGAGGATGGAACGCATGCAGGAAGACCTCTTGAGCGGCAGCCCCTACGACGGCCCCCACGGCTCCCCCTGGGCCGACCCCGGCGCCGCCACGGGCCCGGACGCCGTGCTCGCCGGGCTCGACCCCGAGCAGCGCGCCGTCGCCACCGCCCTGCACGGCCCCGTCTGCGTCCTGGCCGGCGCCGGCACCGGCAAGACCCGCGCCATCACCCACCGGATCGCCTACGGCGTGCGCAGCGGCGTCTACCACCCCCAGCAGGTCCTCGCCGTCACCTTCACCGCCCGCGCCGCCGGCGAGATGCGCGGCCGCCTGCGCCAGCTCGGCGCCGACGGCGTCCAGGCCCGCACCTTCCACGCCGCCGCCCTGCGCCAGCTCCAGTACTTCTGGCCGCGCGCCGTCGGCGGCCCCGTCCCCCAACTCCTGGAACGCAAGGTCCAACTCGTCGCCGAAGCCGCCGGCCGCTGCGGCCTGCGCGTCCAGCGCACCGAACTGCGCGACCTCACCGCCGAGATCGAATGGGCCAAGGTCACCCAGATCGCCCCCGAGGACTACCCCTCCGCCGTCGCCAAGTCCGGCCGCGACGCCCCCCGCGACCCGGCCGAGACCGCCCAGGTCTACCGCGTCTACGAGGAGACCAAGAGCCGCCGCGGCAACATCGACTTCGAGGACGTCCTGCTGCTCACCGCCGCCATCCTGGAGGACCGCCCGGACATCGCCGACCAGGTCCGCTCCCAGTACCGGCACTTCACCGTCGACGAGTACCAGGACGTCTCCCCGCTCCAGCAGCGCCTGCTCGACCAGTGGACCGGCCCCGACGGCGGCGCCAGCCTCTGCGTCGTCGGCGACGCCAGCCAGACCATCTACTCCTTCACCGGCGCCACCCCCGACTACCTCCTCAACTTCCGCAGCCGCCACCCCGGGGCGACGGTGGTCAAGCTCGTCCGCGACTACCGCTCCACCCCCCAGGTCGTCCACCTCGCCAACGGACTGCTCGCCCAGGCCCGCGGCGAGGCCGCCCGGCACCGCCTGGAACTCGTCTCCCAGCGCGAGGCCGGCCCCGACCCCGTCTACACCGAGTACGAGGACGAACCCACCGAGGCCGAGACCACCGCCCGCCGGATCAAGGACCTGCTCGCCACCGGGGTGCGCGCCAGCGAGATCGCCGTGCTGTTCCGCACCAACGGCCAGTCCGAGGTCTACGAACAGGCCCTCGCCGACCTCGGCGTCCCCTACCAGCTCAAGGGCGCGGAACGCTTCTTCGAACGCCCCGAGGTCCGGGACGCCGGCGTCCTGCTGCGCGGCGCCGCCCGCGCCGCCTCCGACCCGCTCACCGACGGCGCCCCCGACCTGGCCGGCCAGGTCCGCGCGGTCCTCGCCACCCGGGGCTTCACCGCCGAGCCGCCGGCCGGCTCCGGCGCCGTCCGGGACCGCTGGGAGTCGCTGGCCGCCCTCGTCCGACTGGCCGAGGAGTTCGAACGCACCCGCACCGCGGCCGGCCAGGACACCGACCTCGCCGCCTACGTCGCCGAACTGGACGCCCGCGCTGCCGCCCAGCACGCTCCCGCCGTCGAGGGCGTCACGCTCGCCTCGCTGCACGCCGCCAAGGGCCTCGAATGGGACGCCGTCTTCCTGGTCGGCCTCACCGAGGGCACCCTGCCGATCATCTACGCCAAGACCGACGAACAGGTCGAGGAGGAACGCCGCCTCCTCTACGTCGGCGTCACCCGCGCCCGCAAGCACCTCACCCTCTCCTGGGCGCTCTCGCGCTCCCCGGGCGGGCGGGCCGGCCGCAAGCCCAGCCGCTTCCTGGACGGGCTGCGCCCCGGCTCCGCCGCCCCCGGCGCGCGCACCGGCGCACGCGGCGGGCGAGGGGGCGTCGAGCCCGGCGAGCGCTCCGCCGCTCGGCGGGTCCGCGGACCGGTCAAGTGCCGGGTCTGCGACAAGGTGCTCACCGACGCCGTCGAGCGCAAGCTGCGCCGCTGCGAGAGCTGCCCGTCCACGATGGACGAGGGGCTCTACGAACGGCTGCGCGAGTGGCGGGCCCGGCAGGCGAAGAAGCAGGGCGCGCCGGCCTACGTGGTGTTCACCGACGCCACGCTGATGGCGATCGCCGAGGACGTGCCCGCCGGCCGCGGGGAACTGGCCGCCATCTCCGGGGTCGGCGCCATGAAGCTGGACAAGTACGGGGCGGCCGTGCTCTCGTTGTGTGCGGGGGAGGAGCCCGAGGAGGATCCGGACGACGTCGAGGACGGCGGTCCGGCCGATCCGGCCTGAGCCGGTGCGGGCGCGGTCCACGGGGCCGCTTCGAGGGCTTCGCAACCCGTCGTGTGTCGTGCCGAAGAACTCGCGTGAAAAATAGTTTGCGCCGCGTACCGGGAGCGCAATAGCCTGCCGGAGCGGTCAAGGGGACGCGGTCGCACGGGGTGAAACCTGTGCCGGTGCCCCTCGCCCGAGAGCTTCACAACGCTTTACCGAGCTTCACCGAGACAGACATCCGAACATTCGGAGCCAGGGAGACCAGGCTCCGCGAGACGCCGAGAGGAGGCGAAGACAGTGGGAAACATCATGATCACCAAAATGACTGGCCAGACCGTTGTCGCTGCCTCCCTGCGTGCCGCCCGCCTGCGGGCGTTCGCCGAGCTCGGTGGAACCGGTCTGGGTCTCGACACCACCGGTGTCATCGCCGTCTCCGCTGTCAGTGGTCCCGGACACACTGATCTGTGCCTCACGGGCAGCAGGAGCGTCGACGGGACCTTTGTCGAGACCGGTCTGTCCCGTGACTGGGCGTCGTTCGGCACGTCGTGCTCCCTGCGCGACGAGCGACCGACCCAGGCACCGAAGGCGGCAGTAGCCGCCGCCATGCATGGCGGCTATGCGCAGGTCATCGGTGCCGGAAACACCCAGAAGCAGAACGAGCAGCAGATTAACCAGGCCACGGTCGCCCCCATGGGCGCCAAGGCCGTCCGGATGTGGGCCTTCCGCGGCCCTGAACCCTGGAGAGAACGAACCTGAGCCAGCCTCAGGTCGGCACCTCCAGGGCCGCGGAACCCGTCACCACCGGGATCCGCGGCCCTTCTGTTTTGTCCGGTACGCAAGACCACCCAGGCCCTCCGGGGCCTCCGGCCCAGCACCACCAGTCCCCTGGGTCGGAACCACTGAGAAAAGACGAGGAAGACGCCAACAGTGTCCACGGTCATCACGCCGCCCACCCCGTCCGTACCGCAGACAAGCCAGATCACCAAGGCCGACCAGGCCGACCCCCCGGAGGTTCCTTCCATGCAGCTCAGCTCGATCGAGCAGGCCGAGTCCCTCGGTCTCCCCATCCCCTGCCGCGCCTTCGACCCCGAGGTCTTCTTCGCCGAGACGCCGGCCGACGTCGAGTACGCGAAGTCCCTCTGCGGCACCTGCCCGGTGAAGGACGCCTGCCTGGCCGGCGCCCTGGAGCGGCGTGAGCCGTGGGGCGTCTGGGGTGGCGAGCTGTTCGTCCAGGGCGTCGTGGTGGCGCGCAAGCGTCCCCGTGGCCGTCCGCGCAAGACCGAGGTCATGGCGTGAACCCCGCCCACGAGGCCAGGGTCGTCCGCCGGGGAGAGCAGCCCCTGCTGGACAGCGCCCTCCGCCGATCCGTGCGGATCGCCGCCGCCAAGGCCGACGCCGCAGCCCGCATCCCGTTCCCGAGCAAGCACCACGAGCAGGACCACGACATGAACCCCGCCGCCGTCGATCCCACCGCCCGCGCCGAGCAGGCCACCGAACGTCAGACCCAGAACAGGATCCTCGAGATGCAACTCCTCCACGAATCCCTGGCCCGTGCCCATATGCAAGACAGGCGGCACGAGGCCGAGAACCAACGGCTCGTCAGCCGGGTCGTCCGGGCCCACAGGCTCAAGCAGCGGGCCGAGCGCGCTTCGATGCGCGCCCGCAAGGCGCTCGCCGTCGCGCTGATGTAGGGCCCCGGTCCGAGGGCCCGTCCGCCGCAGGCCCTCCCGGACTCCGGTCCACCCCCGTCGTGCCGCAGGCCGCTCCCCGTCGTAGGGGAGCGGCCTGCGGCCGTTGTCGCGGTGCCGGGTCAGTCCTTGCGGACCCGGGCCCGCTCGGCGTCCTCGCGGGCCGGACGGGCCTGCCGCGCGGGGCCGGTGAGCTTGCCGGGCTTGGCGTGGCTCCCGGGTTTGGCGTAGCCCTCGGGCTTTTCGTGGCTCCCGGGCGTCGCGGAGTTCCCGGCCCCCGCGGGGCCCGCCGACCGCTGGTGGGCGAACTCGGGCAGCCACTCCAGCATCTCCGCGCGGAACGGAGCCTTGGCGCCCAGCTGGCAGAGCACCCCGATGGTGCTCAGCGTCACCCGGTGGATCAGCAGGTACGCCGGGGGCAGGTTCAGCTGCTTGCCCAGGTTGTAGGCGGGCGAGCGCGGGTCGGCGATCCGGGCCGCCTGGGCGCGCATCCAGGTCCGGGTGAAGTGGAAGTTCTCCACCGCGGCCGGCTCGATGATCGGCAGCAGGTAGTCGAGCACCGCGTCCGGGTCCAGCCGGATCGAGGGCTTCACGAAGCCCTCCTCGCGCAGCATCCGGAGCACGCCCGCCGCGTCCCCGGCCAGCGCCATCCGCAGCGAGGCCCCGATCGGCGCGGGCAGCCCGCCGGGCAGCCGGTCCACGGTGCCGAAGTCCAGCACGCCCAGCCGCCAGCCCGACACCGGGCCGTCGTCCTTCAGCAGCCGGAAGTTGCCCGGGTGCGGGTCCGCGTGCAGCAGCCCGGTCCGGGACGGGCCCGCGAACAGGAACCGCGCCAGTAGCTGCCCGGCGCGGTCGCGCTCCTCCTGGGTGCCGCCTGCGATCACCTCGGCCAGCGGGGTGCCGCCCATCCACTCGGTGACCAGCACCTGGTCGGCCTGGGCCACCACGCCCGGCACCACGATGTCCGGGTCGTCCGCGAACTCCTCGGCGTGCCGGTGCTGGGCCTGCGCCTCCAGCTCGTAGTCGAGCTCCTCCGAGACGCGCTCGCGCAGCTCGGTGATCAGCGGCTTGACGTCCAGCCCGGGGATCAGCGGGCCCAGCAGCCAGGCCACCCGGCTCAGCTGCGAGAGGTCCGCGAGCAGCGCGTCGCCCGCGCCCGGGTACTGCACCTTGACGGCGACCGTACGGCCGTCGTGCCAGACCGCCTTGTGCACCTGGCCGATAGAGGCGGCTGCCGCGGGGCGGTCGTCGAACTCCCGGAACAGCTCGCGCCAGTCCTCGCCGAGCCGCTGGGCGAGCGCGGTGTGCACCTTGGCGGCGGGCATCGGGGGAGCGGCGTCCTGGAGCTTGGTGAGCGCCGCCCGGTACGGCCCGGCGACCTCCTCGGGCAGCGCGGCCTCGAAGACGGACAGCACCTGCCCGAACTTCATCGCCCCGCCCTTGAGTTCGCCGAGGACCTTGAACAGCTGGTCGGCGGTGGCCTGTTGGAGCTCGGCGGTGACCACCTCGGCGGAGCGGCCGCCGATCCGCTTGCCCAGGCCGAGCGTGGCGCGACCGGCTATCCCCAGCGGCAGGGCGGCGAGCCGTGCCGTGCGGGTCACTGCCTTGCGCGGAAGATCGCTCACCCCGGGCCTCCAATCCCTGGCCGCCCGGTTCCGGGCGGCCGACCATCTCTACGCCATTGTGCCCGCTCCCTGTCGCCCGCCCCGCGGAATTCCGCGGGGCGGGCGGGGAGTGGCTTCCCTTTGTGGGGAGTTGGACGGCTTGGGGTGGTGGGGTGGGGGAGAGGGTGGTGGTTCTGCGCAGGAAGTCGGCTCGGCCGACTTCCTGCGCAGGGGTGTGATGTCGCCTTTCCCCGGGGCCCCCTCCCCCCTCCCCCCTCCCCCCACCCCACCCACCCTCGCCACCCACCCACCACCCACTGCCCTGCGCCCACCACCCGCCCGCCTTGTGCCCCGTGCGGTGGCTCCCCGCCCGCTGCCTGCCCGCGCCCTGCCCCGGGCAGGGCGCGGGCCATGGGAGGCCTCGTGCCCGCCCCTGGGGGCGTCGACCCCGGCGAGGGGGTTCGTCGGTACCGCGGGCTCACCTGGCCGTCGGCTCGTACGGCGGGTGGGTGCCCGTGGTGCCGTGGGGAGGCCAGGGGCTGCCGAGCCGTGCAGCCGCCGGGCCTGCTCCCGTCAGACTCGACTTCCTTCTTCTTCTCCTCCGTTCCTCACCCCGGCGGCAGCGGCTGCCACAGGCAACCGCAGTCCGGGTGCCCGCGCAGCCGCAGGCGCCGTGGCATGCCGTCCCGGGCCGACACCTCGCACCAGCCGTCCACGCTCGGCGGTCGGCCGCCGTCCAGGAACACCTGGATGTGCAGTGCCGCCAGTCCGGCGACCGCCGTCGCCAGTGCCGTGTCGCAGGCCGGTGTCCGGGCCCGGCCGGGGCCTTCGTCGGCCAGCTGGGCCAGCACCCGCGGCCAGGCCGCGTCCTCGTCCTCCCGCCGCAGCACCAGGCAGTGCCCGCAGGCCGACATCCCGGGGATCACCAGCGGCCCGATGACGCCGAACTCCTCGACCACGCCCACGTAGAGGTGCGGCACCCCGGCCCGCAGCAGCAGCCGGGCCTCGTACGTCCCGCCCGCGAAGGCGGCGCTGCCGTCCCGGGGCGCGAGGACCACGAAGTCCGGTGGCGGGTCCCCGGGCCGCCGCCGGGGCACCGGCACCGGGGCCCGGCCCGCGGCGCGCTGCACCGCCTCCCGGGCCGCCGTCGTGCGCAGCCGTCCGACGTCCCCGGGCGGCAGCCCGGCGGGGGAGCAGTCGCCGGGCTTGACCCGGCCGCCGTCCGCGACGGTGACCGTGCCGGTGCCGCCCGCGGCGAGCACCGCCGCCACAGCGGCGCCGACCCGGCCCGCGCCGCGCACCTCGATCCGTGCGTCGGCCCGGCGGCCCAGGACCGCCGGTGCGGCGCCCGGGCCGGAGTGGACCAGGGAGAGCGAGGCGAGGTCAGGCCCGAGCAGGTCCCGTTGCTGCTGGGGGAAACGGGCCAGTGCGCGGTCGCCCGCCTCCGCGTCGTCGAGCAGGCCGGTCTCCTCCAGGTCGGCGAGCAGGGCGTCGGCCGGTTCGCGGCCGAGCCCGATGCGTTCGCCCTCGTTCAGGAGCTCCGGTCGGTCGCGCGTCCCGTCGAGCAGCGCGAGGAAGTCGCAGAGGGTCTTGTCGGCGTTGCCGAGCACCCCGGCGAACCGGGTGACGGTGCCGAACTGCAGGGTCTCCGAGTCCCGCCAGCTGCGGGACAGCGCGGGTTTGAGGGCGAGGCGCACGACGGTCTCCCTTTCGATCGTTTCCGGACGGCTGACCGCAGCTTGCCCCATCGCGTGGATGTCGTGCGGAAGGTTATCCACAGGTCCGCGCGTATGATCGGGCCATCCGTTCGCACGCCCTGTGGATAACGTGGCATCCGCCCCGGCGTCGGTTTCCGGACACCCGCCGTCGACTTTTCGTTCGCGATCGCTCCATGAAAGATTCCGGCCAGGGCAGCGGACTTCTGTCAGGGGTACCGGGTAACGTCGTGTGCCATGGCAGCCGAGCGGGACTCCCATCCACCGGCGTCGCGTCGGCGTGCCCGTGCAGCGTCCGGGTCGCAGGTCGCGGGGCCGAACACGCGTGGACGCCCGGACCAGCGGCAGCAGCCGAGGCCGGGCCCGTCGCAGCCGCCGCCCGCCGGCGCCGCGGCCCCCGAGGCGCAGGACCGGAGCCGGGTCGAGGTGCGCCGCAGCGCCCGCCGCAGCCGTACCGTCTCCGCCTACCGCGAGGGCGACCGCACCGTCGTGCTGATCCCGGCCCGGATGTCGCACGCCGAGGAGCAGCGCTGGGTCGCGCAGATGCTGGAGAAGCTCGCCGCCCAGGAGTCCCGGCGGATTCCCGGGGACGAGGGCCTGATGGCCAGGGCCCGCGAGCTGTCGGCCTCCTACCTGGGCGATCGGGCCCGGCCCAGCCAGGTCCGCTGGGTCACCAACCAGAATTCCCGCTGGGGTTCCTGCACCCCGAGTGAGGGGACGATCCGCCTCTCGCACCGTCTCCAGGGCATGCCGGAGTACGTGCTGGACTACGTGCTGCTGCACGAGCTGGCGCACTTGCTGGTGCCGGACCACGGTCCGGCGTTCTGGGCCCTGTTGGAGTCCTATCCGCGGACCGAGCGGGCCCGCGGCTATCTGGAGGGTGTGGTCTCCGCCGCCCGGCTGCCGCACATCCCGGGTGCTCGGCACGCGGCCCCGAACCCGACCGGGCCGGATCCGGCGGCGTCCTCCTGCGGCTGAGGGCGAGCGGGGGCGGCGCGGGCCAGACCGGGGCGAGCCAGGCGCGGGCCAGGCCAGACCAGCGCGGGCCAGGCCGGGGCGGCGCGGGCCAGGCGGGGGCGGCGCGGGCCAGGCCGGGACGGGGTGGGGCGGCAGGAGCCGTGAGCCCGGTCGGGTCCGACCGGAGGAGCGACGGAAGGGGGCGCGGGCCAATAGGCTCCGCGCCCCCTTCGGGTGTCACGCCTCAGCCGGTCAGCTGGCGCGCCCGGGCGACCAGGTCGCGCACCGAGTGGTCGGTGAGCTCCGGCAGCCGGTCGTAGTCGAACCAGCGCAGGTCCAGCGATTCCTCGCTGATCAGCGCCTGAGCGCCGGCCGGGGCCAGCGCGATGTACTGGACGTCCAGGTGGGTGTTCTCCGGCCGGTCCTTGCCGGTGCAGCGCACCAGGTGCCGGTCCAGCTTCGCCGGTACCGGGGCGCCGTCGCTCTCCAGCAGCACCAGGTCGGGGATGCCGGACTCCTCGACGGCCTCGCGCAGCGCGGCCGAGGCGAGGTCGCGGTCGCCGGGCTCGCAGTGCCCGCCCATCTGGAGCCACATGCCCACCTTGGGGTGCAGCGTGAGCAGCACCCGCCCGGCGGCCGGGTCGACGACGGCCGCGCTCGCGGTGATGTGCGCGGGCAGGCAGGAGCGGTACAGGCCGTCGGGCCGCGCCGCGAGGTGCTCCAGGTAGTCGAGCCGCAGCCGCTCCTGGTCCTGGTCGGCGGGCCGCCACCCGGTCAGCGTGCGGACGGCGTCCGCGTGCAGGGTGGCGGCGGGCGTCTCGGTGTCCGTCATGCGGTGGGCTCGCCCTTTCCGTCGGTGCCGTCCTCGTCGGTCTTCGGCTGCTCGTCCTTCTTGGTGAGGTCGGGCTTGCCGGCCGCGGCCTCGCCGAGCAGCCTGTGGAGCGCGTCGAAGTCGATGCCGCCCTCCAGGTCGTCGGCGGAGTCCCGGTGCACGAAGGCGTCCGGGTCGTCCAGGTCGGCGGCGGTGGGCAGCATGTCCGGGTGCTCCCAGAGCGCGTCGCGGCCCTCGACGCCGCGGGCGTCGGCGAGCAGCGCCCAGAGCCGGGAGGCGTCGCGCAGCCGACGCGGGCGCAGCTCCAGGCCGACCAGGGTGGCGAAGGTCTGCTCGGCGGGCCCGCCGGCGGCGCGGCGGCGGCGGACGGTCTCGCGCAGCGCGCCGGACTGCGGCAGGTGCGGTTCGGCGGCGGCGTGCACGACGGCGTCGACCCAGCCCTCGACGAGCGCGAGCGCGGTCTCCAGGCGGGCGAGCGCGGCCTTCTGCTCGGGGGTGTCCTCGGGCTGGAGCAGGCCGCCGGCCAGGGCCTCCTGGAGCGCTTCCGGGTTGCTCGGGTCGAGCTGGCCGACCAGTTCCTCCATCCGGGAGGTGTCCACCTTGATGCCGCGGGCGTAGGCCTCGACGGCGCCCAGCAGGTGGGCGCGCAGCCACGGCACGTGGGCGAAGAGCCGCTGGTGGGCGGCCTCGCGCAGGGCGAGGTAGAGCCGGACCTCGTCGGCGGGCACGTTCAGGCCCTCGCCGAACTCGGCGACGTTCTGGGGCAGCAGCGCGGCCTTGCCGGCCGGGGCGAGCGGCAGGCCGACGTCGGCGGAGCCGACCACCTCGCCGGCGAGCGCGCCGAGCGCCTGGCCGATCTGGGTGCCGAACATGGCGCCGCCCATCGAGCGCATCACGCCCATCAAGGGGCCGGCCATGGCCTGCATCTCCTCGGGCAGGACGCCGCCCATGGCGTTGCCGACGCGCTCGGCGACCGGGTCCACCAGGTCCTTCCAGACCGGGAGGGTGGCCTCGATCCACTCGGCGCGGCTCCAGGCGACGGCGGTGCCGGCGCCGGAGGGGAACTCGGTGGAGCCGTCGAGCCACAGGTCGGCCAGGCGGATGGCCTCGGCGACGGCGGAGCGTTCGGCGTCGCTGACCGAGCGGTCCTTGCTCTTGCCCTCGGCGGGCTCGGCGACCACGGTCTGGCGGGCGATGTTCTTGGCGAGGTCCCAGTTCACCGGGCCGCCCTCGAACGAGAGCATCTGGCCGAGCTGCTGGAAGGCGGCGCCGAGGTCGCCCGGGTTCATGCCGCCGAACATCGCGGCGAAGGGGTTGTCGGCTCCGGCGCCGCCGGGGCCGCCCGGGGTGCCGGGCAGGCCGAACATCGCGCCGAAGGGGTTGCCGCCACCGAAGCCGAACGGCTGCGGGCCGCTGCCGGACTGCTCCTGGTCCTTCTTCTTCTGCGCGTCGTCGGGCTTGGCCTTGCCGTCCTCGGGCTCCTCGGGCGGAACGCCGAATCCGAAGGGAAGGTCGCTCACGGGGTCCTCGATCCGGTCGGCCGTCATGCGGGTGTGGCGGAAAAGTCTGCGCCCGGGGCGGCGGCGGAGTGGGGGACTCGGGGGCGGCTCCCGCGCGGCAGGCCCGCGCCGGGTGCACCGCCGGGCCTTCGCCTCGGGCAGGATGGACGTACGTGACACACGTCCGTACGCACATAAAGCTAACCGTGGAGGATGGCCGGTGAGTTCCCCGCCCTCGGACGTTCGCTCTGGGCTGACCGGAGGAGAGGACGTGTCGGACACCACGGCGTCGCCGCCTCCAGCCTACGGCGGTCGGCTGTTGACCGTGGCGGTCACGGGTGCCGCGGGGGTGCTGGGCGAGCGGGTCGCCGCCCGGCTGGTGGCCTCTCCGCACGTGCGGAAGGTCCTCGCGGTGGACGACCGGCGGGGCGACGTGCCGGGCGTGCAGTGGCGGGTGCTCGACGTGCGGGACCCGGCGGTGGCCGAGCGGCTGGCCGGGGTCGACGTGGTGGTGCACCTGGCGATGGACTTCGGCATGGAGTCCGACGCCCGGGCCCGCAGCGCCTACAACGTGCGCGGCGCGCAGACGGTGCTGACCGCGGCCGCGGCCGCCGGCGTGCACCGGGTGGTGCTGTGCACCTCGGCGATGGTCTACGGTGCGCTGGCCGACAACGAGGTGCCGCTGGCGGAGGATTCCGAGCTGCGGGCGACCGAGGAGGCCTCGCTGGTCGGGGACCTGCTGGAGATCGAGCGGCTGGCCCGCCGGGCGCCGCGCGCCCACCCGGGCCTCCAGGTGACGGTGCTGCGCCCGGCCGTGGTGGTGGGCCCCGGCGTGGACACCGTGCTGACCCGGCACTTCGAGGCGCCCCGGCTGCTGGTGGTGGCCGGGTCCCGGCCGTGCTGGCAGTTCTGCCACGTGGACGACCTGGCGGCGGCGCTGGAGTACGCGGTGCTGGGCCTGGTCGAGGGCGAGGTGACGGTCGGCTGTGACGGCTGGCTGGAGCAGGAGGACGTGGAGCGGCTGTCCGGGATCCGGCGGATGGAGCTGCCGGCCTCGCTGGCGCTCGGTACGGCGGCGCGGCTGCACCGGCTGGGCCTGACCCCGGCCCCGGCCGGGGACCTGGCGTACACGATGTACCCGTGGGTGGTGTCCGGCAGTCGGCTGCACGAGGCGGGCTGGCGCCCGGCGCACACCAACGAGCAGGTGCTGGCCGAACTGCTGGAGCAGGTGTCCGGCAAGCACGCGGTGGCGGGGCGCCGACTGGGCGGCAAGGAGGCGGCGACCAGCCTGGGGGCGGCCGGGGCGACGGTGGCGCTGGTCGGTACGGCGGCGCTGGTGCGCCGGGCCCGCAGGCGGCGGCGGTTCTGACCGGCCGGTGACGGGTCCGCGGGCGGCGGTTCCGACCGGTCGGCGCCGACGGGGCGGGTCGGGTCGGGTCGGCCGGGCGGTGCCCGACGGGGCGGGTCGGGTCTGCGGGCGGCGCCCGGCGGGGGCTTCTCGCGATGCGAAATCCCCGCCTCGTGATGCGGAAGGGTGGCTTGCCCCGTGCCGTGCCGGATGGGGAATCATGGGGCCATGTCCGAGAACCACGACCCCATCCGCCTGCTCGCCATCCGCGACACCCCGCTCTCGCTGGACGAGGTGTACGAGGCGGTCGGTGACGACGCGGCGGGCGGCACCACCGTCTTCGTCGGGACGGTCCGGGACCACGACGGCGGCAAGTCGGTCTCCGCACTGGAGTACAGCTGCCACCCCACCGCCGAGCGGGAGATGCGCCGGATCGCCGAGAAGGTGGCCGCGGACTTCCCGGTCCGGGCGCTCGCCGCGGTCCACCGGGTGGGCCGGCTGGAGATCACCGACAAGGCCGTGATCGTCGCCGTCTCCTGCGCCCACCGCGGCGAGGCCTTCGCCGCAGCCCGCCGACTGATCGACGACCTCAAGCACGAGGTGCCGATCTGGAAGCACCAGGTCTTCTCCGACGGCGAGGAGGAGTGGGTCGGCGCGGGCGGCTGCTGAGGACCGCTCCCGGGCCGACGGAACCGACCGGCATACCTCGCGGAACCGGCCTGCGCACCCCGCGGAACCGGCCTGCACACCTCGCGGAACCGACCGGCACACCTCGCGCGTCCGACGGGTGAGGCGCGCCGGGATGTCACTCCAACGGGCTCGTGACGGCGCTCCGAATACTCCCCGGAAGTGAGCCGATCGGCCGTCCCGTAACCCGGACGGCGCCGGCCGCGTTGTCCGCCGGAGTGGTTAATCTGCTCATAGACACGACGAGCTGGGAGTACTGGTATGGGTGCGCTCGCCTGGCTGATCATTCCGGGTGTCGCCGGCGTCGCCGCCGGCCTCTGGGCACTGTGGGCCCAGCGGGAACCGCGGGCCGCCGGGGACCCGGCCTCACTCGCCGAACACCAGCGCTTCATGGCCGCCATGGAGCGCACCACCGCGGGCACCGCGGCCCCGCGGGAGGGCTCCGGCAGGTAGCCCGGCGGGCGCCTGTTCACGCCCGTCCCGTACTGTCGAGGCATGCCACGCCGCTCCGCGACGATGCTCGCTGCCACCCTGCTGCTCATAGCGCTGCTCTGCGTCTCGGTGCTGATGAAGGTTCCGTACACGGAGATGAGCCCGGGGCCGACGTACAACACGCTCGGCAACCAGGGCGGCAAGCCGGTGATCAGCATCAGCGGGCACGACTCGTACCCGGCGACGGGCAACCTCAACATGACCACGGTGCAGGTCACCGGGGCCAAGTACGAGCCCAGCCTGGTCAACGCGGTGGTCGGCTGGCTGCGGGACGACGTGCTGGTGGTGCCGCACGACAACGTCTACCCCAAGGGGCAGTCGGACGCGGAGGCCAAGAAGCAGAACGCCGAGGAGTTCGCCTCCTCCGAGGACAGCGCCCGGACCGCGGCGCTCAAGCAGCTGGGCATCCCGGTCGGCAGCGAGCTGATCGTGAAGTCGGTCACCGCGGGCGCCCCGGCCGAGGGGCGGCTGCACGCGGGCGACCAGATCGTGGCCGTGGACGGCACCCCGGTCGGCTCGGTCGAGCAGGTGGTCGCGGCCGTCACCAAGCACAAGCCGGGCGAGTCGGCGGTCTTCACCGTCGTGCCGCGGGTCAAGGACGGCAACGGCGCCGCCGCCGCGGGCGGGAAGACCGACGTCACGGTGCCGACCGCACGGGCCAAGGACCTCGACCCGCAGGCCCCGGCCGAGCGGGCGGAGCTCGCGGTGGTGGGTATCGGCACCGGGATCCGGCACACCTACCCGTTCCAGATCGACATCGGCCTGCAGGACGTCGGCGGCCCGAGCGCGGGCCTGATGTTCTCGCTCGGCATCATCGACAAGCTCACCCCGGGCGGCGACCTCACCGGCGGCAAGTTCGTGGCCGGCACCGGCACCATCGACGACGACGGCAAGGTCGGCCCGATCGGCGGCATCTCGATGAAGTTGATCGCCGCCCGGGACGCCGGGGCCCAGTACTTCTTCACCCCGTCCTCGAACTGCGCCGAGGCGAGCAAGAACGTCCCGTCCGGGCTGACCCTGATCAAGGCGGACACGCTGGACGGCGCGCTGAAGTCGCTGGAGCAGGTCCGCTCCGGACAGACCTCCGCGCTGCCGTCCTGCACCGCCAAGTAGCCCCCGCCGGGCGAAGTAGCCGCCGGCGGCCCCGGGAGGCCGCCGCCGGGAAGGCGTCAGGCGAAGGTCGCCAGCAGCGCGTCGGTCAGGCCGGGCACCAGGTCGGGGCCGGTCAGCACCTCGCGGGCGACGTCCTTGGAGCGCAGCCGCAGGGCGATCTCCTTCTTGCCGTCGCGGAGCACCGCGGCGGTGATCCGCACCTCCTCGCGGTTGGGGTGGTTGGCCACCCACTCGGCGAGCTGGGCGTCGCTGGCGCCCCGCGGGCGGGACTGCTCGGCGCCCGGGGGCAGCATCAGGCGCTCGACGACCAGGGCGCAGCCGGCCACGGAGTCGGGCCAGGCGATGGTGCCGAGGAACTTGTCGAGTTCCATGCCGGCGGGCAGCTCGTCCTGCTCGATGGGGGTGAGGCCGGCCTCGTCGCCCTCGGCGAGGCCGAGCTGCTTGGCGATCTTCGGGTTGGCCTTGCGCAGGGCGGCGCTGTCCACCAGGGCGAAGAGTCGGGCCGGGAGGTCCCAGCCGAGGGTGGCGGCGTACTCGTCGATCTCCAGCGCGGCCCGGGTCAGCGGGGTGGCGGCCGGGAGCTTGGAGACGTCGTCGGGGGAGTTGTTCAGATCAGACGCGTCGGACATGCCTCAATCCTCACACGCCGGGCGGGGCGCGCCCGCCGGGCGGGTGGCTGTCGTAACCGTCTGCTAACGGTGGGAACTCGGCCAAAGCCTGGTTAAGTTTCTCTGACGACCGACCCCATTCAGACGACACAGCCGAGGTGCCACCGTGGTCTTCCAGATGCCCGAACGCTCAGGGCCGGGTTTCCGGCGAAGGGTAGGCCCGCCCTCCCGGCGGGCGCGGGTGGCCCTGCTGACCCTGGGCGTGCTCGCGGTGCTCTTCCTGTTGTTCGTCATGTTCGCGGGCTTCTGGACGGACTGGCTGTGGTTCAGGTCGGTCCGCTTCTCCTCGGTGTTCACCACCCAGCTGTGGACGAAGGTCGGGCTGTTCGGGGTCTTCGGCCTGTTGATGGCGGTGATCGTCGGCTTCAACATCTGGCTGGCGCACCGGTTGCGGCCGCCGCTGTCGGCGATGTCGGTGGAGCAGCAGAGCCTGGACCGCTACCGGTCCGGCCTGGCGCCGTTCAAGCGCTGGGCGCTGATCGGCGTCTCGCTGGTGATCGGCCTGGTGGCCGGTGCCGCGGCCTCCGGGCAGTGGCGGACCTGGCTGATGTGGACGAACGCGACCTCCTTCGGTGAGAAGGACGCCCAGTTCGGCATGGACGTCTCGTTCTACGCGTTCGACCTGCCGTTCTACGAGTTCGTGCTGGGCTTCGCGTTCAGTGCGGTGATCGTCTCGCTGCTGACGTCGGCGATGGTGCACTACCTGTACGGCGGGCTGCGGCTGCAGGGTCCGGGCCGCCGGGCGAGTGTGGGGGCGCAGGGGCACCTGGCGGTGCTGCTGGGCGTGTTCGTGCTGCTGAAGGCGGTCGCGTACTGGCTGGACCGGTACGCGCTGGCGGTGAAGACCGGCTCGTACAAGGGCGTCTCGGGGTGGACCGGCCTGCGGTACGTCGACGCCAACGCGTTCCTGCCGGCCAAGACCATCCTGTTCTTCGTCGCGATCATCTGCGCGGTGCTGTTCTTCCTGACGCCGATCCGCCGCACCTGGGCCCCGGCCCTGATCGGCCTGGGGCTGATGGTGCTGTCGGCGGTGCTGATCGGCGGGCTGTACCCGGCGATCGTGCAGCAGTTCCAGGTCAAGCCGAACGAGCAGGCCAAGGAGACGCCGTACATCCAGAAGAACATCGACGCGACGCGTCAGGCGTACGGGATCGCGGACGCGCAGACCATTCCGTACTCGCCGCAGGGCACGACCACCGCGGACGCGCTCAAGCCGGACGCCCGGACCATCTCGGACATCCGGCTGCTGGACCCGAACGTCGTCTCGCCGGCGTTCCAGTCGCTGGAGCAGCAGCGCAACTACTACGCCTTCCCGAACACGCTGGACGTGGACCGGTACGGCAGCGGGCAGGACAAGCAGGACAGTGTGATCGGCCTGCGTGAGCTGGACCTCAACGGCGTGCAGCGCAACTGGATCAACGACCACTTCAAGTACACCCACGGCTACGGTGCGGTGGTGGCCAAGGGCAACCAGGTCGACGACAAGGGCCAGCCGGTGTTCACCGAGTCGGGTCTGCCGGCCACCGGCACGCTGGGCGACTACCAGCAGCGGATCTACTACGGCGAGAAGACCACCACGTACTCGATCGTCGGCGGCTCCAACAAGGAGATCGACTACACCGACACCAAGACGGGCCAGAACGCGGAGACCACGTACCAGGGCGACAGCGGGGTCTCGCTGGACAACCCGCTGACCCGTGCCGCCTACGCGGTGCGCTTCGCGGAGCCGCAGATCCTCTACGCGGGGGCGATCACCGACGGCGCCAAGGTGATCTACAACCGGACGCCGAAGGAGCGGGTGGAGAAGGTCGCGCCGTGGCTGTCGATCGACGCCGACCCGTACCCGGTGGTGCAGGACGGCCGGATCCTGTGGGTGCTGGACGGCTACACCACCTCGGACGGCTTCCCGTTCTCCTCGAAGACGACGCTGGGCACCGCCACCAAGGACTCGCTGACCAACCAGCGCGGTGAGCTGCTGACCGCCGCCAACCAGGTCAACTACATCCGCAACTCGGTCAAGGCCACGGTGGACGCCTACACCGGCGAGGTGAAGCTCTACCAGTGGGACGACAAGGACCCGGTGCTGAAGACCTGGATGAAGGCCTTCCCCGGCACCGTCGAGCCGAAGGCGGACATCCCGCAGACGCTGGTGCCGCACCTGCGCTACCCGCAGGACATGTTCAAGGTGCAGCGCGACCTGCTCGGCCAGTACCACGTCACCGACGCCAACTCGTTCTTCAACGGCAGTGACATCTGGCAGACCCCGGTGGACCCGACCAGCGACACCAAGCAGGTCCAGCCGCCGTACTACGTGACGGTGCGGATGCCGGACACCAACACCGCGAGCTTCTCGCTGACCAGTACCTTCGTGCCCAACCAGCGGCCCAACCTGGCGGCGTTCATGGCCGTCAACGCGGACCCGGGGGACGACTACGGGAAGATCCGCATCCTGAAGATGACGGGCGAGAGCGGCGCCCCCGGTCCCGGCCTGGTGCAGTCGAAGTTCAACTCCCGCCAGGAGGTGGCCTCGCAGATCACGCTGCTGAAGAGCGGCGGTGACTCCGAGCTGGAGTACGGCAACCTGCTGACCCTGCCGGTCGGCGGCGGGCTGCTCAACATCGAGCCGGTGTACGTGCGCGGACGCGGTGCCAAGTACCCGACGATGCAGAAGGTCCTGGCGGTGTACGGGGACGACAACGTGGCGTTCGAGGACACCCTGGAGGCCGCGCTGAAGAAGGTGTTCGGCGGGGCGCCCCCGGCGACCACCCCGCCCGTGCCGTCCACGCCCGGTACCGGGACCACGCCGACCCCGCCGACCACGCCGGCGCCGGGTGGCGCTCCCACCCCCGGTGCCACCGGCGTCGGATCGCCCGCTCCGCAGCCGTAGGCCGCTGAGCTGCGGCAACCGTTTTCCGTTCCACCCCGCGTCCGTGCTAGAGTTCAATCACCGACGCGGGGTGGAGCAGCTCGGTAGCTCGCTGGGCTCATAACCCAGAGGTCGCAGGTTCAAATCCTGTCCCCGCTACAAAGGCCAGAGGCCCGGAGGATCCTTCCTCCGGGCCTCTGGTGTTTTCCGTGCCGTTCTCGCCCCGGAAGCGGCAGGAACCGCTCCGGTACTATCGACCGTCGCCAAGGACGACGGCAGCGGGGTTTGTGGGGTTGAAGTGTCGGGAAATCGACAAAGCGCCGAAGCAATTCCGTCGGCTTCGGGTCGGCCCCGCCGGAATTCGGCCGGGGCAGGTGTACGCGGGTACTGGGTGATGCGACGATGGGACACATGGGGGACGGTGCACGGCCGCTGACCGGCCGTCGGGTCCGGCGCCTCTCCTGGGAGTCCCCCCGGCCGCGCGCCGGGGCACGATGCCGCGACACTCTGGGGGAGCGGGAGTCGGCATGAGGCTGATCGGCAAGTCAGGCGCCAGGTCCTCGGCGGCCGCCGAGGCGGACACCGACGCCTGGGCGGAGAGCGCCGAGGCCACCGCCAACCACCCCGGAGCCCTGCCCGCCCAGCGCACCAGCGGACTGTCCGAACGCCCCCCGGCCCCGGGCTACGGGCCGGACAGCCTGGTCCACGTGTCGACCCGTCAGTTCGCCGCCGCCGTCGGCGCGTACGGGGAGGACTCCGGCGGGGAGTCGGCCACCGGCGCCGCGCTCGACCCGGCGGGCCTCGACTCGACCAGCTTCGAGACCGCCCTGGCCGCCCGCGAGTCCGCCGCCCTGGAGGCCCGCCACCGGCAGGCCGCCGACAGCGGCGACCCGGACGCCGCCTGCCGGCTCGGCACCCTGCTGCTGCGCCGCGGGGAGCTGGAGGACGCCGAGCCGTACCTGCGCGCCGCCGCGGCCGCCGGGGTGCGCGCCGCCGCCAACAACCTCGGCGTGCTGCTGCACCAGCAGGGCCACCGGGCCGAGGCCGGCCAGTGGTGGCGCCACGCCGCCGTGGCCGGCAGCGCGCCGGCCGCGCACGCGCTCGGGCTGCAACTGCGCGACCAGGGCGAGGAGGAGGCCGCCGAGTACTGGCTGCACTTCGCCGCCGACCACGGCCACCCGCTGGGCGCGTACGCGCTGGGCGACCTGATGGAGCACCGGCGGGACGTGCGCGCCGAGCGCTGGTTCAAGGTCTCCGCCGACGCCGGGCACCGGGAGGCCTCCTACCGGCTGGCCCGGATGCGCGAGGCCGCCGGGGACAAGGAGACCGCCGAGACCTGGTACCGCACCGCCGCCGCCCGCAGCCACGCCCGCGCCGCGCTGCGCCTGGGCGTGCTGCTGGAGGAACGCGCCCGCACCGACCGGTCGCTGCTGGACGAGGCGGCCCGCTGGTACCGGCAGGCCGCGCAGAACGGGGAGTCGCGCGCGGCGTGCGCGCTGGGCTTCCTGCTGCGCGACTCCGGGGACCTGGCGGCCGCCGCCGAGTGGTGGCAGGAGGCCGCCGAGGCCGGGGACGGCAACGCCGCCAACGCGCTGGGCGCGCTGCACGCGAGCCGCGGCGAGGCCGCTGAGGCCGAGCGCTGGTACCGCGTCGCGCTGGACGCCGGCGACCAGAACGGCGCCTTCAACCTCGGCCTGCTCTGCGCCGGCACCGGCCGCGAGCAGCAGGCCGAGCAGTGGTACCGCCGGGCCGCGTACGCCGGGCACCGGGAGGCCTGCAACGCGCTGGCCGTGGTGCTGCTGCAGCGCGGCGACGAGTCCGGCGCCCAGCCCTGGTTCTCCAAGGCGGCTGAGGCCGGCAGCGTGGACGGCGCGTTCAACCTCGGGGTGCTGCACGCCGGGCGCGGCGAGCAGCAGCAGGCCCACGAGTGGTACGCGCGGGCCGCGGCCGAGGGGCACGGCGAGGCGGCGTTGCAGCTCGCGGTCGTCCAGGAGCAGCGCGGCAACCTGGCCGGGGCGCTGGAGCGCTACCGGCAGGCGGCGGCGGGCGGTTCGGCCGAGGGCGCGTTCCGGCTGGCCTCGCTGCTGGACCGGCGCGGGGACGCGGACGCCGAGGCCGAGCACTGGTACGCGCTGGCGGCCGACGCCGGGCACCGCCGGTCGCAGGTGCGGATGGGCGTGCGGGCGGCGGAGCGCGGGGCGCTGGAGATCGCCGAGAGCTGGTACCGGCGGGCCGCCGAGGCGGGCAGCCGCAGTGCCGCGTTCAACCTGGGGCTGCTGCTGGCCCGGCAGGACAGCGAGGCCGAGGCGATGCTCTGGTACACCCGGGCCGCGGACGCCGGGCACGGTCGGGCGGCGCTGCGTCTGGCGCTGCTGGCGCTGCGGCGCGGGGAGCCGGTGCAGGCGGAGAACTGGTGCCGGCGGGCGATCGACTCCGGGCCGGCCGAGGTGGCCGAGCGGGCCGGGCGGCTGCTGGGCGCGCTCGACGCGGAGTTGAGCGCGTAGCGGCCGGCCCTGCCAAGTCCCGGTCCGGTGGCGGGAGTTCGGCCGGAACCGGCGGTTCGCTCAGGGTCGGGAGTCCGGTCAGGGCCGCCGGCAGTTCGCTCAGGGGTGGGAGTCCGGTCAGGGCCGGCAGTCGGGGCACAGGCCGCGGTAGGTGACCTCGGCGGCGGTGACGGCGAAGCCGAAGCGCTCGGTGGTGGGGAGGGCGGCGAGCGGGTCGCCCTGGGGGTGGACGTCGCGGATCGCGCCGCAGCCCGAGCAGACCAGGTGCTGGTGGGCGCGGTGCGCGTTGGGGTCGTAGCGCTTGGCGCGGCCGTCGGTGGCGACCTCCATGACCTCGCCGAGGGCGACGAGTTCGCCGAGCGTGTTGTAGACGGTGGCGCGGCTGATCTCCGGCAGCCGGGCCGTCGCGCGGGCGTGTACCTCGTCCGCGGTGAGGTGGACGTGCTCGCCGTCCAGGACCTCGGCCACGACCCGGCGTTGCGAGGTCAGTCGCCAGCCTCTTCCGCGCAGTCTCTCCAGCAGGTCGTTCATGTCATCCAGAGTAGGTCAAGCTCTGAGATTGGTTCCAGTGTTGACTTGGACAAAGTCCAAGTTAGGATCGTGTCATCACGACCGGACATTGCGGAGGCACACCCATGACGACCCAGGACGAGCTGCGCCCGACCCTGACCACGGAGGCGGGTGCCCCCGTCGCCGACAACCAGAACACCGAGACGGCCGGCGTCGGCGGCCCGGCGCTCATCCAGGACCAGCAGCTGTTCGAGAAGCTCGCGCACTTCAACCGCGAGCGGATCCCGGAGCGCGTCGTGCACGCCCGCGGCGCCGGCGCGTACGGCACCTTCACCGTGACCGCCGACGTGACGCCCTGGACCCGGGCGGCCTTCCTGTCCGAGGTCGGCAAGCAGACCGAGGTCTTCCTGCGCTTCTCCACCGTGGCCGGCAACCTCGGCGCGGCCGACGCGGTGCGCGACCCGCGCGGCTTCGCGGTGAAGTTCTACACCGAGGACGGCAACTACGACCTCGTCGGCAACAACACCCCGGTCTTCTTCATCAAGGACGCCCTGAAGTTCCCCGACTTCATCCACACACAGAAGCGGGACCCGTACACCGGCTCCCAGGAGGCGGACAACGTCTGGGACTTCTGGGGCCTGTCGCCCGAGGCCACCCACCAGGTGACCTGGCTCTTCGGTGACCGCGGCATCCCCGCCTCGTACCGGCACATGAACGGCTACGGCTCGCACACCTACCAGTGGCAGAACGAGGCCGGCGAGCACTTCTGGGTCAAGTACCACTTCAAGACCGACCAGGGCATCCGCAGCCTCACCCAGGACGAGGCCAACACCCTCGCCGGCCAGGACCCGGACAGCCACCAGCGCGACCTGCGCGAGTCGATCGAGCGCGGCGAGTTCCCCAGCTGGACGGTGCAGGTCCAGATCATGCCGGCGGCCGACGCGGCGACCTACCGCTTCAACCCCTTCGACCTCACCAAGGTCTGGCCGCACGCCGACTACCCGCCGATCGAGATCGGCAAGCTGGAGCTCAACCGCAACCCCGACAACATCTTCGCCGAGGTCGAGCAGTCGATCTTCTCCCCGGCGCACTTCGTGCCCGGCATCGGCCCGTCCCCGGACAAGATGCTCCAGGGCCGCCTGTTCGCGTACGCCGACGCCCACCGCTACCGGGTCGGCATCAACGCCGACCACCTGCCGGTGAACCGCCCGCACGCCACCGAGGCCCGCACCAACAGCCGGGACGGCTACCTGTACGACGGCCGCCACGGCCGGCAGAAGAACTACGAGCCGAACAGCTTCGGCGGCCCGGTGGAGACCGGCCGCCCGCTGTGGGCCGCGACCGCCGTCGACGGCTCCACCGGCACCCACGCCGCGCCCTCGCACGCCGAGGACAACGACTTCGTGCAGGCCGGCGACCTGTACCGGCTGCTCTCCGAGGAGGAGAAGCAGCGCCTGATCGGCAACCTGTCGGGCTTCATCGCCAAGGTCTCCGCCGACCGCGAGGACATCGTGGAGCGCGCGGTCGACAACTTCCGCAAGGCCGACGCCGACTTCGGGCAGCGGCTGGACGCGGCGGTCCGGGAGCTGCGCAAGCAGTAGGCGCCGGGCCTGGCACGACGGCGGCCCCCTGACCGGCTCCCACCGGTCAGGGGGCCGCGACCGTCCCTCGGACGCTCGGGCGCTCGGGCACTCGGACGCCCGGGCCTCCGAAGCCCCGGCCGCTCAGACGCTCAGCCGGCGCAGGGCCTCCTCGTGCAGCAGCCCGTTGGAGGCGACGGCGTCGGCGCCGCCGGGGCCGGGGACGCCGTCCAGGCCGGTGAAACGGCCGCCGGCCTCCTCGACGATGATGCAGTTGGCCGCCATGTCCCACAGCGACAGCTCGGGCTCGGCGGCGATGTCCACGGCGCCCTCGGCGACCATCATGTACGACCAGAAGTCGCCGTACGCGCGGGTGCGCCAGCAGGCACGGGTGAGGTCCAGGAACGGGTCCAGGCGGCCGCGCTCCTCCCAGCCGGTGAGCGAGGAGTACGAGAAGGACGCGTCCTCGATCCGGGAGACGCCGGAGACGTGCAGCCGGGAGGCCTTGGCCAGGCCACGGCCGCCGAACGCGCCCAGGCCCTTGGCCGCCCACCAGCGGCGCTGCAGCGCCGGGGCCGAGACGATGCCGACCACCGGGCGCTCGACGCCGTCCGGGCCGTCCTCCAGCAGGGCGATCAGGGTCGCCCAGACCGGGACGCCGCGGATGTAGTTCTTGGTGCCGTCGATCGGGTCGATCACCCAGCGGCGCGGGCCCGAGCCCTGCAGGCCGAACTCCTCGCCGAGGACGGCGTCGCGCGGCCGGGCGCGCTGGAGCACGCTGCGCACCAGCTCCTCGGCGGCCTTGTCGGCGTCGCTCACCGGGGTGAGGTCGGGCTTGGTCTCGATCTTCAGATCGAGGGCGCGGAAGCGCTCCAGGGTGACCGAGTCGGCCGAGTCGGCGAGGACATGGGCGAGTCGGAGATCGTCGTGGTAGTCGGCCATGCCGGAAACCCTAGCCGGTCGGTGCGCCGCGGTGCCCGTGCCCGGTCTCAGTGTGCCGTGCCGCTGAGCTGGAGGCCGATGACGCCGGCGATCACCAGCGAGATCGAGACCAGCTTGAGCACCGAGCTGCTCTCGCCGAGGAAGAGCATGCCGTAGATCGCGGTGCCGGCCGCGCCGATGCCCGTCCACACCGCGTAGGCGGGGCCCACCGGCAGGGTCTTCAGCGAGAGGGTGAGCAGACCGAAGCTGCCGAGGGCGAACACGCAGAAGCTGATGGTGGGCCAGAGCTTGGTGAAACCCTCGCTGAGCTTGAGGTTGACCGCGAAGCCGGTCTCCAGCAGGCCGGCCAGGACCACCAGGGCCCATGCCATCGGGTGCCCTCCCTGTCGATCGACGGTCGGACCGCGGATGGCCCGACTTTCCTATGATCGCCAGGAGGGGCCGCTCCGACACCTCGAACGGGCCACCAACCCCGGGGAAGAGCGGAGCAGGGCCCGACTCAGTCGGCCTCGCCCTCCTTGCTGGCCAGCAGCCGGCGCAGCGAGTAGAGCCGGGCGGCCTCCGCGTGGCCGTCCGCGACCCAGGCGTCCAGCGCGCAGTCCGGCTCGTCGTGGCTGCACGCGCGCGGGCAGTCGACGGTGCCGGGCTCCAGGTCGGGGAAGGCGTGGATGACCCGGGACGGGTCGATGTGCGAGAGGCCGAAGGAGCGGAAGCCGGGGGTGTCGATCACCCAGCCGGGGTTCAGGGCCTTCTTCGAACCCGGCTTGGCGCCGGCCGGCGGGGGCAGCCGCAGCGCCAGGGCGGAGACGGTGGTGTGCCGGCCGCGGCCGGTGACCGCGTTGACGTGCCCGGTCTGCCGCTGGCGGTCCGGGACGAGCGCGTTGACCAGGGTGGTCTTGCCGACGCCGGAGTGGCCGATGAACACCGTGGACAGCCCGCGCAGGTGCTCGCGGACGGCCTCGGCGCCGGTGGTCTCCAGCTCGTCGCGGCGGGTGACCACGTACTTGATGCCGAGCGGGGCGTAGGAGTCCAACAGCGTCGCGGCCGGGGCGAGGTCGGACTTGGTGAGCACCAGCAGCGGCTCCATGCCCGCGTCGTAGGCCGCCACCAGGCAGCGGTCGATCAGTCGCGGGCGCGGCTCCGGGTCGGCCAGCGCGGTGACGATGGCCAGCTGCTCGGCGTTGGCGACCACGATCCGCTCGTACGGGTCGTCATCGTCCGCGGTGCGGCGCAGCACCGAGCTGCGCTCCTCGACCCGGACGATCCGGGCGAGGGTGTCGGCGTCCCCGGAGAGGTCGCCGACCAGGTTGACCACGTCGCCGACGACGACGCCCTTGCGGCCCAGCTCGCGGGCCTTCATGGCGACGACCTGGCGCTCCTGCTTCGTGCCCGGGTCGACCAGGCAGGTGATCCGACCGCGGTCGACGGTCAGCACCATCGCCCCGGCGGCGTCCTCGTGTTTGGGCCGGATCCTGGTCCGCGGCCGGGATCCCCGGCGGGCGGGGCGGTTGCGGATGTCGTCCTCGTCGGCGTCCTTGCCGTAGCGGCGCATGTGCTCAGTCTCCGCTCAGGCGCCCGCCGCCGCTTCGCCGAGCAGCTCGGCCCACATCGCCGGGAAGTCGGGGAGGGTCTTGGCGGTGGTGGCGACGTTCTCGACCTCCACGCCGGGCACGGCGAGGCCGAGCACGGCGGCGGCGGTGGCGAGGCGGTGGTCCTCGTAGGTGTGGAAGATGCCGCCCCGCAGCGGGCGGGGGCGGATCCGCAGGCCGTCCTCGGTCTCGGTGACGTCGCCGCCCAGGTCGTTGATCTCCTTGGCGAGCGCGGCGAGCCGGTCGGTCTCGTGCAGGCGCAGGTGGGCGATGCCGTACAGGTGCGACTCGGAGTCGGCGAGCGCGGCGACGGCGGCGATCACCGGGGTGAGTTCGCCGACGTCGTGCAGGTCGGCCTCGATGCCGTGGATCCGGCCGGTGCCGGTGAACTGGAGGCCCTCGTCGGTGAACTCGCAGGCGCCGCCCATCCGGGTGTAGATCTCGCGCAGCTGGTCGCCGGGCTGGGTGGTGTGCCCGGGCCAGTCCCGCACGGTGACCCGGCCGCCGGTGACCAGGGCGGCGGCGAAGAACGGCGCGGCGTTGGAGAGGTCCGGCTCGACCACCAGGTCGCGGCCGATCAGGGCGCCGGGGGTGACCCGCCAGACGTCCTTCTCGCCGCCGTCCTCGGGGGCGTCGACCTGGGCGCCGGCCAGCCGCAGCATCTCCACGGTCATCCGGATGTGCGGCAGCGACGGGACCGGGCCGCCGACGTGGCGGACCTCGATGCCGTGGTTGTAGCGGGCGCCGGAGAGCAGCAGGGCGGAGACGAACTGGGACGAGGAGGAGGCGTCCAGTTCGACCGGGCCGCCGTCCAGCGAGCCGGTGCCGTGCACGGTGAGCGGGAAGGCGCCGCGGCCGCCGTCGTCGATCCGGGCGCCGAGCGCGCGCAGGGCGTCGATCACGCCGTGCTGGGGGCGCTCGTAGCAGCGCGGGTCGCCGTCGAAGTGCACCGGGCCGTCGGCGAGGACGGCGAGCGGGGGCAGGAAGCGCATGACGGTGCCGGCGTTGCCGACGTCGACCGAGGCGGGGCCGAGCAGGGCGGGGGCGGGGATGACCCGCCAGGCCTCGCCGCCGCCGGTGCCGCCGGAGTCGTTGTTGACCTTCTCCTCGATGGTGACCCCGAGGGCGCGCAGGCCGTCGGCCATCAGCTGGGAGTCGCGGCTGCGCAGCGGGCGGCGCACCCAGCCCGGTCCGTCGGCGAGTGCCGCCAGCACCAGGGCCCGGTTGGTGACCGACTTGGAGCCGGGGATGGTGACGGTGGCGTCGACGGGGCTGGTCGCGACGGGGGCGGGCCACAGGGTCTCGGTCATGGGGCAAGTCTAGGGCTCGTCTTGTGGACCCTTGCCGGAACAGTCCTGGCGGCGGTCGGACGGCGGGGCGCCTGCCGGAGACGGCGGGGCGCCTGCCGGAGACGGCGGGGCGCCTACTGGAGGGGCTGGAGCAGCCAGGCGGTGCCGAGGGCGAGGCAGGCGAGGGCGACGAGCAGGAAGACGGTGACCCAGGCGAGGGCGGGGACGTGGGTGAGCCGGGCGAGCTGGTCGGCGTCGGAGTCGCGGGCCCAGCCGATCCGGCGCTGGTGCTGGAGTTCCAGCACGGGGCGGACGGCGCCGAACAGCAGGAACCAGCAGCCGAGGTAGGCGAAGCCGGCCTGGACCTCGGCGCTGCCGAACCAGGAGACCAGGAAGAAGGCGCCGCCGGCGACGAGCACGCTGAGGAAGCCGAAGGCGTTGCGGATGCGCAGGAGCAGGGCGAGCAGCAGCAGGATCGCCAGCCAGAGCAGCAGGGTGATCCGGTCGGCGGCGAGCAGGGCGGCGCAGCCGAGGCCGAGCAGGGCGGGGGCGGTGTAGCCGGCGGCGGCGGTGAGGACCATGCCGGGGCCGGTGGGGCGGCCGTAGGAGAGGGTGAGTCCGGAGGTGTCCGAGTGCAGTCGGATGCCGGCCAGTTTGCGGCGGGTGGCGACGGCGGCCAGGCCGTGGCCGCCCTCGTGGGCGATGGTCACGGCGTTGCGGGCGACGTGCCACAGCGGGCGGGCCAGGACGGTGAGCAGGGCGGCCGCGCCGGTGGCCAGGACGAGCCAGCCGGGCGGGGCGGTCTGGGTGCCGGTCACCTGGGTCCACAGGTCGCCGAGGGTCCGGTCGTTCGCGTTCATCGGTGTCTCTCCGCCTCCGTCCGCCGCACTGGGCCTTCGCGTTGGGCCGTTCGGGGCAGCCTCCCATGCGGGGACGGTTGGGAGGGAGCGGGTGGTTCTGGCCGGGGGATGAGGAAGTCCTGAGGACGGGCGGCATGGCAAGCTGGCCCGCATGTGCGGTCGGTTCGCAGCGAGCGGCAAGCCCGAGGACATCGTCGAGCTGTTCGGCGTCGAGCAGTGGGACCCCGAGGAGACCCTGGACCCGAACTGGAACGTCGCGCCGACGAACAGCGCCTTCGTGGTGTTGGAGCGGCTGGGCCGGGAGCAGCCGCGGCCGGTGCGGCAGTTGCGGGTGCTGCGTTGGGGGCTGGTGCCGCAGTGGTCGAACTCCGCCGAGACGGCGGTGAAGATGATCAACGCGCGGTCGGACACGGTGCACGAGAAGCCCTCGTACCGGCAGGCCTTCGCCGCGCGCCGGTGCGTCCTGCCGGTGGACGGCTACTACGAGTGGCAGACGGTGCCGGGGGAGCGGGGGAAGGCCCGCAAGAAGCCGTACTTCGTCTCCCGCGTGGACGGGAGCCCGCTGGCGCTGGCCGGGCTGTACGAGTTCTGGCGCAACCGGGCGGTGCCGCCGGGGCATCCGGAGGCGTGGCTGGTGACGTTCACGATCGTCACCACGGACGCCGAGGAGGCGCTGGCGCCGATCCACGAGCGGATGCCGCTGTTCCTGGACCGGGCGGACTGGGACGAGTGGCTGGACCCGCGGCTGACGGACCCGGACGGGGTGCGCCGGCTGCTGACGCCCCCGCCGCCGGGGGCGCTGCTGGCCACCCCGGTGTCGCCGGCGGTCGGCAGCATCCGCAACAACGGTCCCGGGCTCAAGGAGCCGTGGGCCGAGGCCGAGTACGAGACCACGTTGTTCTGACCACTTCTGGAGTCGCCGAGATGAGCACCACCGAACCGGTCCCCACCGACGCCGGGGAGGCCCGGATCACCTGGCACCGGGCCGCGGAGCCCGTGGCGGTGCTGGCGCTCGGCCACGGCGCGGGCGGCGGGATCGAGGCCGGGGACCTGGTGGCGCTGGCCGGGGCGCTGCCGGCCCGGGGGGTCACCGTGGCGCTGGTCGAGCAGCCCTGGCGGGTGGCGGGCAAGCGGCTCGCCCCGGCGCCGAGGACGCTGGACCTGGGCTGGCGGCCGGTGGCCGAGCGGCTGGCGGGGGCGGGGCTGCCGCTGGTGGTGGGCGGGCGCAGCGCCGGGGCGAGGGTGGCCTGCCGGACGGGGGCGGCGAGCGGGGCGGTGGGGGTGGTGGCGCTGGCGTTCCCGCTGCACCCGCCGGGCAGGCCGGAGAGGAGCCGGGCCGAGGAGTTGCTGGGGTCCGGGCTGCCGACGCTGGTGGTGCAGGGTGAGGCGGATCCGTTCGGCGGGCCGGGGGAGTTCCCGGAGCTGCCGGCGGGGCACGAGCTGGTGGCGGTGCCGTACGGCAGCCACGGGTTCGAGGTGCCCAAGCGGGCGCCGGTGGGGCGGGACGAGGTGCTGGACCTGATCTGCTCGTCGGTGGGGGACTGGGTGCTGCGGCTGGTGTGAGGCGGGGCGGTGGCGAGGCCGCGGGCCGTGCGCGGACCGGTTCCGTTCGATCACTCGTGCGAGTGAATGGTGCCGGGGGGCGGGAATGCGGGCGGGGCCGGGGTGGTTGTCGTGTCCGTCAGCATGAGTCACCGGTGAGAGAGGCAGGGCAGATGGGTTCGATCGCGTGCCCGGAACGGCCTGAGGAGCGCGAGGCCACCGCGGCGTTCGCCCCCTCCTGGTCGGAGTGGCTCGACGCGGGCGAGAAGCCCGTCAGCCCTATATCCTCCATTTCTGGGCGGCCCGCCGTGGGCCGTTCCCGTCATGCCGAGGAGGTGGGTCCGGTCGTCGGGACCGAGCACGAGGCCGATCCGGGCCGTGGCCCGGGCGACGCCATGCCCGCGGGCGAGGCGCTCACCGGTGAGGAGCTGGCCGAGGCGATCGGTGAGGACACCTACCGGGTGTCGGCGCAGGAGAGCGAGGAGGCCCGGCGGGGGCGCTTCGAGCGCGACGCCCTGGGCTACCTGGACCCGATGTACTCGGCGGCGCTGCGCATGACGCGCAACCCGGCCGACGCGGAGGACCTGCTCCAGGAGGCGTTCGCCAAGGCGTACGCGTCGTTCCACCAGTTCCGTGAGGGCACGAACCTCAAGGCCTGGCTGTACCGCATCCTCACCAACACGTTCATCAACTCGTACCGCAAGAAGCAGCGGGAGCCCCAGCGCACCGCGGCGGAGGAGATCGAGGACTGGCAGCTGGCCCGGGCCGAGTCGCACATGTCGACCGGTCTGCGTTCGGCCGAGACCCAGGCGCTCGACCACCTCCCCGACAGCGATGTGAAGGACGCGCTCCAGGCCATCCCGGAGGAATTCCGGATCGCCGTCTATCTCGCGGACGTAGAAGGCTTTGCGTACAAGGAGATCGCCGACATCATGGGTACTCCCATCGGTACGGTGATGTCCCGGCTGCACCGCGGCCGTCGTCAGCTGCGCGGCATGCTGGAGGATTACGCCCGTGAGCGCGGGCTCGTCCCGGCCGGCAGCGGGGCAGGGCAGGAAGCGAAGGGCTCGGGCTCATGAGCTGCGGCGATCCGCACGAAACCGAGTGTGGCGAGGTCCTCGACCACCTCTATGAATTCCTCGACAACGAGATGCCCGAGGGCGACTGCGTAAAGTTGCGGGTGCACTTCGAGGAGTGCTCACCCTGCTTGAAGCAGTACGGGCTGGAGCAGGCGATCAAGGCGCTGATCAAGCGTTCCTGCGGGTGCGACGACACGCCGACGGACCTGCGCAGCAAGGTGCTGGCCAGGATCGACTCGATCCGGGCCGGGCAGCGCTCGGGTGAGCAGGTGGTCGCGGTGGAGACCCCCGTCGAGGTGCACGCCGAGTCGGCGCGGCCGGCGCCCAGGCCGGGCGGAGCGGCCGGACAGGAGCCGGCGCACCCCGGTGCGCCGGTCGAGGCCGGCGCCCAGGCGGAGTGACGGCCCGTCGGCCGAACGTCCGTGCGGTGGTCGACCGGTCGGTCGACGACCGGGTGCGGTAGTCACCGGCCCGCCGCCGAGGGCGGGGGTCGGTGGTTCGGGCAAGGAGTACAGCGGCCCCGGGAGCGTGAGCTCCCGGGCCGCTTCCGTTTCCGCCCGCGAGCCGCCCTCACTCGTTCGGGTGAGTCGGCGGTGCGCCGCCTGTGCCGTTGCGGCATCATGCGTCCCCATGCCCGGGTGGCCGCCTATTCTCCTGACGGTCACTCACCGTCGGTCCGTCCGGCGGGTCGAGGCAGCACGGGGTCCGTACGGCGGGGAGGTCGAGATCGCTACCGACTGTGGAGGATCGGCCCTGCCGCGGGGGGCGGCGCGCTACCTGGCGGCCGTCCCGGCGGCGGCGCTGTGCTGCCTGGTGCCGCTGCTGCCCGCCGCGGCCGCCCCCGGGGTGCCGCACTGGCTCGGCGCGCCGGTGGACTGGCCCAAGGTCGCGCTGCTGGCCTTCCTGCACGGCTGCTGGGAGTCCCTGGCCCAGGGCCTGCCCACGCCCTGCCTGGTGCTGGTGCGCCGGCTGCTGCGCCGGCCGGCGCTGCCCGAGCGGGTGCCCGCCCGGCCCGGGGTGAACGCCTTCTTCCCGGTGCTGTTCGCCGGGGTGCTGATGCTCCCGCCGGCCGCCGCCGCCCTGGTCGCCGCCCCGGCCGCGGTGCTCGGCGGGCCGAACGGGCGCGGCTGCCGCCCGCGCCAGCTGTTCAATGGCTCCCAGCTCGCGCTGTGCGCCTTCGCCTCCTCGGCCGCCTTCCACCTGCTGCGCGGCCCGCAGCTGCTGCTCGGCTCCCGCTTCCCGGCCGCGCTGCTGCCCGGATTCGCCGCCGTCGCGGTGTTCTGCCTGGTCAACGGGGTGGTGGTGGGTGTCATGCTGATGCTCAGCGAGGGCCGCGGGCCGTGGGTGCTGCTGCGCGGGGCGCACTCGGTGTGCGGGCTGCCGGTGCTGGTGCACGCGGCCGGGGGGCTGATGGTCGCGGTGCTCTGGCAGGGCCCGTACGGCGCGTTCGCGGCGCTGCTCGCCCTGCTGCCGCTGTCCATCTCGGCCTGGGTGTTCGCCCAGGGGCAGCGCGAGCGCGACGCCCACCAGGCGACCGTGCAGTCGCTGGTGCAGGCCGTGGAGATCAAGGACTCCTACACCCGCGGCCACAGCGAACGGGTCGGCCTGGCCTCGGTGCTGATCGCCACTCAGCTCGGCATGGAGGCCGAGCGGCTGCGCACCCTGCGCTTCGCTGGCATCCTGCACGACGTCGGCAAGCTCGGGGTGGCCACCGAGCTGCTGCGCAGAAACGGTCCCCTCACCGAGGCGGAGCGCCGGGCGGTGGAGATCCACCCGGTGTACGGGTACGAGCTGGTGCGCGGGATCGACTTCCTCGGCGAGGCGCACGCCGGGATCCTGCACCACCACGAGCGGATGGACGGCCGGGGCTACCCGAGCGGGCTGGCCGGCGACCAGATCCCCGAGTTCGCCCGGATCATCTCCGTCGCCGACGCCTTCGACTCGATGACCTCCACCCGCTCTTACCGGCGCGGACGCCCGGTCCGCGAGGCGGTCGCGGAGCTGGAGCGCTGCTCGGGCAGCCAGTTCGACCCGGTGATGGTGCGGGCGCTGATCGACGCGCTGGCCGGCCACGACTGGCAGCCGGTGGTGCACTCCGAGGACTCCATCCAGGCGGTGCCGGACATCCCGCTCGGGGTGCCCGAGCCGGTCCGGGCGGCGCCGGGCCGGGTACCGCCGGGCCGGGTACCGCCCCAGGGCGGGAGCTTCCCCCCGGTGGGGCAGCCGTGAGGGCCGCCGGGCGCGGCGACGTGGGCCGTACCGCGGCCGGGCGGACGGCCGCCGTCCGGGCGGCGCCGGGGGCCGGGGCGTTCGGGCTCCGGAGGCTGGGGCGCGTGCTCCTGGGGTGCACGCCCCGAGGGCGCACCACGCGCGGGGTGCATGCCGCGGCCGCCGCGCTGCTGACGCTCGCGCTGGGCGCGGTCGCGGTGCGCGGGGTCGCCGAGCCGGGGGTCGCGCTGGCGTTCACCGCGCTGATCACGCTCGGCGAGTGCGTCCGCATCACCCTTCCGGGCGATCGGGAGCAGGCGCCGATCGGCGCGGCCGCCGCGCTGGCGTACGCCGTGCTCGGGCCGCTGCGCGGAGTGCCGACCGCGCCCGGGACGCTCCAGGTGGTCGCGGTGACCGGGGCCGGCCTGCTGCTGGGCTGGCTGGTCGGCGGCGCCGGTCACCCGCACCGCCGCCCGCCCTGGGCCGACCCGGCCCGCCGCGACGGCGCCGCCCGCAGGCTGCTCGCCGTCGGCTTCGCGGCCGCCCTCTTCCAGCCGCTCTACAACAGCGGCATGGTCGACCGCTTCTCGCCCGAGGGCCCGGCGTACGGGGTGTTCCTGACCGCCGTGGCCGGGCTGGCCGCGCTCTGCGACGCCACCCTGGCGGCGCTGCTGCGCCGCTCCGGCGGCGGACCGCGGTTCCCGGCCGCGCTGGAGGACGAGCTGCGCTCGCTCTTCGGCATCGGCTCGGCGATCGTCGCGACCGGGATGCTGGTCAGCCTGGCGGCCGGTGAGGTCGGGCTGTGGGCGCTGCCGCTGTTCTGCACCCCGCTGCTGCTCGCCCAGGTGTCCTTCCGGCGCGCCGCCGCCGTACGGGCCACCACCGGGCAGACCATCGCCAGCCTCGCCCGGGCCACCGAAGTGGCCGGCTACACCCCGCACGGGCACGCGCGCAGGGTCGCGGACACGGCGTGCGCGCTCGGCCGCGAGCTGGGCATGAGCACCCACGAGCTCGCTCTACTGGAGTACGCCGCGCTGATGCACGACGTCGGCCAGCTGTCCCTGGTCGAGCCGGTGCCGGACGGCGCCACTGCGCTGCTGCCCGGCGCCGAGCAGCAGCGGATCGCGCGCCTCGGCAGCGAGGTGATCAGCCGCACCAGGGTGCCCCGGCAGGTCGCCGAGCAGGTCGCCCGGCTGGCCGACCCCTGGACCGGACCCGCCTCCGGCGAGGGCCAGGTGCCGCTCGCATCCCGGATCATCCGGGTCGCCAACGCCTACGACGACCTGCTCACGGCGGCCCGCGGCCGGGGCATCGGCGAGGCGGTCGGGCGGCTGGAGGTGCTGGAGGTGCTGCGACTGGGCCGCGGCCGGGTCTACGACGCCCGCGTGGTGGACGCCCTGGCCAGGCTGAACGGCCGGGGCCGCCGCTGAACGACCGGGGGCCGGCCGGGCCCGCCCGGCCGAGGCGTCCAGGGGGCGTCGGGGGCTGCCGAGGGGCGCGCCGGGCCCGTGCCGCGCGGGCCCGGCCACCGCCGTCGCGGCCCCCGGGACCCGGGCCGCGGCCGTCAGGGGTTGAGCGGTCGGGATCGGACAGGCAGGCTGGGGAGGGGCGGGCCCCAACCTCGGCGGTGGGGAGCGCGGGCGGGGGCGGGCGTGGTTGGATGCGGTCGTAGCGTGGAACACCGACCCGGGGCACCGGGCCCCGCACACGTCGGAGGCGGTACGGGCACGGTGGCACGGGACTTGAGCGGACGACGACGGCAGGGACGAACGTGAGGATCTTCCACCGGGCACGGCACCGGCCGTCCGCCACCTGGCGGCAGACGACCGACCGGGCCTTCACGCTGATCGGCGACGGCCGCTACGAGGACGCCGGCGCGCTGCTGGTGATGGCCGCCGACCTGGAGCCGTGGCTCTCCGACTCCTGGTTCAACCTCGCCCTGCTGCACAAGTTCCGCCGGGACTGGGAACAGGCCCGCTCGGCCGGCCTGCGCGCCGTCGCCCTGCTGGACCGCGAACACGGCGCCCCGGACTGGTGGAACCTCGGCATCACCGCCACCGCCCTCCAGGACTGGCCGCTGGCCCGCCGCGCCTGGCAGGCGTACGGCCTGAAGCTGCCCGGAGGCCCCGGCGCCCAGCAGGACGGCCCGGTCAGTCTGGACCTCGGCACCACCCCGGTGCGGCTCTCCCCGGACGGCGAGTCCGAGGTGGTCTGGGGCCGCCGACTGGACCCGGCCCGGATCGAGGTGCTGTCCATCCCGCTGCCCTCCTCCGGCCGCCGCTGGGGCGAGGTGGTGCTGCACGACGGCGCCCCGCACGGCGAGCGGGTCACCGACGGCGTCGCCTACCCGGTGTTCGACGAGATCGAGCTGTGGGCGCCCTCCCCGGTGCCGACGTACGTGGTGCTGCTCCAGGCCGCCACCGCCGGTGACCGGGACGCGCTGGAGCGGCTGGTCGCCGACGCCGGCTACGCGGCCGAGGACTGGACGTCCTCGGTGCGGCTGCTGTGCCGGGCCTGCTCGGAGAGCCGGATGGCCTCCGACGACGGCGTCGCCGCCCACCACGACCCCCACGACGACGGCGACGCCGCCCACCCCGGCCACCTCAGCCACCTCAGCCAGGGCGGCGCGGCCGGGATGTCCTGGCTGGTCGAGCGCGAGTGCGGGATCGCCGCCCCGGCGCACCTGGTGCGCACCCTGCTGGACCGCTGGGTCGCGGCGGCCCCGGGAAGCCGGGCTTACCGGGACCTCGAAGAGGTGTGCTGAGTACCCTGGTGAGGTAACGCGTACACCTACGGAAGACGGAAGACATGGCGGAGCAGGCCGAGCAGCACGAGCACGAGCACGACGTGGAGGGGACGGCGCCCGAGACGCCCGTGAAGGTGATCGGTGAGGAGCCCGACCTCAGCAAGGGCACCGCGCGTCCGATCACCGTCGTCGGCAACCCGGTCCTGCACCGCGAGGTCAAGGACGTCACCGTCTTCGACGGCGAACTGTCCGCGCTGATCGACGACATGTTCCAGTCGATGTACGCCGCCGAGGGCGTCGGCCTCGCCGCCAACCAGATCGGCGTCGACCTCAAGGTCTTCGTCTACGACTGCCCGGACGACGACGGCGTGCGCCACATCGGCCACGTGATCAACCCGGTGCTGGAGGAGTACCCGGCCGACCGCCGCCGCGTCCTGGACGACGGCAACGAGGGCTGCCTCTCCGTCCCCACCGCCTACGCCGAGCTGGCCCGCCCGGACTACGCCGCCGTCACCGGCGTCGACAAGAACGGCAAGGAGATCCGCGTCGAGGGCACCGGCTTCTTCTCCCGCTGCCTGCAGCACGAGACCGACCACCTCTACGGCACCCTCTACATCGACAAGCTGTCGAAGCGGGACCGCAAGGACGCCCTGCGGCAGATGGCCGAGGGCACCCCGAAGTACGCGACGGTGCCGAACGCGTAACGCCCGGAGGCGAGTCGGGGGCCGGCACGGGGGAATCCCGGGCCGGCCCCCGCGTTTCGTATCGGCCGGGTGTCAGGGGGCGCTCGGCCCGTGCAGCGGACCGTTCCGCCCCCCGTGAACGGGAGCCCTCCGCCCGTGTCCCGGTCAGCCGGTGACGAAGAGCCACTCCGGGCCGTAGGTGAAACGGGGGTCCGCGGGGAGCTTGATGGCGTTGATCCGCTGGGCGGTGTCGGCCAGGTCGCTCATGTTCCCGATCGCGGTGAAGAGCTCGTTCGGGGTGCCGCCCCAGGCGTGTTCGAGGGAGGTCAGCATGGCGCTGTACGTCGAGTTGAAGTCGTGCAGCAGGGCGGCGGTGGACTGGTCGGGCGCGTTGCCGGGGTCGTCGGCCCAGCCGCCGGCGGGGACCCGGGCGACCGGCGAGGTGTCCGGGAGCGGCACGTCGGGGCCGGTGAACTCGAACTTCCCCGTCGCCGGGTTCTGCACGAGCTTCTTGCCGACGGCGATCTCCTTGAACGCGTAGTAGTGGGCGAGTTCGCCCGGGGCGCCGGGGAAGGGGTTGTCCGGGGAGGCCGTGGTGCCCTCGCCCTGGGTCTGGATGATGTCGATCGCCTTCAGGACGTCGTCGATGGTGTTCATCGCGACGATGTCGTTGCCGGCGCCGTGGCCCGACCCGAGCGGGAAGGTCACCTGGTTCCGCCCGGTCAGCAGGTGGGCGAAGTTCGGGAAGACATTGGCGATCCGCTGGTAGAACGCGCCGATCGTGTTCCCGTCGGCGGCGAAGGCGAGCGGGTTCTCGGGCTTCTCGATGTCGGAGAAGAGGCCCGCCGACTCCCGGGTCAGCCCGCCGAGGGAGACGATCAGCCCCGGGTTGACCCCGCCGGGCAGCTCGCCCGGGTACTTGGGGACGGTGGCCGGGTCGGTGAGGACGACGGTGCCGCCGATGCTGGTGAGCATGTTGCAGACCAGGCCGAAGTGCGACATCTCGTCGAAGACGATCTCGCGGATCGTGTGGCGGACGGGCTGGGAGTCGTCCTGGCTGGTGATCGACCAGAGCGCGGTGGCGTAGGGCGGGATGGTGGAGAGCTCCAGCATGATCGCCCGCTGCAGCGCGTCCTTGAGCTCCTGCTCGCTCCAGTCCTCCTCGGCCATGCTCATGAGCTGGACGATCGCGTCGCTCTCGTAGTCCAGGATTCCGGTCGTCGCCATGGTGTTCCCCTTTCGCTCGACTGTGCGCCGGACCGTAGCCGGAGGCGGGCCGTGCCCGGACGCATGCCGCCGGTGCGGCCGAGGAGTTCATCCGGATGATGGCGCGCGGTGCCGTGCCGGGCGGCACCGTCTCACCCGGGGTGGCCCCTGCCACTTGTAATGACGATCAGAAGAGTTGTGAGCGCGTGACTGTGCCGGACAGTGCCACTCAGGGGTGGCGCAAGAGCAGCTATAGCGCCCAGGCGAACGAGTGCGTGGAGATCCGGCCGTTGAGGGTGGGCGGGATGGCTGTCCGGGACTCGAAGGACTCGAGTGGGCCAGCTCTGGCGTTCGCTGCCGATGCCTGGTCGTCCTTCCTCGCCGGGGTCAAGTCCGGGGAGTTTTCGACCGACTGATGTCACAGGGGTGCCCCGCACGGGCTGTGGCCGTGCGGGGCACCCCTGTCGTGTTGTGCGCTTCTTAGAAGTCGTCGTCGAAGGACACCGAGCCCTCGACGGCCACCTGGTACGCCGAGACCCGGCGCTCGAAGAAGTTGGTCAGCTCCTGGACGTTCTGGAGTTCCATGAAGCCGAACGGGTTCGTCGAGCCGTAGCGGATCGGCAGGCCCAGACGGGCCAGGCGCTGGTCGGCGACGGCCTCCAGGTACTGGCGCATCGAGGCGGTGTTCATGCCGGGCAGGCCGTCACCGCACAGGTCCTGGGCGAACTGGAGCTCGGCCTCGACGGCCTCCTCCAGCATCTCCGTGACCTGCTTGGCCATCTCGTCGTCGAAGAGGTCGGGCTCCTCCTCGCGGACGGTGTCGACCACGGAGAACGCGAAGTCCATGTGCATGGACTCGTCGCGGAACACCCAGTTGGTGCCGGTGGCCAGGCCGTGCAGCAGGCCGCGGCTGCGGAACCAGTACACGTAGGCGAACGCGCCGTAGAAGAACAGGCCCTCGACGCACGCCGCGAAGCAGATCAGGTTCAGGAGGAACGCGCGGCGGTCCTCCTTGGTCTGCAGCGAGTCGATGTGGTCGACCGCGTTCATGTACTTGAAGCAGAACTTGGCCTTCTGCGCGATGGAGGGGATGTTCTCCACGGCGGCGAACGCGGCCGCGCGGTCCTCCGGGTCGGGCAGGTAGGTGTCCAGCAGCGTCAGGTAGAACTGCACATGGACGGCCTCTTCGAACAGCTGCCGCGAGAGGTACAGCCGCGCCTCGGGCGAGTTGATGTGCTTGTAGAGGCTCAGCACCACGTTGTTCGCGACGATCGAGTCACCGGTCGCGAAGAAGGCGACCAGGCGGCCGATCATGTGCCGCTCGCCCTCGCTGAGCTTGGCGAGGTCGGCGACGTCGGAGTGCAGGTCCACCTCCTCCACCGTCCAGGTGTTCTTGATGGCGTCCCGGTACCGGTCGTAGAACGACGGGTAGCGCATCGGGCGCAGGGTCAGCTCGAAGCCGGGGTCGAGCAGCATCTTGCGGTCTTCGGGGGTGCTCACTGGCAGGCCTCGCAGGACTCGGGGTTCTCCAGGGAGCAGGCGATGGCGGCTTCCTGCTCCGGGGTGAGGGAGGGGGTGTTCACGGGCACCGGCGCGGCGGCCCGGGCGGTGCCGGACGCGGCCTGGGCGATACGGGTGGCCGGGCGCGAACGCAGGTAGTAGGTGGTCTTCAGACCGACCTTCCACGCGTAGGCGTACATCGAGCTGAGCTTGCCGATGGTCGGCGCCGCCATGAACAGGTTCAGGGACTGGCTCTGGTCCAGGTACGGCATGCGGGCCGCGGCCAGGTCGATCAGGGCGCGCTGCGGCAGCTCCCAGGCCGTGCGGTACAGCGACCGCACCTCGGCCGGCAGCCAGTTCAGCTCCTGGACGGACCCGTTGGCGTCGCGCAGGGCGTCGCGGGTCTGCTGGTCCCAGACACCGAGCTCCTTGAGCTCGCGCACCAGGTACGGGTTGACCTGGAGGAACTCGCCGGACAGCGTCTCGCGCTTGAACAGGTTGGACACCTGCGGCTCGATGCACTCGTACACGCCGGCGATGGAGGCGATGGTCGCGGTCGGCGCGATGGCCAGCAGCAGCGAGTTGCGCAGGCCGGTCTCGGCGATCCGGGCGCGCAGCGCCGTCCAGCGGTCGGCCCACTGCGGGGCGGCCGTCGGGAAGTGGTCGATGTGCAGCTCGCCGCGGGCGGCGCGGGTCTCGCCGTACGCCTCGTGGCGGCCGAGCTGCTCGGCCAGGTCGGCGGAGCGCTCGTAGGCGGTGAGCATGATGCGCTCGGCGATGAGGGTGGAGAGGGCCTTGGCCTCGGCCGAGTCGAAGTCGATCCGCAGCTTGAAGAAGACGTCCTGGAGGCCCATCACGCCGAGGCCGACCGGGCGCCAGCGGGAGTTGGACGTCCCGGCCTCGGTGGTCGGGTAGAAGTTGATGTCCACCACGCGGTCGAGGAAGGTGACGGCGGTGCGCACGGTGGCGTCCAGCCGCTCCCAGTCCATCGCGCCGATCAGGTCGTCGGCCGAGGCGCCGGCGGCGACGTGGGCGCCCAGGTTGACCGAGCCCAGGTTGCAGACGGCGGTCTCGGAGTCGTCCGTGACCTCCAGGATCTCGGTGCACAGGTTGGAGGAGTGCACCGTGCGGCCCGGCAGGGCGGTCTGGTTGGCGGCGCGGTTGGAGGCGTCCTTGAAGGTCATCCAGCCGTTGCCGGTCTGCGCCAGGGTGCGCATCATGCGGGCGTACAGGGTCTGCGCCGGGATGGTGCGGACGGCCTTGCCGGCCTGCTCGGCCTTGCGGTAGGCCTCGTCGAAGTCGGCGCCCCACAGGTCGACCAGCTCCGGCACGTCGGCCGGGGAGAACAGCGACCAGTCCTCGTTGGCGTTGACCCGGCGCATGAACTCGTCCGGGATCCAGTGCGCCAGGTTGAGGTTGTGGGTGCGGCGGGCCTCTTCGCCGGTGTTGTCGCGGAGCTCCAGGAACTCCTCGATGTCGGCGTGCCAGGTCTCCAGGTAGACGCAGGCCGCGCCCTTGCGGCGGCCGCCCTGGTTGACGGCGGCGACGGAGGAGTCGAGGGTGCGCAGGAACGGCACGATGCCGTTGGACTTGCCGTTGGTGCCGCGGATCAGGCTGCCGCGCGAGCGGATGCGCGAGTAGGACAGGCCGATGCCGCCGGCGTGCTTGGAGAGGCGGGCGATCTGCGCGTAGCGGTTGTAGATCGAGTCCAGGTTGTCCAGCGGCGAGTCGAGCAGGTAGCAGCTCGACATCTGCGGGTGCCGGGTGCCGGAGTTGAAGAGCGTCGGCGAGGAGGTCAGGTACTCCAGGCGGCTCATCAGGCCGTACAGCTCGGCCACCTCGCGGACCGACTGCTCGCTGTCGCCGACCGCCAGGCCACAGGCGACGCGGAGCAGGAAGTGCTGCGGGGTCTCGATCACCTTGCGGGTGATCGGGTGGCGCAGCAGGTAGCGGGACTGCACGGTGCGCAGGCCGAAGTACTCGAAGCGGTCGTCGCCGGTGGTGTCGATCAGCGCGTCCAGGGCGGCGGCGTGCTTGGCGACGAAGTCCGCGGTGGTGTCGCCGATCAGGCCCTCGGTGTGGCCGACGGCGATCGAGGCGGAGAAGGACACCGAGCCCTGGCTATTCGCCTCGTCGACGATCTCCAGGGCGAGCAGGCGGGCGGCCAGCTTCGAGTACTGGGGGTCCTCGGCGATCATCGATGCGGCGGCGTCCACGGCCAGCCCGCGCAGCTCGGCGAAGTCCGAGCCGGCGTGGCGGCCGCGCAGCGCGGCGGCGGCGACGTGGCCGGGGTCGACCTCGGTGAGGTCGGTGCTGCGGTCGGTGAGCAGCCGCAGCAGGGCGCCGCCGGGGTCGGAGACCGTCGGGTCGGTGAAGGCGGTACCGGTGCCCTGGGCGGGCAGGGTGGCTGAGGCGGCGGTGGTCAAGGCGCTCTCTCCTGGCGGCGATCGGCGGCGGTGATCGGGGGCCACCGGGCCGATCGGGGCAGGGGAGCACGGCACGAACGCAGACGGCGTCGCGCGACGGTGACTCCCCGGCCCGCCCGCGAGGCCCGGAGGGGTACTGCTCGTGTCGGCGCGGCCTCTGCGGGAGGGCCGTGGCGCACGCTGTCGGCAGGTCATCGGACTCGCGGGTACGGCTGCTGGAGCCGCCCGCACACCGCTGCGGGGCAGTCCCGGATTCGCACCGGGTTCCCCTGCATCGACAGCAGAAGCGAGCATACATGTAGTGGTGTCTCCCTGAAGCGACCCCAGATGTAGTGCGGCGCCGCGTGTCGGGGCGATGACCGGTGGTACCGGAAACGTGGCCCAGGATGGCCCTGCGAGGCCCCGGAACCGGGCCGGGGGCGTCCTGGTTTCGATACGGAATGGTCACCGGGAGGATCGGCCGACACGAGGATGCCCTACGATCTGGGCGCATGAGCGACGGAACTGGCGTACCTGGGCAGGGGCCGCAGGGAACGCCTCCCGCCGGGCCGGGGGGCGCACAGAGTCAGCAGCCGGTGGTACCTGGTCCGGTACCGCCGCCGAGCGGGGGTTTCGGGCCGCCGCCGGCCTCGTACGGGCCGGTCGTGCCGGCGGCGCAGCCGGTCGCGCAGCCCATCCCGCCGGTGCCGCAGCCGGTCGCGCCCGCGCCGCAGCCGGCTCCGCCGGTCGGGCAGCCGCCGCACGCCCAGCCGCAGCCCGTCGCGCCGCCGCCCTTCGCGCAGCAGCAGCCGCAGCCCCAGCCCCAGCCGGCCCCCCAGCCGCAGCCCCAGTGGCACCTCCAGCAGCAGCCCCAGCAGCCGGTCCCGCCGCAGCGGGCCGAGCCGGACTGGGACGCGCTGGCGGACCGCAACGAGGCCGAGGGCAAGCGCCGTCGCCGGATGAGGGTCATCGGCGTGGTGGCCGCGGTCGCCGTGGTGGGCGGCCTGGTCGCCGGCGGTGTGGTGCTGTTCAAGGGCAAGAAGGACGACGGCTCCCCGACGGCCGTCAAGAGCACCCAGCCGGTCGCGCCTCCGAGTACGTCCGGCACGCCGGGCGGCCAGCCGGACGACCCGTCCAAGCCGATCTGGGAGGCCGCCACCGACCCGGCGCCGCAGGACGCGGGAGCGCTGTTCTCCGCGCTCCAGGTGACGATCAACGGCGCCACCTGGAACCGGACCGTCGTGGCGCTGGACTCGCCCTGCTGGGACGGGAACTCCACGACCGGCGGGCTGGGCAAGGTGCTCGGCGACCAGGGGTGCCAGCAGGTGCTCCGGGCGACGTACGTCTCCGGTGAGAGCGCGGTCACCGTCGGGGTGGCGGTCTTCGACCACAAGCTCCAGGCCGAGACCGCGCTGAAGAACTTCACCGGGCAGCTCAAGGGCGCGCCGGCGGCCGGGGCGCCGGCCTTCTGCGCCGGCGCCGGCTGCACCGGCACCCACAACAGCCTGGGCCGGTACGGCTACTTCACGGTCGAGGGCTCGGCGAAGGGCGGCAACGCCCCGGACGCCACGGCGACCGCGGCGGCCTCCGGGTTCGCGGAGCACGTGAAGGGGCAGTTGCTCAAGCGCGCCAAGGCCGCGTCCTCGGCCGCGCCCGGAGTCCAGGGCACCGCTCCGGCCTCGGCGGGCTGATCCGCCGGGGCGTCCCGCGGGCGGGCACGGCGGGCTGATCCGCCGTGACACCCCGGCCCCCGGCCGACCGTTCGCGCAGGCCGGGGGAGTGTGGCAGGCTCTCGGGACAGTCATGTCGTACGCGTTTCCGGTTGCGTCCGTGGGGGGCGGCGCCGGCGAGCAACCGGAGGAGCGGTCAGTGGCCCTGCCCAGAGCCCTGCGCGGCAAGCCCGCCGTCCTGGCCGCGGCCGGGATCGTCGCCGCCGCGGGAGCGGTCTTCCTGCTGGACCACGACGGCCGGGCCGACGGCGAACAGCTCCCGCGCGTCCCGGTGTCGGTCGGCCTGCCCGGGCGCACCCTGCCGCCGGAGGTGGGCCGGGACCTGCTCGCCCGGGACCCGCAGGCCTCGCCGAACGCCCGCGCCGTCCAGCAGTTCCTCGCCGACCTGGAGTCCCAGGCCCGCACCGGGCAGAGCGGCGGCACGGTGATCGGCCAGCACGTCGAGGCGCACAACGAGCGCAACAACCCCGAGTACGGGGACTACCGGGGCACCAAGCAGGTCGGCTACTACTACAAGAAGGCCGCCGACATCACCGGCAAGCTGCCCGGTTTCGTGGAGACCGACCTCGGCCCGGGCTACGGCCAGAACGGCTGGGGCGTCGGCAATCCCCGGTCCTACTCGGCCGGCCGCTGGCCCACCTGCCGGGCCGGCTGGCAGTACACCGATGACGCCGTCGACCTGCTCTCCGCCGTGTGGAGCGGCCACCCGCGCGCCGAGGACGGCGGCTACGGCGCGGCGGGCGTGCAGCAGAACTGCGACGGCAGCAGCACCGAACTGCCCGACAACGGCGGCGGCCCGGCCGGGATCGTCGGCATGTCCTTCCACCAGCCCTACCCCGGTTCGGACGTCAAGTCCTTCGACCGGGTGCTCTGTTCGAACTCGCCGGTGGCGAAGGACCCCGACTGGTTCGGCCGGGTCGTGGACGGTGCCCACGACACCCCCGAGTACCGGGCACTGATCACCGACCTGTCCTACCTGGCCGACCACCTGGAGTACCTGGCCGCCCACGACGTGCCGGTGCTGCTGCGCCCGTACCACGAGATGAACGTGCTGGACTGCTCCCGCCGGTTCTGGTGGGCGGGCCAGAAGCCGGCCGACTACCAGGCGCTGTGGAAGATCACCTACCGGTACCTGGTGGAGACCCGGGGGCTGCACAACCTGCTGTTCGTCTGGACGCCGGTGTCCTGGGACGGTGCCCCGGGCGTGGACCCCTGGGACTACTACCCGGGGGCCCAGTACGTCGACGTGGTCGGCGTGGACGACTACAGCGGCAGCCCGGCGCACCCGATCGGCACCGGTGAGGTGTGGACCAAGCGGTACTACGACGGGCTGTCCGCCTACGGCAAGCCGCGGATGCTGGCCGAGTCCTTCGCCGTCCCGGTCAACTCCCGCCAGCCGGAGACCCTGCGGCGCACGCCCTGGACGATCTGGACGGTCTGGGGGCAGTCCCTCACCGCGAACAACCTGACCCCGGACCAGCCGCGCAACTCGGTCGCGGACGTCACCGCCACGTACCGCAGCCCGCTGGCGCTCACCGGCGGCTCCGGTCCGTTCGGGGCGAACGTCGACTGGGGCGGCCTGCACGTGCGCTGAGTCGGCGCCACCTCCGGTGTGGCCGCCGGCGCTGTGCGGCGGATGGTGCCGCGGGGCTCGGCCGTACGGGTGGAATTCCGGCGCGGTTGTGCCGTGTGGCATCCTGTGGCGGCGAAGCCGAGGGTGGGCCGACGGCCGGGACGGGTCCGGAGGGGGCGGGGGATACGGGATGACACGGACGGGTCCGATGCGCGCGGCCGGCGGCGTGGCCGTCAGCTGGGGCGTGCTGCTGCTCTGCTGGGCCGGGTACAACTGCTTCGGCCAGGTCGGCGTCGCCACCTACCTCAAGGGCATCTTCTACTACGGCGGCTCCTCGGTGTTCGCCGAGACCGGAAGCCTCAACTACGGCCTGCTGTACCTGGTTTCGGGCATCCTCCTGCTGCGCGGGCGCAACTGGGCGCTCGGCGTGGCGGCCGGTGTCGCGCTGGTCGAGGGGTACAACCGGGTGCGCAGCCTGGTGGGCGCGCTGCTGGACAAGCCGCAGCGGGAGTGGTTCACGGGCACCACCGAGGGCTGGCTCAAGCTCGCGACCTTCGGGCTCGGGGTGGCCGTCACCGCGGCGCTGATCGTGCTGCTGGCCCGGTCGGTCTGGCGGGAGCAGCCGGCGCCGGCGCCGCTGCCGGCCGCGCAGCCGCAGCCCGCGTGGTCCCAGCCCGCCGCCTGGCCGCAGCCCCAGCCGCAGCCCCAGCTCCAGCCGCAGCCGCTGTCCCAGCCCCAGCCCGCGTGGCCCCAGCCACTGCCCGGACAGCCCCAGCACCAGCTCCAGCCCGGACAGCCCCAGCCCCAGCCCGGTTGGGGGCAGCCCGTGCCCGGCCGGCCGGCGCCGTACCCGCCGCAGCAGCCCGCCCAGCCGGGCGCGTACCCGCCGGCCGTCGCCCAGCCGTGGCCCGCCGCCCCGCCGCAGCCCGGCGCGCCGGCCCCCGGCCCGGTCGCTCCCGGCCCGGTGCCGCCCGGCCCGGTGCCGCCCGGCCCGGCCGTGCCGCCGCCGGCGGACCGGCCACCCCAGGGCTGACCGCCTGGGGTCGACCGCCGCGGGGCCGACCGCCCCGCGGCCGAACGCTCACGAACGACCCGCGCCCCGCCCGGGGCCGGGACGACACCAGACGAGGAAGCGCTACCGCCATGTCATCGACCACCGCCGAGCGGACGGTGCTGACCACGTCCCGCGAGGCCGCCCGGCTCGCCGAGCGACAGATGTCGTGGAAGCCCCGGGTGACGCCGTTCTACGTCTCCTTCGCGATCATCTTCACGTTCTCGCTGTGGGCGTACGTGCCCAACCCCACCGCGCTGGGCTGGGCGATCACCATCCTGTGGGGCATGCCGGTCTTCGGTGTGCTGATCGGCTTCCAGGGCGTGCTGATGGTCCGCCGCCGGCTGCGCCAGGTCAGTCGGATGACCCCGGCCGCGCCCGTCGAGGACGACTTCCTGATCGTGCTGGTGCCGACCATCGGCCGCCACGACACCTACCCCGCGCTGGAGCGCTCGGTGCTCTCGTACGTGGAGCACCTGCCGCCGTACTTCCCGTGGATGCGGGTGGACATCCTCACCGAGGAGGGCTGCGCCGCCGCGGAGAAGATCGACGAGCTGGCCGAGCGCCACCCGCTGATCCGCGTGGTGACCGTGCCGAAGGCGTACGAGACGCCCAACGGCACCAAGTTCAAGGCCCGCGCCAACCACTACTCGCACGAGCTGCGGATCGAGGAGGGCGAGGCCGAGGACGACGTCTGGGTGCTGCACATGGACGACGACACCGGCGTCGGCCCGGACACCGCCGCCGCCGTCGCGCAGTTCGTCAACCGGCAGCGCAGGGCCGGGGACGACGCCAAGCACATGGCGCAGGGCATCCTGACGTACCCGCGCGAGAACGCCGTCTCCACCTTCACCTGGCTCGCCGACGCGATCCGCCCCGCCGACGACATCGCCCGCTTCCGCGCGATGACCGGCACCGGCACCCCGATCGCGGGCGTGCACGGCGAACTGCTGATCGTGCGCTCCTCGGTGGAGGCCACCATCGGCTGGGACTTCGGCCCGAAGACCATCGTCGAGGACGCCCAGATGGCGCTCAACTTCTGCCAGCGCTACCCCGGCCGCAGTGACTGGTTCAACGGCCGCTGCTACGGCGCCTCGCCGGCCGGCGTCAAGGACTTCCTCAAGCAGCGCGAGCGCTGGGCCTGGGGCCTGGTCGCGCTCTGCTTCAACAAGACCATCCCGCTGCGGTACCGGCTGTTCATCGGGATGGGCATGGTCAGCTGGGTGCTCGGCCCGCTGCAGCACGTCGGCCTGGTGCTGCTGGTGGCGTGGTTCACCGGCACCTGGAACACCTCGCCGGTCACCCAGTCCGTGGTGCTGGTCTGGTCGATCAACTTCGCGTACGTCATCTGGACGTACTGGGAGGGCCTGCGGCTCAACGTGGTGGCCTCGGCCAACCACCGGCGCAAGTGGTGGGAGCCGATCGTGGTGGTGGCGGCCATTCCGCTGTTCTCCTTCCTGGAGGGCTGGGGCGGGCTGCGGGGACTGATCAAGTTCCTGAAGCGCGAGGAGAACAAGTTCGTCGTCATCGCCAAGCCGGCCTGATCGGAGAGCACGACCGTGAAGCGCCCCGTCATCTTCATCCTCCCGACCGTGGTGGTCGCCCTCACCGTGGGCATCCCGGTGGTCTGGGGGGACCATCCGATCAAGTTCGACCACCGCCGCCCCACCACGGTGCACTGGGCCGGCGCCCCGACCGAGCAGGGCCGGGTCTGGGGCTTCGGCAAGGACACGCCGCAGGTGGAGGACGACGGCCCCAAGGTGGCCCGTCCGTGGACCAAGGGCAGCCCCGAGTGGGGCGTGCAGGTGTACTGGCTGGACGACCCGGCGGACCCGGAGAGCTTCGTCCAGGGCAAGGTCGACCGCATCGTCAAGTACGTGGTCGGGCTGAACGCCAACTCCCTGTCGGTGACCTTCCCGTACTACACGACGGGCCCCAAGTCGAACGCCGTCGCCGCCCGGGCGACCACCCCGAGCCCGGAGCGACTGGCCCTGCTGCTGGACTCCGCCCACCGGGCCGGCCTGCGCACCACGGTGCGGCCGATCATGGACGAGGAGGTGTTCGACTACTCCGCCACCGGCGTGTGGCGCGGCAACATCGCGCCCGCCGACAAGGACGCCTGGTTCGCCAGCTACGCCGCCTTCCTGACGCCGTACCTGAAGACCGCCCAGGAGCACTCCGCGACCGAGTTCACCGTCGGCACCGAGTTCAACTCGCTGGAGAACGACCCGCACTGGGCCGGCCTGATCGAGCAGGCCAGGAAGACCTTCCGCGGCCAGATCGTCTACGACGCCAACTGGGACAACTGGTCCAAGGGGCCGCTCACGCTGCCGGCCGACGGGACCGGCGTGGACGCCTACTTCCCCGCCAAGTCGGCGGGCGACGACGCCCCGGTGGCCGACCTGGTGGCCAGCTGGAACGGCTGGCTCGACAAGCGGGGCGCGGGGCCGCAGCCCGCCACCAAGCTCACCGAGGTGGGCATCCCGGCGCAGAAGGGCGCCTACAAGACGCCCGGGGACTTCTACACCAAGCGGGAGCTGAACGAGCCCGTCCAGGCCGCCTGGTTCACCGCGGTCTGCCAGGTGGCGCAGGAGCGCAAGCTGGGCGGGGTGTACTTCTGGTCGCTCTACTTCGGCATCGACCCGACCCTGCCGACCAACCAGGACACCCCGCGGATGGACTTCGCCGGGCGCCCCGCGTCCGAGCAGGCGATCCGCACCTGCTTCGCGCAGACCTACGAACTGCCGCCCTCCTGAGGCGCGTTGCCCGCCGGGGCCCCGGCGGGCAACGCCCTAGCCCTGGGGCGCGGTCGTCTTGGTGCTCGGGGCCCGGGTGGGCTTCGCCGAGGTGTGGCCGGCCGTCGGCTTGGTGGACGAGGTCGGGGTCGGGGTGGGGGTTGGGGTGGTCGAGGCCGTCGGCGTCGGGGTGGGGGTCGGGGTCGGGGTCGGCGCCGCGGCGGGCTGACCCGGTGCCGCGCCGGCCAGCGCGCCCGCGATCTCCTTCTCCAGCCACGGGGTGACGAACCGCATGCCGGCCCGGGTGAGGTGCACCCCGTCGTTGGCCGGGGAGACCAGGTGGCCCTCCTTGTCCTTCCAGGCGCAGGTCTCGTACGGGCAGTAGAAGGCGTTGAGGTCGAGCAGCCGGACGGCGCCGCCGGAGGCCTTCACGAAGTCGCCGACCTGCTGGTTGTAGCAGGTGCCCCAGGTCTTGTTGATGGCGCCGTTCTCGACCCGCTCGTTCATCAGCAGCACCTGGGCGCCCTGGGCGCGGCGGCGGATCTGGTCCACGGCCTGGGAGAGCCGGACGCCGTAGCGGGTCCGGTAGTCCTCGTCGCACGGGTTGAGCCAGCTGCCGTCGAGGTACTGCTCGGCGGCGTCCCAGCCGAGGTGGACCACCACGGCCTGCGGCCCGGTGCCGAGCTGCCGGTCCCAGGCGGCGTTCCGGTCGCGGCACTCCTGGCTGGTCTCGAACTCCTCCCGGGAGGTGGTGCGCACCTTCTCCGGGCCGAACACCCCGCACCCGCTGATCCCGCCGTCGACGACGCGGTAGCGGTCCCCCTGCCGGTACAGGCCGGTGGAGAGGTCCTGGGAGAAGGAGTCGCCGAGCAGCAGGACCATCGGCTTGCCGTCCGGCCCGGACTTCATGTCGTGCGTGACCCAGGCGGGCAGGTACCAGGCGCCGGTGGTGGCCACCGCGGCGGTGACGGCCACCAGCGGGACGGCCGGGAAGGCCCGCCAGCGCAGCACCCGCAGCTTCTCGGTGCCGGTGTGCAGCAGCCAGGCCAGGACCCAGGAGACGGGTGCGCCGATGGCCAGCAGCTTCTTCGGCGAGATGTCGTCGACGTAGTGCTGGAGCAGCCAGTACACCGGCAGGTGGAGCAGGTAGAGGCTGTAGGAGATGGTGCCGGTGAGCCGCAGCGGGGGCAGCGACATCAGCCACACCAGCGGTCCCCGCTCCTGGCACAGCGAGACGGTGAGGACGGCGGCGAGGGCCGCGACCACGGCCAGCCCGCCCTGGTAGAGCCACGGTTCGTGGTAGGTGCCGACGGCGAGGCTGGCCCACACCAGGCCGCCGAGCGCCGCGGTGCCGACCAGGGTGGGCAGCACGGGGCCGGCCGGCAGGCGCAGGCGGGGGCGCGGCCCGCCGGTGCCGCCGGGGGCCCCGGCGCGCACCTTGCGGCGCAGCCACAGGTAGACCCCGAAGGCGGCGGTGGCGCCGGCCGCGAAGCCGACCGCGCGGGTCTCGGTGCCGAGGTAGAGGCGGTCGCTGTTGTGGCCGTTCCACAGCAGCGGGGCGACCAGCGCGGCGGCGACGAACAGTCCGGCGGTGGCGAAGCCGGCCGCGCGCACGGAGCGGCGGCAGATCCCGTAGACGGCGAGCAGCAGCAGCGGCCAGAGGGCGTAGAACTGCTCGGTGATGCTGAGCGACCACATGGCCGCGAGCGGGTCGATCGACTCGAAGTGCTGCCAGTAGGCGTCACCGCGCGACAGCTGGGCCCAGTTGGCGATCTGGGCGAGCGCGGCCAGGGCCTGCGGGCGGAGGTCCCTGACGTCCCGTAGCGGACTGACCAGGGCGGACAGCCCCACCACCAGGATGATGGTGGCGAACAGGCCGGGCAGCAGCCGCTTGGCCCGGCGGCGGTAGAAGACGCCGAGCCGGATGCCGTCGGTGCGGTCCAGCTCGCGGACCAGCACCAGGGTGACCAGGAAGCCGGAGAGGACGAAGAAGACGTCCACGCCGAACAGGCCGTTCTGGAACCAGTTGGTGTGGTACAGCAGCACCGAGGCGATGGCCAGGCCGCGCAGGCCGTCCACCGCCTTGAAGCGGACGGACGGCGGCAGCGGTCCGCGGGGCTCCGGGACCGGTGCGGGGATCGCGTAGCGGCTGGTGGCGGGGGCTTCGACGCCCCTGCTCCTGCGCATGTCCTGGAGCGTGGGCCCGCTCGCGGGCGCGCCGATGCCGGGCCCGTCGTCCATGTGGTCTGTTCCCCCGGGGTCGATCGACTGTCGCGACGTGTCCATGGGCACGTCTTGATCTGTGGTTTATATCAAAAGACGTCTGCTGATCGTCCGTCGGTCACCGGCCGGGAACACGGCCGGTGATCCCGGAGGGCGCCCCGGGGCCGGGTCAGAACGCCATGGTGTAGACCATCAGGTCCATTCCCGGGTACGGGGCCCAGTCCCGCTCGGGCGTGCGGCGGAAGCCCGTTCGCTCGTAGACGCGGTGGGCGGTGGTCATCTCCGGGCGGGTGGAGAAGGCCATGCCGGCCAGGCCGAGTTCGTGGCTGCGGGCGACGGCGGCGCGGACCAGGGCCTCGCCGACGCCGCGGCCGCGGGCGGCGGGGGCGGTGGCGAGCATCCGGATCTCGCCCTCCCGCGGGGTGGCGATGTCCGCCCACTCGGTGCCGCCGACGGCGAAGGTCACGCAGCCGAGGACCCCGGCTCCCGCCGCGTCGACGGCGACCAGCAGCTCGGCCTCCCGGGCCCGGCGCTCCGAGTCGCGCAGCAGCTCGACGTAGCTGCCCGTGGGGTTGGTGAAACCGTCGCCGACGAAGGCCTCGACGGTGATCCGGCCGGCGTCGGCGAGGTCCTCGGGGAGGGCCTGGCGGATGAGGAAGTCCATCGGGCCAGTGTGCCGGAGCCCGGTGCGGGGCGGTTCTGCGGGGTCGAACGGGCCCGGCGGGCGGCAGGGCGGCAGGGCGGACGGGCCGACGGCCCGCTGGACGGCCGGCCGGGAGGCCCGCCGGGGAGGCGGCCGGGGAGGGCGGCCGTCAGTCCTCCCCGAACGCCAGGTGCCCGACCCCGTTCCAGCCGTCCGGCCGCAGCCGCCCGTCCTGGGCCCGCCAGAGGCTGGTGGAGCAGTTGTGCACCGGCCCGAGCGCGGTGAGCTGGTCCTCGGTGAGCCGGTCCAGCGCGTAGCGGAGCATCAGCACCGTGCAGTCGTGGGCGACCAGCAGGACGGGCCGTCCGGCCTCCTCCTCGCAGAGGTCCCGCAGCAGGCTGCGCACCCGCAGCGCGACGTCGGCCCAGGACTCGCCGCCCGGCGGGCGGTAGTACAGCTCGCCCATCTTGCGCCGCCGGGCCGCCTCCTCCGGGTGCTTGGCCTCGATCGCGGCCTTGGGCAGCATCTCCAGGACGCCGAGTTCGCGGTCGCGCAGCCGCTCGTCGTAGCGGACGGCCAGGGTGACCGGGACGGCGCCGAGCCCGGCGGCCTGGGCGAGCGCGATCCGGGCGGTCTCGGCGGTGCGCACGTACGGCGAGCACCAGACGCTGCGCGGGCGGTCGGCGCTGGGCAGAGCGGCCCACCAGTGGCCGAGCGCCTGGGCCTGCCGCCGGCCGTTCAGCGACAGCGGGATGTCGGCGTCGCGGCAGCTGATCGGGACGCTGAGGGCGCCGACGGCCTCGGCGAGCTGGAACTCGACGTTGGCGGTGGACTCCCCGTGCCGGGTGGCGATCAGCACGGACGGCAGCCGGCCGGCCGTCGGCGGGCGGTGGGCGGCGGCGTGCTGCCCGTGACCGCCGGTGTGCTGACCGTGGCCGGTGCCGTGCTGGCCCGGGGCGGTGCCGTGCTGGCCCTGCGTGGTGGCGTGGTGGTGCTGGCTCTGGGCGGACTGGTGCTGGCCGTTGAGGGTGGTGCCGAGTTCTGCCATGGCCGCGAGCTCCCCGTGGTCGATCAGGTCCCGGCCGGATGCCGGTCCGGTCTGGTGGTGCCCGGCGTGCACGCCTGTTCATACATATGATCGCGCCGCCTTCTCCAGTGTTCACGGAGAAGGCGGCGCGATCACAGGGCGCGTACCGCGCGAATCAGTGCGCCGCTACGGGCTCCGGCGCGTTCTTCAGCTCGTCGTCGCCGGCTTCGGCGCTGTAGTCGGACGGCTTGGTCTCGTCCGGGAGCTCCGGCGCCTTGGCCGCCCGCAGCACCAGGGTGAGCACCACCGAGACGATCAGGTTGAGCGCGAAGGCGGTCAGGCCGATGTAGCCGATCTCGCCGATGCCGGGGATCTCGGCCGAGTTGCCGCCGAAGTGCTTGGTGGCGGGGCTGGCGATCCCGTACGCCTTCCAGGTGCCGTACACCATGCCGGCCGCCCAGCCGGCGAACAGCGCCCAGTGGTGGAACCAGCGGGTGAACAGGCCGCCGACGATCGACACGAAGGTCTGCAGGATCCACAGGCCGCCCAGCAGCTGGAGGTTGATCGCGGCCTGCTTGTCCATGCCGAGCACGAAGACCAGCGCGCCGACCTTCACCAGCAGCGAGACCAGCTTGGCGACCCGGGTCTCGTCGGCGGGGGTGGCGGCGGGCTTGAGCCACTCCTTGTAGACGTTGCGGGTGAACAGGTTGGCCGCCGCGATGGACATGATGGCGGCCGGCACCAGCGCGCCGATGCCGATCGCGGCGAAGGCCACGCCGGTGAACCAGTCCGGGAACATGTTCGCGAACAGCTGGGGCACCGACAGCTGGGAGTTGTAGCCCTTGACGCCCTTGCCGACGCCCGCCGCGACCGCCATGAAGCCGAGCAGCGCCAGCAGGCCCAGCATCAGCGAGTAGGCGGGCATGATCGCCATGTTGCGGCGCACGGTGTTGCGGGACTTGGAGGCCAGCACGCCGGTCACCGAGTGCGGGTACATGAACAGCGCCATCGCCGAGCCGAGGGCGAGCGTGGCGTACGTCCACTGCTTGTTCTCGGGGATGGTCAGCGAGCCGGCCTTGGCCTCCTTGAAGTGCTGGGCGGTGGCTTCGAAGATGTGCCCGTAGCCGCCGAGCCTGATCGGGATGTAGATCACCGCGACGATGATCACGATGTAGACCAGGGCGTCCTTGACGAAGGCGATCAGCGCCGGGGCGCGCAGCCCGGAGGAGTAGGTGTAGGCGGCCAGCACGCCGAAGGCGATGAACAGCGGCAGGTCCTTGACGAACCAGTTGGCGTTCTCCCCGCCGCCGACCCCCAGCACGTCCAACACGGCCTGGATGCCCACGAGTTGCAGGGCGATGTACGGCATGGTGGCCAAGATGCCGGTGAGCGCGACCACCAGCGACAGCGGCCGCGAGCCGTACCGGCCGCGCACGAAGTCGGCCGGGGTCACGTAGCCGTGCACCCGGGAGACCGACCAGAGCCGGGGCAGGAAGAGGAAGACCAGCGGGTAGGCGATGATCGTGTACGGCACCGCGAAGAAGCCGGCCGCGCCGGTCGCGTACACCGCCGCCGGGACGGCGACGAAGGTGTACGCGGTGTAGAGGTCGCCGCCGAGCAGGAACCAGGTCACCCAGGTGCCGAAGCTGCGCCCGCCCAGGCCCCACTCGTCCAGGTGCGCCGCGTTGTCCGCGCGGCGCCAGCGCGAGGCGAGGAAGCCCATCACCGTGACCAGGGCGAAGAACAGCACGAAGACCACGAGGGCCGGCACGTTGACGTCCTTCATCGCGCACCGCCCTTCCGGGCCGCCTTGCGGGCCTTCTCGTCCCGGTTGATCAGCAGGTAGGCGGCCACGGTGAACACGGCCGACACCGGCACCCAGAGCAGCTGGTACCAGTAGAAGAACGGCATGCCGGCCGCCGCCGGGTCGCTCTTGTCGTACGAGGACACCCAGAGCATCGCGACGATCGGCACGAGCAGGGCCAGGCCGGCCAGCACCCGTTCGGGCGTCACCGCCGGGACGGGCCTCCCGGCTGGCTCGGGCATGACATCTTCGACGGTGGGGGGATCAGACGGCATCTTCGGCTCCGCTCCGGAGGGTTCCCCGTCGGCGCCGCAGCCCGGTCGGCGCCGAGCGCCGTACGGGCCCGCCGAGCAGCACCATCGGTGATCGGCAGTCAGGTCTGTACGGCTGCGCAATCTAGAGCATGGGGTGATCCATGTCACCGGAATTGACGCAACTTCCCACCAGTCGGACGCGAGCGGCCGATGTCCGCCGTCGGGGCGGCGGAAATGCGGCGGAGGCGCGGCGGGAGCGCGGCGGAGGTACGGCGGAGAGGCGCAGCCGGCGCGGGACCCCGAGAGGCCGTCACGGAACGCAAAGGGCACCGGCGCGCGGGTCGCGCGCGCCGGTGCCCGAAGTGCGGTGGGGGAGTGCGGCTACTCCGGACGCTTCAGCCGGGTGATGAACTTGTAGCGGTCGCCGCGGTAGATCGAGCGGACCCACTCGACCGGCTCGCCCCCGGCGTCGAAGGAGTGCCGGGAGAGCTGGAGCATCGGCAGGCCGAGGTCGGAGCCGAGCAGGCCGGCCTCGCGCGGGTTGGCCAGGGTGGTCTCGATGGTCTCCTCGGCCTCGGCCACGGTGACCCCGTACACCTCGCGCAGCGCCGCGTAGAGCGAGTTGTGCTTGGCCAGGTTGCGGCGCAGGGCCGGGAAGCGCTTGGCGGACAGGTGGGCGACCTCGATGGCCATCGGGTCGCCGTTGGCCAGCCGCAGGCGCTCGATCCGCAGCACCCGGCCGCCCGGCTTGATGTCGAGCAGCGGGGCGAGCCGGTCGTCGGCGGTGATGTAGCCGATCTCGATCAGCCGGGAGGCGGGCTCCAGGCCCTGGGCGCGCATGTCCTCGGTGTAGGAGGTCAGCTGGAGGGCCTGGGCGACCTTGGGCTTGGCGACGAAGGTGCCCTTGCCCTGGATGCGCTCCAGGCGGCCCTCGACGACCAGCTCCTGGAGGGCCTGGCGCACGGTGGTGCGCGAGGTGTCGAACTGGGCGGCCAGCGCCCGCTCGGGCGGCACCGGGGTGCCGGCGGGCTGGGTCTCGGTGAGCTGCAGCAGGTGCCGCTTCAGCCCGTAGTACTTGGGGACGCGCGCGGTCGGATCGGTTCCGGCCTGCGTCGGGAGGTTGTTCACCTCGGGGTCGTTGACCTGGGCGGTGGATCCCCCGTCGCTGCTCATCGGACCTGTTCTCCCGCTTCTCGCGAGGTCCTCGCTGACCCCGCCTCATCGTTAACGGCTCACATCGTTGCATGTATGGCTACGGAACGAATACCTCATCACGCGATGAACGATGTGCGGTGTCGGCTTGATAACGGGTGGTCGAGAACGGTCGAACAGCCGTTGACAGGCCCATTGGTCTAGGCCAAGCTCCAGGCAGCTGGTCTACACCACTAGGCCGGTAACTATGAATCCCCCCACCCGTTCGAAGGGGTCCGCGGCACCATTCCCCCCGCTTTGTGTGGGTCTGCCGCTGCCGCCCGACGGGGCAACCCAGGCATCCCTCAGGAGGATGGCGTGAAGCGTCAGCTCATCGCGGCGGTCGGCGTCGCAGCAATGGTCGTCGGTGTGGCGGCTTGCGGCTCGGACGACAAGAAGGAGGGCGGTTCCTCCTCGGCGGCCAAGAACTACGACGGCAAGACCCTCACCGTGTGGCTGATGGACGGCTCGGCCCCCAAGGGCTGGGAGGACAGCGTCAAGGCGGACTTCGCCGCCGCCTACCCGGGTGCCAAGCTGGAGATCCAGACCCAGAAGTGGAACGGCATCGGCCAGAAGGTCACCGCCGCCCTCTCCGAGGGTTCGGTGGACGTCCTGGAGATCGGCAACACCCAGACCGCGGGTTACGCGGCCACCGGTGGTCTGCTCGACATCACCAAGGACAAGGCCGACCTGGGCGGCGCCGACTGGGCCGCCAACCTGAGCGAGTCCTCGATCATCGAGGGCAAGCAGTACGCCGCCCCGTGGTACTTCACCAACCGCGTGGTGACCTACAACAAGGACATCTGGACCAAGGCCGGCATCGCCGCCCCGCCGAAGACCCTGGACGAGCTGTACCAGGACCTGGACAAGGTCAAGGCCGTCCCCGGCGTCAACGACGCCCTCTACATGCCGGGCCAGGAGTGGTACGTCTACTTCGGCCTGCTGCAGAGCGAGGGCGGCAAGCTCGCCAAGAAGGACGGCGACAAGTGGGTCGGCGGCCTGTCGAGCCCCGAGGGCCAGAAGGCGTTCGAGACCTACAAGAAGCTGCAGAGCTACTCGGCCACCGCCCCGAAGGACAAGGACGAGGCCACCCCGCAGCAGAAGGACGTCTTCGCCAAGGGTGACATCGGCACCATCATCGGCCTCGGCTGGGAGGTCCCGAAGCCCGAGGAGCTGGCGGCCGACAAGATCGGTTACTTCGCCCTCCCCGGCAAGACCGCGGACAAGCCGTCCAGCGTCTTCCTCGGCGGCTCGAACCTGGCGATCGCTCAGCAGAGCAAGAACCCCGAGCTCGCCAAGGGCTTCCTGAAGATCGCCATGAGCGACAAGAACGAGGGCATGATCGCCTCGTCCGGCCTCATCCCGAACAAGGTCGCGCTCAACGACAAGGTCACCGGCGACTTCGCCAAGGCCGCCCTGCCGGCGTCCGCCAACGGTGCGACCACCCCGAACGTCCCGACCTGGACCAACGTCGAGAACGAGCCGAACCCGATCAAGGACTTCCTGACCTCGGCGCTGACCGGCGACTACGCCGCCGCGGCCAAGAAGGCCGACGACGAGATCGCGAAGCGTCTCAACCAGAAGCAGTAAGGCAGTCGAGCGGCGTCGCTCACCGGCTCCCGGCGGGGGGCCGGTGGGCGGCGCCTTCCGTCGTGGTCGGGTTTGCAAGGAAGAGAGAGCGATGGCTGCGCAGTCGGAACGGGTGCAGACACAGTCCCCGGAGCCAACGAAGTCCGTGGTGGCGTCCACGCCCACCACCCCCGGTGCCGAGCGCACCCCGAGCAGGGGCGGCAGACCGTCGGACGGGCCCGGCGTGGCGTCCAGGTTCGCCCCGTACCTGCTGCTGCTGCCGGCCATCGCGGTGACCCTCGTCCTGCTGCTCTGGCCGTTGGTCGAGACGGCCGTGGTGTCGTTCCAGAACCTCAACAAGCGGCAGTTCATCCAGCACCTGACCGAGTGGAACGGCTTCGGCAACTACACGGACCAGCTCTCCGGCTCGGAGTTCTGGACGATCACCCTGCGCACGGTGGTCTTCACGGCGGTCAACGTCGTGCTGATCATGGTGTTCGGCACGCTGATCGGCCTGCTGCTCAACACCCTCGGCAAGTGGATGCGGCTGGCGCTCTCGGTCGCCCTGCTGCTGGCCTGGGCGATGCCGGTGGTCGCCGCGACCACCGTCTACACCTGGCTCTTCGACCAGAACTTCGGCGTCGTCAACTGGTTCCTGGACAAGCTGGGCTGGCACTCCATGGCCCACTTCAACTGGACCGGCGGCCAGTACTCCACCTTCTTCGTGATCATCCTGCTGATCGTGTGGCAGTCGGTCCCGTTCGTGGCGTTCAACATGTACGCGGGCCTGACCACGATCCCCAAGGAGCTCTACGAGGCCGCCCGGATGGACGGCGCCGGCTCGGGCAAGATCTGGAGCGCGGTGATCTTCCCGATCATGAAGCCCTTCCTCCTGGCCACGACCTTCCTGGAGGTCATCTGGGTGTTCAAGGCCTTCACCCAGGTCTACCTGATCAACAAGGGCGGACCGGACGGCCTGACCCGCACCCTGCCGGTGCACGCCTTCCTCGAGGGCATCGGCTCCCAGCGCTTCGGCGTCGGCTCCGCGATCGCGGTGCTCACCATCCTGATGCTGGCCGCGCTGATGGCCTACTACTTCCGCATCATTCTCAAGCAGGAGGACGAGCTGTGAGGCGCTCGCTCATCGGACGCACCTGGCCGAACCTGATCGCGGTCGTCCTCTTCGTCTTCTTCCTGTTCCCCGTCTACTGGATGTTCACGACGGCGTTCAAGCAGAACAAGGACATCGTCAGCCGGGACCCCGTCTTCCTGCCGCTGAACGGCACGTTCGAGCACTTCGACCGCGCCGTGCACGTCCCGCACTTCTGGACGTACGTCACCAACAGCCTGATCGTCACCGTCGGCGCGGTGCTCGGCTCGCTGGTGATCGCCACCCTGGCCGCCTTCGCGATCGCCCGGATGCGCTTCCGCGGCCGCAAGGGCTTCGTCCTGGTCGTGATGGCCGCCCAGATGGCGCCCTGGGAGGTCATGGTCATCGCGGCGTACCTGATCGTCCGCGACAACGACATGCTCAACAGCCTGGTGCCGCTGACCGCCTTCTACCTGATGATGGTGCTGCCCTTCACGATCTGGACGCTGCGCGGCTTCATCGCCGCCGTGCCGAAGGAGCTGGAGGAGTCGGCCATGGTGGACGGCTGCACCCGCACCCAGGCCTTCGTGAAGGTGATCTTCCCGCTGCTCGCCCCCGGCCTGATGTCGACCTCGTTGTTCGGCTTCATCACCGCGTGGAACGAGTTCCCGCTGGTCAACATGCTGAACAAGAAGGAGGCGGCGCAGACCCTCCCGCTCTGGCTGTCCTCGTTCCAGACCGCGTTCGGCACCGACTGGGGCGCGACCATGGCCGCGTCGACCCTGTTCGCCGTACCGATCCTGATCCTGTTCATCTTCCTGCAGCGCAAGGCGGTCAACGGACTGACCGACGGCGCCGTGAAGGGCTGAGTCCACGTGAGCATCCTCGTTCCCACCGTGCCGGACAGCGACCAGCTGCACCGCGACGCCCTGACCGTCCTCCAGCCCGGCTTCGTCGGCACCGAGCCGCCGGAGTGGCTGCGCCGCCACCTCGCCGCGGGCCTCGGCTCGGTCGCGCTGTTCGACCGCAACGTGGTCGACCTCGGCCAGCTGTCCGCGCTCACCGGGGCGCTGCGGGCCGAGAACCCCGACCTGCTGATCGCCATCGACGAGGAGAGCGGTGACGTCACCCGGCTGGAGGCGGGCTCCGGCTCGTCCTGGCCCGGCAACCTCGCGCTCGGCGCGATCGACGACCCGGTGCTGACCCGGGACGTCGCCCGCGAGCTGGGCCGGGCGCTGGCCGCGGCCGGCGTCAACTACAACTGGGCGCCCACCGCGGACGTCAACTCCAACCCGCGCAACCCGGTCATCGGGGTCCGCTCCTTCGGCGCCGACCCCGAGCTGTGCGCCCGGCACACCGCCGCCTGGGTCGAGGGCCTGCAGTCGGCCGGCGTGGCCGCCTGCTCCAAGCACTTCCCGGGCCACGGCGACACCGCGGTGGACTCGCACCACGGCCTGCCGGTCATCGACGTCGACCTGGACGTGCTGCGGGCCCGCGACCTGATCCCCTTCCAGGCGGCGATCGCGGCCGGCACCAAGGCCGTGATGACCGCCCACATCATGATCCCGGCGCTGGACCCGAAGCTGCCCGCCACCCTGAGCCCGGCCGTGCTGCGCGACCTGCTGCGCGCGGCCCCGGCCGACGGCGGCCTGGGCTACCAGGGCCTGATCGTCAGTGACGCCATCGAGATGGGCGCCATCGCCGACACCTTCGGGATGGGCGAGGGCACCGTGCTGGCCCTGGCGGCCGGCGCGGACGCGATCTGCGTCGGCGGCGGGCTCGCCGACGAGGAGACCGTGCTGATGCTGCGCGACGCCATCGTGGCGGGCGTGCGCTCCGGCCGGCTGGCCGAGGAGCGACTGGCGGACGCCGCCGAGCGGGTCCGGGCGCTGGGCAGCTGGGGCCGGATCGCGGCCCAGGGCGAGCGGATCGAGCCGGACCTGGCGGTCGGCCTGCGGGCCGCGCGCCGGGCGCTCCGGGTGGTCCGGGCGCCGGGCCTGGCGGTGCCCCCGGTGAGCGAGCGCCCGTACGTGGCCTCGTTCTCGGACGAGCCGAACATCGCGGTCGGCGACGTCACCCCGTGGGGCGTGGCCGGCATGCTGGCCGACCGCTTCCCCGGCACCCGCACCCGCGAGGTGTCAGCGGCGGAGGCCGCGCCGGAGCTGCTGGACGCCCTGGTCGGCGAGCTGGTGGCCGGCGCCGAGGGCCGCCGCCTGGTGCTGGTGGTCCGGGACGCGCACCGGCACGCGTGGATGTCCGCCGCGCTGGGCCGCCTGGTGGCGGCCAGGCCGGACGCCGCCGTGGTCGAGATGGGCCTGCCCCAGTCCGAGCCGGTCGGCGCCCTCCACATCGCCACCCACGGCGCCGCCCGGGTCTGCGGACTGGCGGCCGTGGAGGTCCTCACCGGACAGCCGGGAGCGGTCGGCTGAACCGACCGACGAGGCGTCACCGGCCGTGTCCGGTGGGCGTCGGCCCACGGGCCCGTCATGCGCATGTCGCATGGCGGGCCCCTTCCGTTTCCCCGGCGTCGACCTGCGGATCCTCCGGGTGACCGTGTTCCCTCAAGCAGGCCTTAAATCCACCTTAAGTTTCACTTGGGGTGACGGAACGGCAACTGGCCGCCACGCGGTACAACAGCTCTGCAACGGCCGCCCCGAGTAGGGCTTTTGGTCGTTGACACCACCTATGGTCTAGGCCAGAGTCCAGTCATCCGGTTCGAGATTCAACCTCGCCGGACGTGGTATCGGCCCTCCCCGAAGCTCTTCGCCGCCCTCTGTCCGGACCCTCCGCCACGGGCGACGCCAATCACGCTGCCGGCGGGCAACACGGCTCTACAACCCTCGGAGGATGGCGTGAAGAAGCGTCAGCTCATCTCGACGCTCGGGACCATGGCACTGGCGGTCGGTCTGACGGCCTGTTCCTCGACCGCGAAGCCCGCGGGCGGCGGCGCTCCCGCCGGCTCCGCGGACGCGAAGGGCGCCGCCGGCACCGTCACCGTCTGGCTGATGGACGACGCCCAGAAGAACTGGCCGGACCTGGTCCAGCGGGTCAACGACGAGTTCGCCGCGAAGTACCCGAACATCAGCCTCAAGCTCGTCTACCAGGGTTGGGCCGACAAGGTCGGCAAGCTCGACAAGGCCATCGCCGACGGCAGCGCCCCCGACGTGGTCGAGCTGGGCAACACCGAGACCATGAAGTACGTGCTCTCCGGAGCGCTGGCCCCGGTGGACCGCGGCACCTTCGACAACTCCGACAGCTGGATCAAGGCGCTCGCCAACACCTGCACGTACCAGGACAAGCTCTGGTGCGTGCCCTACTACGCCGGCTCCCGGGTCGCCATCTACAACTCCACCGCCTTCCAGCAGGCCACCGGCAGCGCCGACTTCCCGAAGACGGAGACGGAGCTGCTGACCGCGCTGGACAAGATCGCGGACCGGAACAAGGCCGACAAGACCTTCTCCCCGCTGTACCTGCCCGGCCCGTACTGGTACGCCGCGATGAGCTACGTGGCCGCGTACGGCGGCGCCATCGCCAAGTTCGACGGCTCCGGCAACTGGCACGGCACCCTGCACGACCCCAAGTCCCAGCAGGGCATAACCCACTTCGTCGACCTGGTGCGCAAGTACAACAAGGGCGACCTGACGGTCAACGAGCAGAACCAGTTCGAGTCGATGGCCCGCGGGCACGCCGCGTCCTTCTACGGCAACGGCTACGAGGCGGCCAGCGTCACCGCGCCGGTCACCGGCGACCCGAGCCTCAAGGACGCCGTCAAGGTGGCCACCATGCCCGGCCCGGACGGCAAGCCGCTGCCGACCTTCATCGGCGGCTCCGACCTCGCCCTCACCGCCAAGTCCCAGCAGGCGGCGGCGGCCACCGATTGGATCCGGATGTTCACCGGCACCAAGTCCCAGCAGGCGCTGGCCGACAAGGACATCCTGCCGAACAACCTGACCCAGCTGAACCCGCTGAAGAACAAGCCGACCACCGCCGCCGCGGCCAACGCCGTCCCGGACGCCTGGTTCACCCCGCTGGCACCCGGCTGGGGCGCGATCGAGAAGCAGAAGATCATCCCGGACATGCTGGCCTCGATCCTCAAGGGCAAGTCGGTGGACCAGGCCACCAAGGAGGCCGACGCCGCGATCGACCAGCTGATCAACAAGGCGTCCTGACCTTCCGTCGCGGCCCGTCGCGGTGCGTCCCTCCGGCCTCCGGAGGGGCGCGTCCGTCCGGCCTCCGGAGGGGCGCGTCCGTCCGCGCGGGGTGTGCGGACGCAGTGCCCGGCGGCAGGTGCGACCGTAGGATTGCCGCACGAAGTACCGCAGCGAGTGTGCGGACTCGCCGCCGTGGAGGTCCCCGCCGGGCAGCCGCCCGGGCGGGGTCGAACCGTCTCATCGGAGGCAGACCCAGATGTCCGACCCGCAGACTGTTCCCGTCCCCGGCCGGATCATGGCGGCGGAGATGGCCGAGCAGCCGGCCGTCCTCCAGCGCATCCTCGACGAGGGTGCCCCGAAGATCCGCGAGGTCGCCGCGCAGATCGCCGCCCGCAAGCCGCGGTTCGTCCTGCTCACCGCGCGCGGCACGTCCGACAACGCCGCGCTGTACGCCAAGTACCTGATCGAGATCCTGCTGGGCAAGCCGGCCGGACTGACCTCGATGTCCACCACCACCGCGTACGGGGCCAAGCCTGACCTCACCGACGTCCTGGTCGTCACCGTCAGCCAGTCCGGCGGATCGCCCGACCTGGTGGCCTCCGCCAAGGCCGCCCGCGAGGCCGGCGCCATCACCCTCGCGGTGACCAACAACGCCGCCTCGCCGCTGGCCGAGGTCTCCGAGTTCCACATCGACGTGCTGGCCGGCCCGGAGAAGGCGCTGCCGGCCACCAAGACCTACACCGCCGAGCTGCTGGCGCTCTACCTGCTGGTCGAGGGACTGCGTGGCGGTGACGGCTCGGCCGCAGAGGGGCTGCCGGGGCTGGCCGCCGGGGTGCTGGCGCGCGGGGCCGAGGTGAAGGCACTGGCGGAGCGCTACCGCTTCGCCCAGCGCCTGGTGATCACCTCGCGCGGCTACGGCTACCCGACCGCCCGCGAGGCGGCGCTCAAGCTGATGGAGACCACCTACATCCCGGCCACCCCGTTCTCCGGCGCGGACCTGCTGCACGGTCCGCTGGCCATGGTGGACAACGTCTCGCCGGTCATCGCGATCGTCCCGGACGGCAAGGGCGGCGAGGCCCTCCAGCCGGTGCTGGACCGCCTGCGCGGGCGCGGCGCGGACCTGGTGGTGGTCGGCCGGCAGGCGCAGGTGGACGCGGCCTCGGCGGGCTTCGCGCTGCCGGCCGGCGTGCCGGAGGAGGTGCAGCCGATCCTGGAGATCCTGCCGCTGCAGCTGCTGGCCTACGAGGTCACCATCGCCCGCGGCCAGGACCCGGACGCCCCGCGCGCCCTGGCCAAGGTCACCGAGACGCGGTAGGGCCCGTCTCTCGGATTGCGTCGGACCCGGCAAGGACCCGGGAGACGGGCCCTGACCCACCCCGGGCGAGGAGTCGGCCCCCGGTCCACAGGCCTGTGGACCGGGGGCCGACTTCCTGAGCGGCGGACAGGCGGTTCCGGGGGTGGAAAGCACTACGGGCCACGGCGCCGACACGGGACCCTCAACCCGTGCGGCACCGCAGCCCGGAGCTGTCGTCGGGCGCCGGAGTCGATCGAGAACTGTGCGGGGTCCTCGATCTGCGGCGTCCGACCGAGGAGGGGTCGCGCGCGGTCAGGGCAGTTGCGCGGGGGCCTCTCCTTGGTGCTCTTTCATTGTGGACTAGACCAATCTCGATTGTCCAGGCCTCTCGGAAAATTGGTCTAAACAACTCCGGGGTGGCAGGACCCGGCGCCGGGCCTGCCGCCGGACCCGCCCTGGCCCTTCCGCAGGCGTGCCCGCAGGCCCGCTCACAGGTCCGCCGCGCCCCGCCGGGACCGGCGGCGATACGCTCGCCATGTGCCCTCGCTGAACGAACTCGTCCGCCGCCACACCACCCTCACCGGGGCCGACGTGGAATGGCTCCACCACCTGGTCTCGGAGTGGCAGCTGCTCTCCGACCTCTCCTTCGCCGACCTGGTGCTGTGGATCCCCACCTGGGACGGCATCCGCTACGTCTCGGTGGCGCAGATGCGGCCCAACACCGGGCCCACCTCCTACCAGGACGACATGGTCGGCCACCTCGTCCCGCGCGGCCGCCGCCCGCTGCTGGACGCCGCGTTCGACGAGGGCCGGATCGTGCGCGAGGGCGACCCCGAGTGGCGCGAGGAGGTCCCGGTCCGGGTCGAGTCGATCCCGGTCCGGCGCGAGGGCAAGGTGCTGGGCGTGATCGCCCGCAACACCAACCTGCTGACCGTCCGCACCCCGAGCCGGCTGGAGCTCACCTACCTCCAGAGCGCCTCCGACCTGGCCCAGATGATCGCGGCCGGCTCCTTCCCGTTCCCCGACGTCGAGCAGGCCGACATGGACGCCGCGCCCCGGGTCGGCGACGGCCTGATCCGGCTGGACGCGGACGGCATCGTCACCTACGCCAGCCCCAACGCCCTCTCCGCCTACCACCGGCTCGGCCTCACCACCGACCTGGTCGGCAGCCACCTCGGCCGGGCCACCGCCGACCTCGCTCCGCCGTCCCGCTCGGCCGTCCACGAGGCGCTGGTGAAGCTGGCGAGCGGCTGGGCGCCCCGGCAGACCGAGGTCGAGGCGCAGGGGGGAGTGGTGACCCTGCGGGCGATCCCGCTCAAGCCCAAGGGCACCCTGACGGGTTCGCTGGTGCTGTGCCGGGACGTCACCGAGCTGCGCCGCCGGGACCGCGAGCTGATGACCAAGGACGCCACCATCCGGGAGATCCACCACCGGGTGAAGAACAACCTCCAGACCGTCGCGGCCCTGCTGCGGCTGCAGTCCCGCCGGATGGACTCGGAGTCCGGCCGGGCCGCGCTGGACGAGGCGGTGCGCCGGGTCGGCTCGATCGCGATCGTGCACGAGACGCTCTCCCAGGCGCTGGACGAGCAGGTGGCCTTCGACGAGATCGCCGACCGGGTGCTGGCGATGGTGATGGAGCTGTCCCAGGACGGCCGGGTGGCGACCCGCCGCACCGGCAGCTTCGGCATCCTGTCCGCCGAGGTGGCGACTCCGCTGTCGATGGTGCTGACCGAACTGCTCCAGAACGCCCTGGAGCACGCGTTCGGCCCGACCGCCTCCGGGAACCTGGAGGTCAGCGCGCTGCGCGGCCGGGCCCCGGCGACCGGGAAGGGCTGGTCGGACAGCTGGAACGGCGGCGCCCGGCCGGAGGAGTACCTGCTAATCACGGTGCAGGACGACGGCCGCGGCATGCCGGAGGGGTTCGACCCGAAGACGGCGGGCAACCTCGGGCTGCAGATCGTCCGGACGCTGGCCACCGGTGAGCTCGGCGGCACCTTCGACATGGTGGCCGGCCCGAACGGCGGGACCAAGGTGGTCCTGGAGATCCCGGTCCGCTGAGGCCGCGCGAAGGTGCGCGAAGGTGTGCGACTTGCACGAAAGTGTGCGACGTGCGTGAAGGTGTGCGACGTGCGCGAAGGTGCGTGGCGGGGGCGTATACGTGGCGGAAGCGCCGGGTGCACGCTCCACGCACCGGCGTGCGGAGCGCGGGGCCGGAGCACGGGACCGGAGTGCGGAACCAGGCGCGCAACCGGGTGTGCAACCGGGGGCGGAAACAGAAACGAGGCCCTGTCGACCGGGGGGGGTGGGTCGACAGGGCCTCTCAACCCGTTCCGGCCGTCGGGGGGAGTCGGCCGGAGCGGGGGCTCTGGGTGGTGCGACACCTCGCCGGTGCGTTGCACACGGTGAGCGCCACGGCTCCACAATATTGCTCTAAGTGAACAGTATCAAGTGCCTGGGCGGGTCCGGTGTCGCGGGACCTGGCTGGGCAAGGTCCTTTGTGCGGAAGGCTTCACCAGGAGGTGCAGGGAAGCCTTTGATCATGTGTCGATCGGTACTGCGATGCTGCTGGTGCTACGGCGTGTGATCGCGGGCGATCAGGCGGTGCGGGCGCGGTTGCGGGCGGCGCGGCGCTTCATCGCGCGACGCTCGTCCTCGCTCATGCCGCCCCAGACGCCGGCGTCCTGGCCGGTCTCGAGCGCCCACTGGAGGCACTGCTCCATCACCGGACAGCGGCGGCACACGGCCTTGGCTTCCTCGATCTGCAGCAGAGCAGGACCGGTGTTCCCGATCGGGAAGAACAGCTCCGGGTCCTCTTCGCGGCAGACAGCGCGGTGGCGCCAGTCCATGGTCGTCCAACTCCTCCTGCCGCGGGGGGTGGCCCGATCGGCATAATCGAATGGCTTGTGAATGTGAACGCTTTCACGAATCCCGCAACAGCAAAAGAGACCAAAGGCCCGCCGGGCCCGGGTGGTCTGTGCTGAGGGGATTCGGCGATTCGAGGGACGAACCGCGGTCGGCGCTCCTGTGGTTCCGGAGTTGCCGTCGCTGCGATGTGTCCCGATCGCCATGTAGAGGTTCGCAAACCTCGGGCTCGGATACAACCCCCTTCGGGGAGGAATTTTGGATTCTTCGGTGTCGCCTAGCTCACAGCCAGTACTTCTATGGAGTGAAGGGGACTTGTGCGTTCGAGAAGAAGGAGGAATCCCCCTTCCAGTCACACAATCACACGCAGTGCCCGCCGTACGCCTGTGAAACTGACGCGACTCCTGTCTCCAAGATGGTCCCCGTCGACCTGGAACGGGGCCGCTTCCTCCGAAACCAAGGTGAAGTGTCTGACGTCGTGATAGGAGACGACGTGCTTCCCGGAGGGGCCGGCCGGAGGGGCGCCGTCGCTCGAAGGCGCGTACGACCGCAGGATCTGACGGACCGTTCGAGCCGTGCCGAACGCCGTCATCCGGGTGATGCCGAAGACGTCCAGATCCGTGTCGAAGGAGGCGAGTGGTGAGGGGTAGACCGGACGGTTGCCGAGGAAGGTCCACGGCGAGGTGTTGCTGACTATCGACAGGACCAGGCCCGAAACCCGCTCGCGGCCAGGCAGCTCAAGGGAGACCGGGCCGGAACGGCGCTGCTCACGCTGGGTGAAGTAGTGCCGCAGGGCCTGGCCGACGTAGAGGGCGTGGGTGGACTTGCGCCCGGCCCGTCGCTGCGCCTCGACCCGGCCGACCACCCCGGCGTCGAAGCCGAGGCCGGCGGTGAACGTGAACCAGCGGTCCGGCAGCCCCTCCGTCATCGCCTTGCCCAGCCCGATCGGCCGCTCCCGGCCGTGCTCCAGCGCGTCGAGCAGGACACCGGTGGCCTCCACCGGGTCGTTGGGCAGGCCCAGCGCGCGGGCGAACACATTGGTCGAACCGCCCGGCACCACGGCCAGTCGCGGGACCTTCTCGCCCGGGCCGTGCGCCAGCAGCCCGTTCACCACCTCGTTGACGGTGCCGTCCCCGCCCAGCGCCACCACCAGGTCGACCGTGCCGTCCTCCGCCGCCTCGCGGGCCAGGTCGCGCGCGTGGCCCCGGTACTGGGTCTCGGCGACCTCCAGCTTGAGATCGCTGCGCAGGGCGTGGATCAGGACGTCCCTGGTCCGGCCACTGGTGGTGGTGGCCTTGTGGTTCACGACCAGGAGAGCGCGCATGGGGAAAGCCTACGGGTCGGTACGGACCAACCGGCGGCTACCCTGCTGGAGTGACCGCAGAAACCTCCGCCCCCGCACCCTCGGCCGGCTCCGGGCGCCCGGCCTCCCTGACGCTGGGCGCCGCCATCACCGCCCTGGAGGGCGTCGCGCTGGCCCTCGTCGGCGTCTCGGACATGGTGTCCGCGCTGTCCGGCCAGGCCAAGCAGCTCGCCCTGAACGAGTTCGGCGGAGCGGTCATCGTGCTGCTCGGCGTGCTGCCGGTGCTGGCCGCCCGCGCGCTGCTCAGGGAGCGCCGCTGGGGCCGCAGCCCGGCCGTGCTGACCAACTCGATCTGCCTGCCGGTCGCCTACTACATGTTCGAGAGCGGCGGCGCGATGATCGCGGTCGGCGCGCTGGTCGGCGTGCTCGGCCTGGTGGGCATCGGCTGCCTGCTGAACCCGAAGTCGACGGCGGCCCTGTACGCCCCGTCCGAGGACTAGGGCGCACAGGGCCGGGGGCACGCGGGGCCGGGAGTCGTACGCGCGGCCGCCCGAGCTGAGCGGCCGTCAGTCCTACTCCTCCACCAGGAGCTTCTCCCGCAGCTGTGCCAAGGTCCGGGCGAGCAGCCGGGACACGTGCATCTGGGAGATCCCCACCTCGGCGGCGATCTGCGACTGGGTCATGTTCCGGAAGAACCGCAGTACCAGGATCTTCTGTTCCCGGGGCGGCAGTTGGGCCAGCAGCGGCTTGAGTGACTCGCGGTACTCGACGCCCTCCAGCGCCTCGTCGGTGGCGCCCAGGGTGTCCGCGACGGCCGGCGACTCGTCGTCGCTGTCCGGCACGTCCAGGGACAGCGTGGAGTACGCGTTGGCGGACTCCAGGCCCTCCAGGACGTCCTCCTCGGAGATCCCCAGGTGCTCGGCCAGCTCGTGCACCGTGGGGGAGCGGCCGTGCCGCTGGGAGAGCTCGCTGGTCGCCGTGGTGAGCGACAGCCGCAGCTCCTGGAGCCTGCGCGGGACGCGCACCGCCCAGCCCTTGTCGCGGAAGTGCCGCTTGATCTCCCCGACGATGGTCGGCGTCGCGTAGGTGGAGAACTCGACCCCGCGCTCGTGGTCGAAGCGGTCCACCGACTTGATCAGGCCGATGGTGGCGACCTGGGTCAGGTCGTCCAGCGGCTCGCCCCGGTTGCGGAAGCGCCGGGCCAGGTGCTCGACCAGCGGGATGTGCATCCGCACCAGCTGGTTGCGCAGCTCGACCCGCTCCGGGGAGCCCTCGGGCAGCGCGGACAGCCGGACGAACAGCGCGCGGGCGGCCTCCCGGTCCGGGGCGCCGGTGCGGTGCGAGCCCTGGGTGGGGACGGTGCCGTGCAGCTCGGCCTCGTCAGCCGGGTCCGTCCCGTCCACCGGGTCCGGCGGGGGCACGGCGGCAGGCGTCGGCTCGGACGTCGGCTCGGTGGGGTGGCTCATCCGCTGGGCGTCCTTCGGGTGCGCTTCGTCGTTGGCGGCGAGGCCGGGAACGCTCGCCTGGGTCGGTACGGCAGGTCCCGCCGTCGCGAGGCCGGTACGGTCCAGATCACTCACGGCCATTCCCCCGTTCCGTTCCGGGAGCACCGGGGCCGGCGGCCCCGGAATCGTCTCGTTGGTCGTACCGCGTGGGCGGCGGTACCGGGAGCCGTCCGTCGGGCCCCGGGGCGGGGATCGGCGGACGGCCCTTGCGCGGGTGCTGCTCGGTGCTGCTCGGTCGTGCGGTTCGGCGCCCGGCTAGTGGGCGGCGGAGCCGCCGCGCTTCTTGTGCAGGCTGATCGACACGGTGTTGTCCTCGCCGACCGAGGAGTCGACCTCGCCGGCCAGGGCGGAGAGCACCGTCCAGGCGAAGGTGTCCCGCTCGGGGGCCTTGCCGTCGGTGGTCGGGGCGGAGACGGTGACCTTCAGCGAGTCGCCGACCAGCCGGAACTCGCAGGACAGGACGGAGCCGGGCACCGCCTGCTGGAGCAGGATGGCGCAGGCCTCGTCGACCGCGATCCGCAGGTCCTCGATCTCGTCGAGCGTGAAGTCCAGCCGGGCCGCCAACCCGGCCGTCGCTGTTCGCAGGACGGAGAGGTAGGCCCCCGCTGCGGGCAGCCGGACCTCCACGAAGTCCTGAACACCGAGATCGCCGTCGATCTGGGACACCCTTGCCTCCTGGGCGACGCGCCGTGCCTTCTTTGGTACCCCGCTTGTTACCGCTTGCTACCCCCGAAGGGGGGCCGGCGCGGCGGATCCGCCATCGCTCTGCCTTCCGCAACCCCGGTTCGGGAGTTACTCATGGTAAGGCATTGCGACGCAGGGTGGCAGACCCTTTCCCCGGACTCCGGAGGGCCGTTCAGCGCCGTCCGGCGTCGGCCAGCGCCTCGTCGGTGAGCCGGTACACCGTCCACTCGTCCATCGGCACCGCGCCGATGGACTTGTAGAAGTCGATCGAGGGCTGGTTCCAGTCCAGGACCGACCACTCGACCCGGGAGTAGCCGCGCTCGACGGCGATCCGGGCCAGTTCCAGCAGCAGCGCCTTGCCGTGGCCGCCGCCGCGGGACTGCGGGCGGACGTACAGGTCCTCCAGGTAGATCCCGTGGGTGCCGCGCCAGGTCGAGAAGTTGCGGAACCAGACCGCGAAGCCGACCGGCTCGCCGGTGGTGTCGTCCTCGGCGATCAGCCCGAACAGGGCCGGGTTCTCGCCGAACAGGGCCTGGTGCAGCTGCTCCTCGGTGGCCTTCGCCTCGTGCAGTGCCTGCTCGTAGTCCGCGAGTTCGCGGATCATGGCGTGGATGACGGGGACGTCGGTGGCGACGGCGGTGCGGATCATGCCAGTGAGCCTACTGCTCGGGACCGGTCTCGTCCCAGGCCTGGACGGAGGTCTGGTCGACGATCCGCCCGTCCCGCAGCCCGGCCATCGAGGACATCAGCACTCGGACGCCGTCCGGGTACCGGCAGGACTCCAGGAAGGCGACGTGGTCGCCCTGGACCACCACCTGTTCCAGCTTGTGGGTCATCTCGCGGCTGTAGATGTCGTCCAGCATGGCGCCGATCTCCTCCCGCCCGTGCATCACCAGGGGGTGGCTGGGCTGGGTCTTGCGATCGACCATGCGCAGTTCGGCGTCCTCCGCGTAGAGCGCGAGGAGGGTCTCGGCGTCGCGGCGCTCGATGCCCTGGCGCAGTGCGCGGGTGTCGAAGGCGGCGGGGGTCGCCGTGGTGGTCATGATCTCGCTCCTCCGGTCGGGTTCCGTCGGCTCGTACCTTGAGCGTACGCCCGGCCGCCCGGGGCCGGAGGAGCGGGACCGGGACCGGTCAGCGGGCCGGCACGGTGCGCAGGTACCCGGCCAGCGCGCCGATCGCCGCCGGGTTGCGCGGGCTCTCCACCAGGTCGACGTAGTCCATGACGAAGATCCGGTCGTTGCGGATCGCGGCGACGTCGGCCAGCGGCGGGAAGGACTTGAGGAACTGCCGCTTCTCCTCGGCCCCGGGCGTCGCGTAGTCGTTGATCACGATCACTTCGGGGTCGCGCTCCACCACGCTCTCCCAGCCGGCCGTGACCCAGGTGTCGGCGAGGTCGCCCATGATGTTGGTCCCGCCGGCCTTGGCGATGATCTCGTTGGCGGCGGCGAACTTCCCGGCGGTGTACGGCTTGTCCTGCCCGCTGTCGTACAGGAAGACGGACGGGTGGCGCTCGGGCTGCGGGACGGCGGCGATCTGCGCCTTGAAGTCGGCGATCAGCTTGTCGGAGCGGTCCTTGACGTCGAAGATCTCGCCGAGGTTGGCCAGGTCGGTGTAGAGCGCCTCCAGCGGGTCCATCACGCCGCGCACGGTGCCCCTGCCGGTGCGGCAGGACTCGCTGAGCACGTACGAGTCGACGCCGAGCGCCTTGAAGGCCTGCGGGGTGACGCCGCCGCCCTCGTCGAAGCCGTAGTGCCAGCCGGCGAAGACCAGGTCGGCCTTGGCGTCCAGGGCGATCTCCTTGGTGAGCACCTTCTTGGAGAGCCAGGTGGTCTGCTGGTAGCCGTCCTTCCAGGCGACCTTGTCGATCTGCCCCTTGTCGTCGGGCATCACGTAGCCGGCCATCCGGTCGGCGAGGCCCAGGGAGAGCATCAGCTCGGTGATGTTGACGTCGTTGGTCACCACCCGGGCGGGCTTCCGGTCGAAGGTGAGCTTCTCGCCGCAGTTGTCCACCGTCACCGGGTAGTGGGCGGAGGCGGTGGCGGTCTCCTTGGGGGCGATCTCGGCGCCGCAGGCGGTGAGTCCGAGGGTGAGCAGGGCGGTGGCGGCAACGGCCTTGGTGCGCACGGTGGTTCCTCTGGGCAGGGGGGGCGGATCAGGCGGGGTGGTCGAGACGGTCGAACAGCAGCTGGAGGGCACCGCTCTCCGGGTGCCGCACCGGGGTGGCCCGGACGCCGAACACCTCGGCCAGCAGGGCGGGTCGGAGCACCTCCTCGGGCGTGCCGGAGGCGACGATCCGGCCGGCCCGCAGCACGTACAGCAGGTCGCAGTGACCCGCCGCCAGGTTGAGGTCGTGCAGCGCGGTGAGCACCGTCGGGCCGGCCTCGCGGGCGAGCGCCAGCACCTCCAACTGGTGGGCGATGTCGAGGTGGTTGGTGGGTTCGTCCAGCACCAGCAGGCGCGGCTCCTGGACCAGGGCGCGGGCGAACAGCACCCGCTGCTTCTCGCCCCCGGACAGGCTCAGGAAGCCGCGCTCGGCCAGGTGCCCGGCCCGGACCTTGCGCAGCGCCTCGGCGCAGCGCTCCGCGTCCCCGTCGGTGGGGGCGCCGAAGCCGCGGCGGTGCGGCAGCCGGCCCATCGCGACCACCTCGGCGACGGTGAAGTCGAACTCGGCGGAGTGCTCCTGGGTCAGCGCGGCCACCCGGCGGGCCGTCTCGCGGGCGGTGAGGGCGTGCAGGTCGTCGCCGGCCAGCCGGACCGCGCCGCCGGCCGGCCTCAGCACCCGGTAGACGCAGCGCAGCAGCGTCGACTTGCCGCTGCCGTTCGGGCCGATGAGCCCGACCACCTGTCCGGCAGTGGCCGCCAGGCTCACCTCGTGGACCAGCCGGGTGCCGGCCAGCTCCACCGAGACGGCGTCGACGGCGAGGTCCTGGGCGTGCGCGGCCACGGCGGCCGCCTCGGTCACGTCGGTCACCGGGTGCCTCCGAAGGACTGGCCGCGGCGGCGCATCATCAGCAGGAAGGCGGGCACGCCGAGCACCGCGGTGAACACCCCGACGGGCAGTTCGGCGGGCGCCAGCAGGGTGCGCGAGGCGATGTCCACCCAGACCAGCAGCAGGGCCCCGGCGAGCGGGGCGATCACCAGCACCCGGCGGTGTCCGGCGCCGACCAGCATCCGGGCCAGGTGCGGCATCAGCAGCCCGACGAAGCCGATCGCCCCGCTGACCGCGACCACGGTGCCGGTGACGGCGGCGGTCACCACGAACAGCTCGCGGCGCAGCCGGTCCGGGTCCACGCCGAGCGAGGCGGAGGTCTCGTCGCCCATCGCGAGCGCGTCCAGCCGTCCGGCGGCGCAGGCCAGGTAGGCGAGGCCGGCCAGGACGGTGACGGCGGCGATCGGCACCGAGCCCCAGGTGGCACCGCCGAGGCTGCCGAGCAGCCACATCATGGCGTCCCGGGCGGCCTCGCCGCGGTCGGCGGCGAAGACCATCAGGGTGGTGGCGGCGGAGAATCCGTAGGACAGGGCGGTGCCGGTGAGCACCAGGCGCAGCGGGGTGAGCCCGAACGCGGTGCGGGCGGCGAGGTAGACCAGCGTCATGGCGGCCAGGGCGGAGCCGAAGGCGGAGGCGGAGATCGCCCACACGCCGAGCGAGGCGAAGGCGCCGAACAGCAGGACGGCGTTGGCGCCGACCGCCGCGCCGGAGGAGATGCCGAGGACGAAGGGGTCGGCCAGCGCGTTGCGCACCAGGGCCTGGACGGCGACGCCGCAGGCGGCCAGTCCGGCGCCGACCACGGCGGCCAGTACGGTGCGCGGCAGCCGGATCTCCCAGACGATCGCGTACGCCGCCGCCTCGTCCGCCTCCAGTCGACCGCCCGTCAGCCCGGCGCCCAGCAGCCGCAGCACCCGGGGCAGGCCGAGCCCGGAGGAGCCGAGGGCGACCCCGCAGACCAGCGAGAGCAGGAGGGCGGCGCCGAGGCCGGCGGCGAGCGGGACGACGGGTGTGCGACGAGTGGGCGGGCCGACTGCACGGTCTGCGGGTGCGCGGTTCACGGGTGCGCCTTGCCTCGGGCCGGGGGTGCGCCGGGGCGGGCGCGGGCCGGGGCGTGCCGGGGCGCCGTTCCCCTCGCAGTCCACGGCGAGTTGTCGGGAGTTCGGCGGCCGAGGGTGATCGGGCTGGCGCGGCCGTACGGGCTGGTACGGGCCGTGCTCACCGTTGCGGGTCAGCGCCGGATTCACACCGGACTTCCCCTCGGACGCCCTGGCAGCATAACAGCCACTCAGGGCAGGCAACCCTTACCGTTCGAGGATCGGGCGTGAACGCACGACCGCCCCCGTCCGGTGGTCCGGACGGGGGCGGTCGGGTGGCGACGCGTCAGGCTCAGGCCTGCTTGGTCTCCCAGAAGATCTTGTCGACCTCGGCGATCAGGTCCAGCAGGGCCTGGCCGGTGGCCGGGTCGGTGGACGCCTTGGCGGCCGAGGCGGCCTTCAGGGTGTCGTTGATCAGCTGGTGCAGCTGCGGGTACTTCTCGAAGTGCGGGGCCTTGAAGTAGTCGCTCCACAGCACCGAGATGTGGTGCTTGACGGCCTCGGCGCGCTGCTCCTTGATGATGATGGCGCGGGCGCGGAAGTGCGGGTCCTCGTTGGCCTGGTACTTCTCCTGGGTGGCCTTGACGGACTCGGCCTCGAGCTTGGCCTGCGCGGGGTCGTACACGCCGCAGGGCAGGTCGCAGTGGGCGTGGGCGGTGGCGCGCGGTGCAAACAGACGAGAGAACATGGGAGTCCTTCCTTAGATCGTCTTCCCGCGCCCGAGATTACCCTTCCGCCCGCCCGGTTTCGCGATCGGGCGGCGGGCCTAGGGCGAAAGACGGACCCGCAACCGGGGTATTCCGGACATCGGGGCGCTGACGGCCCGTACGGCAGACTGGGGGACGGGCGGAGCGGGAGGAGGAGTCGTGGCGCGGAGCACGCGACCGGAGGACGTCGGAGCCGGGGACCGGGGCGGTGTGCTGCCGTTCGGGCTGGTCGACGTGGCGGGGCCGTCGATGGTCCCGACCCTGCGCGAGGGCGACCGGCTGCTGGTCCGGTACGGCGCGCCGATCCGGCCGGGCGCGGTGGTGGTCTTCCGGCACCCGTTCCAGCAGGACCTGCTGGTGGTGAAGCGGGCCGTCGAGCGCCGGCCCAAGGGCTGGTGGCTGCTGTCGGACAACCGCCCGGTGGACAGCGACAGCCGCAGTTACGGCGCCGTCCCGGACGAGCTGGTGCTCGGCCGGGCGCTGCTGCGGCTGAACCCGAGCCCGGCCTGGCTGGCGCCGGGGCGCCGGCTGGAGCGGCTGCTGCTCACCCCGCGGCTGGCCCGGGTGCCGGGCCTGGCCCGCCGGCTCGGCGCCTGGGTGGAGGAGGTCTGAGGCCCTGGGGCCCGGACTCCCGGGGCTCCGAGCTCCCGGGGGCCTGGGTTCGCGAGGGCCTAGGCCCGGGCCGCGGCCTCCGCCTCCTGGCGCTTGCGGGCCCGGTAGGCGGCCACGTTGGCGCGGGTCGCGCAGCGGTCCGAGCAGTAGCGGCGGGAGCGGTTGGTCGAGGTGTCCAGGTAGGCGTTGCGGCAGGGCACGGCCTGGCAGATGCCGAGCCGGTCGGCGCCCAGCTCGGTCAGGTGGACGGCCAGGCCCATGCAGGCGACCGCGGTGTAGTGCGCGGTGGCGGTGGGGGAGTTGTCGGCCAGGTGCAGGTGCCAGCGCGGCCGCCCGGCGTCGTCCAGGTAGTCGTGTCCGGAGACCAGCGGGCTGACGGGGTACTCCATCAGCAGGCTGTTCAGCAGGTCGACGCCGCGGACCTCGTCGCCCTCGGCGGCGGCCTCGAAGACGCCGCGCAGCCTGGTCCGCACCGCCCGCAGCCGGGGCAGGTCGGACTCGTCGGCGAGGGCGGCGGCCCGCGAGGAGTCGGAGAACAGGCCGCGCACCGCCTCCACGGAGGTCAGCGCGTCGGTGCCGCGCTCGGGCTCCTCGGTGTTCACCAGCCGAACGGCGAGATCGGCGTAGGCGGCGAGCTCCACAGGGGTCCTTCCAGATTCGGTAACGGGCTGACTGCTTCCAGCCTATTACTCGTACGGCGTTCCGGCCTCCTCTCCCCGGCGGGAAAGGGGGCGGCGCCCGGCAGGACGGGTCTGCCGGGCGCCGACGGTACCGCCTAGAGCACCTTGGACAGGAAGGCCCTGGTGCGCTCGTGCTGCGGGTTGGTGAGCACCTCGCGGGGGTTGCCGGACTCGACCACCACGCCGCCGTCCATGAACACCAGGGCGTCGCCGACCTCGCGGGCGAAGCCCATCTCGTGGGTGACGACCACCATGGTCATGCCCTCCTCGGCGAGGCCGCGCATGACGTCGAGGACGTCGCCGACCAGCTCCGGGTCGAGTGCGGAGGTGGGCTCGTCGAAGAGCATCAGCTTGGGCTTCATGGCCAGCGCGCGGGCGATCGCCACGCGCTGCTGCTGGCCGCCGGAGAGCTGCGAGGGGTAGTTCCCGGCCTTGTCGGCCAGGCCGACCCGCTCCAGCAGGGCCATGCCGCGCTCGCGGGCGTCGGCCCTGCTCTCGCCCTTGACCTGGACCGGCGCCTCCATGACGTTCTCGACGGCGGTCATGTGCGGGAACAGGTTGAAGCGCTGGAAGACCATGCCGATGTCGCGCCGCTTGAGGGCGACCTCGCGGTCCTTGAGCTCGTGCAGCCGGTCGCCCTTCTGCCGGTAGCCGACCAGCTCGCCGTCCACCCAGAGGCGGCCGCCGTTGATCTTCTCCAGGTGGTTGATGCACCGCAGGAAGGTCGACTTGCCGGAACCGGAGGGGCCGATCAGGCAGAACACCTCGCCCTGCTTGACCTCCAGGTCGATGCCCTTGAGCACCTCGACCGGGCCGTAGGACTTGTGCACGTTCTCGGCGCGGACCATGGGCTCGGTGGACGCCGCGGCGTCGGCGGGGGTCTTGCTCAGGTCGGTCATACGTGACCACCTCCCTCGAGCCCCGGGACGACGTCGGTGGTCGTCCTGGGGGCGGGCTTCCCGGCGAACAGGCCCCGCAGCCGCTGCAGCGGGGTGGGCGGCAGGGTGCGGTTGGAGCCCCGGGCGTAGTGGCGCTCGATGTAGTACTGGCCGATGGTCAGCACCGAGGTGAAGAACAGGTACCAGAGGCTGACCACGATCAGCAGCGGGATGTTCTGGTAGTTGCGGGAGTAGATGACCTGGCCGGCCCGGAAGATCTCCTCGAGGGAGATCACGGAGACCAGCGAGGTGGTCTTGAGCATCGAGATGGTCTCGTTGCCGGTCGGCGGGATGATCACCCGCATGGCCTGCGGCAGGACGATCCGGCGCATGGTCTGGAACCGGCTCATGCCGAGCGCGTGCGCGGCCTCGGTCTGGCCCTCGTCGACCGACTGGATGCCGCCGCGGACGATCTCCGCCATGTAGGCGGCCTCGTTGAGGCCGAGGCCCAGCAGGGCGGCGACGAAGGTCGGGATCAGCACGTTGGTCTGCTCGGACCAGAACTCCGGCCCCCACGGCACGCCGATCGACAGCTTGGCCCAGATCAGGCCGAGGAAGTTCCAGAACACCAGCTGCACCAGGACCGGGGTGCCGCGGAAGATCCAGATGTAGACCCAGGCGACGCCGGCCAGCAGCGGGTTCGGGGAAAGGCGCATCACCGCGAGGACGATGCCGCCGACCACGCCCATGAGCATGGCGAGAACGGTCAGTTCCAGCGTCACCAGCAGGCCGTGCATGATGCTGTCGTGGAACAGGTACTGACCGACGATGTCCCACTTGAAAGCGGGGTTGGTGAAGAGGGCGCTCACGAGCATCGCCGCGAGTACGGCGATGACGACGGCGCCGGCCCAGCGTCCGGGGTGACGGACGGGGACGGCCCTGATGGTCTCGGGCCGCCCCTTCTCCGCCGTCCCCTTGTCCAAAGAGTTCACGGTGTGGCCTCGGGGGAGAAGTGAAGCGTACGAGGGTCAGGAGGCGCTGTTGACGACCGACTTTTCGATGGCGCCGGCCTCGACACCCCACTTGCTGAGGATCTGCTTGTAGGTGCCGTCGTCGATCAGCGACTGGACGGCGCCCTGGATGGCCGGGGTGAGCTTGGAGCCCTTGGCCAGGGCCACGCCGTAGGGGGCCACGCCGTAGGTCTCGCCGACCTTCTCCAGCTGGCCGCCGGACTGCTTGACCGCGTAGTCGACGACCTGGGAGTCGGCCATCAGCGCCTGGTCGCGGCCGGAGACCACGGCGTTGGTGACGTCCGTCTGGAGGTCGAACTTGTCGCCCCCGTTCTGGATGCCCGGCTTGCCGGCCTTGGCGCAGTCGGGGTCGCGGGTGTCCTTGATCTCGTCGGCCTGGGTGGTGCCGGTCTGGACGGCGACCTTCTTGCCGCAGAGGTCCTTCGGGTCGATCTTCTCCGGGTTGCCCTTCTTCACCGCGACGGCGCTGCCGGAGTTGAAGTAGGTGACCATGTCGACGATCTGCTCGCGCTCCTTGTTGTCCGTGAAGGACGACATGCCGAGCTGGAACTTGTTCGACTGGATGCCGGGGATGATCGCGGTGAAGCCGGAGTCCTGGACCTCGGCCTTCAGGCCGAGCTTGGCGGCGATGGCGTTGGCCAGGTCGACGTCCATGCCGATGACCTTGCCGCTGTCGTCCTTGAACTCGTCCGGCGCGTAGGAGGCGTCCGCGCCCACCACGAGCTTGCCGGCCGCCTTGACGTCATCCGGGACGAGCGAGGCCAGCTTGGGATCGGCCTTGACCTCGTTGACGGTCGCGGAGGCGTTGGGGGCGCCGCTGCCGTCGCTCTTGCTGCTGCTGCAGCCGGTCAGCACGAGGGAGACCGACGCGGCGACCACACCGGCTGCGAGGAGCCGGCTGCGCTGGGTACGGGTGGTCATGAGGGGGATCTCCATCCTGGGGGAGAGAGGTCGGGCGGAGCGCGCCGCGGGAGCGGCGCACCGGAACGGCGAGCCGCGCGGCTCGGTACGGGTGCGTGTCGCCGTACGTCGTCGTACGTGCAGGCCGGGTCGTGCAGTTGCCCGGGCGCGGGGGTGCCGCCCGGGGGTGTACGAGGTACTGCTTCCGCCACCCTCCGCCGAGGTGGACGTTGACCGGTCGGCCTCGACCAGTGGCCGGCTCGATCCGAGATGGGGGGAATCCTGCCATCTGATGACAGTCAGGTGGCCCTCATCCAGATCAAAATCGGATAACGAGGGGTCGCACTGTCCGCTATTCGGACTTATCCCGTGCCCCTGTCACTCTGCGCATAAGTATGCAGACCCGTCCGTGCCGTACCCGGGGGCCCGCCGCCCGCCGGTCAGATGCCCCCGTTGACCACCGCGTTCTGCGCCGCGCCGGCGCTCACGTTCCACTTGGCCAGGATCTTGTCGTACTCACCGCTGCGGATCAGCTGGTCGATCGCCTTGGCCAGCACGTCGCGCAACTGCCCGTCGTCCTTGCGCAGCGCGATCCCGTACGGGTTGGAGGTGGACTGCCCGCCGGTCAGCTCGAAGCGGGCGCCGCCGTCGGTGGTCTTCGCCGCGTAGGCGGCCACCGGGAAGTCGTTCACGCCCGCCGCGGCCGCGCCGGAGGCGACCTCGGCCAGCGCCTTGGTGTCGGTGTCCAGCTTGTGGGGGACCAGCGCGGGACGGCCGGCCCGGGCGCAGACGGACACCTGGCGGGTGACGATCTCGTCCTGGGTGGTGCCCTGCTGGAACGCCACGGCCTTGCCGCACAGGTCGTCCAGGCTCTTGACCGCCTTGGGGTTGCCCTTCGGGACGACGATCGAGCTGCCGGCGATGAAGTAGTCCACGAAGTCCACGCCGGGGCCGGCCTGCTTGCCGTTCTCGTCCAGGGCGTCACGGCGCTTGCGGGTGTCGCTGAGCGCCGACATCACCACGTCGTACTGCTTGGCCTGGAGGTTCGGCACCAGCTTGTCGAAGGGGGTGTCGACGAACTCGACCCGCACGTCGAGGATCCGGCCCAGGGCGGCGGCGAGCTCCGGGTCGAGGCCGGTCGGGGTGCCGTCCGGGCCGCGGAACTCCACCGGGGGGTAGTTGACGTCCATTCCGACCCGCAGCACCCCGGCCGACTGCAGGGCCTTCGGCAGCTTGCCGCGCAGGTCCTTGACCGGATCCTTCGCGGCGGCCTGCCCGCCGCCGCCGCAGCCGGTCAGCAGCAGGGCTCCGGCGGTCGCCAGGGCGGTGGCGGCCGGGATCGGACGGCGGGCGAGGCGGGCGTGACGCATGAGGGCGGCTCCTGTGGGAGGGACGGGCGCCGCCACGGTGTCGCGCGGGTGTACGCGAAATGGCGGACAAGCGATCCTGCCATCCCGGCCTGCCGGGCCCGGCAGCGGGTGTGTCAGAATTCGGTACCGGGTGACCCCCGAACGCTCGAACCAGACCGACGAGCCCCGACAGGCTCGCGGTGCTCGGGAACGGAAGTCCTCACGTGGCTCCGTATCCGGGGCGCCGACTCCCTTCGGACCTGCGTTCACTCCTGCGGGTGCGCGTGCGCTCATGCCGCTGCCGCCGTCGGTGCCTGCGCTGAGACGCCGGGCTCCCGTGACGACAGCTCGGCGATGAACCGTACGTGACGAGGACGAAAAGGCATAGGTGCGATGCCGTCGTCCGACCTACGCTCGGCCCGTAAGCACAACGCGGACAACAGAAGACCCAACAAAACCCTCATCCGAGGGCGCCGCCCGACGGCAGCGCCCCGACCCTGACCCCGGGTCCGCTTCGGCGTACCCGGTTTCCGGTTTCCGGCCGGGTCGTCCTCCCGTCGGCCGCGTCCTCGCCAGATCAATGACGAAGAGGTCATCGTGGCAGCGGAGATCATCAGCAGCACCCAGGACACCGACGATCCGGTCGACGCGGTTTTCGCGCTCCACCGCGGCGGCAAGATGGAGATCCGGGCGACCGTCCCGGTGCGCGACGCGGACGACCTGTCCCTCGCCTACACCCCCGGTGTCGCCCGGGTCTGCACGGCCATCGCCGAGCAGCCGGAACTGGTCAACGACTACACCTGGAAGTCCAACACCGTCGCGGTGGTCACCGACGGCACCGCGGTGCTGGGCCTCGGCGACATCGGCCCGCAGGCCTCGCTGCCCGTGATGGAGGGCAAGGCCATCCTGTTCAAGCAGTTCGGCGGCGTGGACGCGGTGCCGATCGCGCTCGCCTGCACCGCGGTCGACGAGATCGTCGAGACCGTGGTCCGGCTGGCGCCCTCCTTCGGCGGCGTCAACCTGGAGGACATCTCCGCGCCCCGCTGCTTCGAGATCGAGCGCCGGCTCCAGGAGGCCCTGGACATCCCGGTCTTCCACGACGACCAGCACGGCACCGCGATCGTCACCACCGCCGCCCTGTGGAACGCCGCCAAGGTGACCGGCCGTGAGATCGGCTCGCTGCGGGCCGTCATCTCCGGCGCCGGCGCGGCCGGCATCGCCATCGCCAAGATGCTGGTCGCGGCCGGCATCGGCGACGTGGCCGTCTGCGACCGCAAGGGCGTGGTGTACGAGGGCCGCGGCGACCTCACCGACGTCAAGGCCGAGATCGCCGCGCAGACCAACCGCACCGGCCTCAAGGGCTCGCTGGCCGACGCGATGGCCGGCGCCGACGTGTTCATCGGCGTCTCCGGCGGCACCGTGCCGGAGGAGGTCGTCGCGACCATGGCCGAGGGCGCGTTCGTCTTCGCGATGGCCAACCCCACTCCGGAGATCCACCCCGAGGTCGCGCACAAGTACGCCGCGGTGGTCGCCACCGGCCGCAGCGACTTCCCGAACCAGATCAACAACGTGCTGGCCTTCCCTGGCATCTTCGCGGGCGCCCTGCAGGTCCGCGCCTCCCGGATCACCGAGGGCATGAAGCTGGCCGCCGCCAAGGCGCTGGCCGGCGTCGTGGCCGACGAGCTGACGCCGCAGAAGGTCATCCCCTCCCCGTTCGACGAGCGGGTCGCGCCGGCGGTCACCAAGGCCGTCGCCGAGGCCGCCCGGGCGGAGGGCGTGGCGCGGATCTGACGACGCGCCGGGGGAGCGCGCCGACCGCGGCGGCCGCTCCCCCGCACCCCCGCCGAGCCGAAGGGCGCGCCGCTGCCGGAAGCGAGCGGCGACAGGCGGGGTACGAGCGCCGGAGCGCCGGGCGCCGGCAGTGGGTCAGAGCGCCCGGAGGCGAGCGGGGGAGTCGGAGCCGGGACAGCCGGGACACGCGTCACACGTTCGCGTGGTTCCCGGCCCCGGCCGTCGGGGCTATCGTCCGGGGCATGTTCGCTGCCTACGCCGCACGTATCGACGCCGCCGACCCGCTGAGCGGGCTGGAGCTGGGTGACCTCCCCGAGCCGCAGGCCCGTCCCGGGTGGAGCGTGGTCACGGTCCGGGCCGCCAGCCTCAACCACCACGACCTCTGGTCGCTGCGCGGGGTCGGCCTGCCCGCCGAGAAGCTGCCGATGATCCTCGGCTGCGACGCCGCCGGCGTCGACGAGCACGGCAACGAGGTGGTCGTGCACTCGGTGATCGGCCAGAGCGGCCACGGGGTCGGCCCGGACGAGCCGCGGTCCATCCTGACGGAGCGCTACCAGGGCACCTTCGCCCAGCGGGTGGCCGTCCCCACCTGGAACCTGCTGCCTAAGCCCGCCGAGCTGAGCTTCGAGCAGGCCGCCTGCCTGCCCACCGCCTGGCTGACGGCGTACCGGATGCTGTTCACCAACGCCGGGGTCAAGCCCGGGGACACCGTCCTGGTGCAGGGCGCGGGCGGCGGTGTGGCGACCGCGCTGGTCGTCCTCGGCAAGGCGGCCGGCCTGCGGGTCTGGGTCACCGGACGGGACGAGGCCAAGCGCGCCCGGGCGGTGGAGCTCGGCGCCGACGCGGCCTTCGAGAGCGGCGCCCGGCTGCCCGAGCGGGTGGACGCGGTCATGGAGACGGTCGGCGCCGCGACCTGGTCGCACTCGGTGAAGTCGCTGCGCCCGGGCGGCACCATCGTCATCTCCGGGGCCACCTCCGGCCCCAGCCCGAGCTCCGCCGAGCTGAACCGGATCTTCTTCCTGGAGCTCAAGGTGGTCGGCTCGACCATGGGCACCAAGGAGGAGCTGGCCGGGCTGCTCTCCTTCTGCGCCAACACCGGCGTCCGGCCGGTGATCGACTCGGTGCTGCCGCTGACCGAGGCCAGGGACGGCTTCGCCCGGCTCGCCAAGGGCGACGTCTTCGGGAAGGTCGTCCTCAACCCCTGACCCGGGGCCGTCCGGGGCTCCGCACATGTGGCGGCCCGGCGCCTCCCGAAGGGGGCACCGGGCCGCCGTTCCGGACCGTCGGCGTCAGCCGAGCAGTCGCTTCAGCCGCTCGCCCGCGGTGCCCAGCACCGTACGGGCCTCGGCAAGCTCGTCCGCGCCCACCCCGCCGTCCCTGGCCGCGTCCCGCACCTGGTCGCGGAAGCGGTCGAGCAGCCGCTCCAGCTCACGGGCCGGATCCCCGGCCGGGTCGGTGCGGGCCCACGACGGCAGGTCGGCCGGGGTTCCGGGCTCGTTCCCGTCCTTGTCCAGGTCGATCCTGGTCACGGTGACCTTCTCGGTGGGCTCCGCGGCCGGCTCCTCCGGGCCGTGGCCCCAGCGGGCCGCGTCGGCCAGCCCGGCCAGGCCCTTGGTCAGCTCGGACAGGCCCTCGGCCAACCCGGTCGGCCAGTCGCCCTTCGCGGCGTGCTCGCGCACCTGCTGCTCGACCCGGCGCTTGATCCGCAGCGCCTCCTGCTGCGCGGCGGTGCGCGAGGCCTTGGCCTGCTCGCGCAGCCGGCGGGCCTCCGCCTCGGCGGCCTTCGCCTTGGCCTTGGCGGCCTGCTCCTGCTCCCGGGCGCGCTTGGCCTGCTCCTTCGCCTGCTGCTTGAACTGGGCGAACTCCTCCTTGGCGCGCTGCCAGGACTCGTTGTCGCCCCAGGGCCCGGCCCACGGGTCGCCGCTCTCGGCGCGCTCCGGCCGGGGCGCCTGCTTGGCGGCGTTCCACAGCTCCTCGCGCAGGTCCTTGGCGCTGTCCCGGACGTCCTCGCGGATCGCCCCGGCGAGCTGCGCCACGGAGTCGTGGATCTCTAGCTCCAGCTCGTCCAACTCGCCCTGCCGGGCTTCGAGTTCGACGCGTCCGGCGTCGGTCAGCCGGTACACCTTGCGGCCGCCCTCGGTGCTGTGGGTGACCAGGCCCTCCTGCTCCAGCTTGGCCAGCCGCGGGTAGACCGTCCCGGCCGAGGGGGCGTACAGGCCCTGGAAGCGCTCCCCCAGCAGCCGGATCACCTCGTAGCCGTGCCGCGGGGCCTCGTCCAGCAGCTTCAGCAGGTACAGGCGGAGCCGACCGTGGCCGAACACAGGGGTCATCTCAGGCCTCCTTGGTGAGGTTCGGCGTACCGGGGCCGGCCGGGAGTTCCTTGACGACCACCGGGCCCTCCTCCTCCGAGTCGGGGCGGCGCAGCACGGTGACCGCGCCGGAGACGGTGGTGACGTGGAGGTTGCCGCGGCCCTCGCCGAGTCGGCCGGAGATCTTCTTGGCGCCCCAGGTGCTGCTCATCTGGAGCTCCTCGAAGGTGCTGGAGACGTCGCCGCTGGTGGAGCCGGCCTCGACGGTGGCGTCGGCCGCGGAGGGGATCCTGACCACGACCGCGCCGCTGACGGTGTTGACCTTGACGTCGGTCTCGCCGGCCACGTCGAGGTCCAGGGTGACGGCGCCGGTGACGGTGTTGGCCTGGATCCGGTCGGCGGTGCCGGCGATCACGGTGAGCTGCCCGGAGACGGTGTTGACCTTGAGCCGGCCGCCGACCGCCTGGGCGTCGACGTCGCCGGTGACGGTGCTCGCGTCGATCCGGCCGGTCACCCCGGCGAGGGTGGTGTCGCCGTTGGCGCTCTGCACCGAGACGCGCCCGTCGATGCCGCTGACGGTGGCGTGGGCGGACACGGTGCCGACCTTGACCTCGACGTCGGCGGGGACGGTCACGGTGACGCCCGCGATCCGCTTGCGCTTGAAGGAGCCGAAGAAGTTCCGCACCGAACCGACGGACTTGACCCAGTCGCCGAACTCGCCCCAGCTGTTGATGTCCTTGTAGGTCACGGTCAGGACGCCGTCCACCAGGGTCACGTGCAGCGGGTCGCCGACCAGCTCGGTGACCTCAAGACGGGCCGGGCCGTCGGCCGCCACCACGTTCACCGTGCCCTCGATGGTCCGCACGTGCAGCGCGCGCACCGACTCGTCGAAGGTGATCCTCTCGGTGCCCTCGACCGTCCACTGGCTCATCTCTGCCGCCTCCCGTTGGCGATCGCGATGTATCGCGTTCTCTTCTAAAGACGATATATCGCGTGCTGGCAGAGTCAAGCGCTCCGGCCCCCGTCCCGACCCCGATCCGTCCCCGACTCGTCCCCGAGGCCTCCCCTACGGGGCCGGCGGAGCTCCGTGCCCGAACACGCGTGAGGCCCGGGAGGCGGTTGCCTCCCGGGCCTCACGACGGCCGTCACCGGGTCACTCGTCGTCCTCGTCGTCGAGCCGCGCCAGCCAGGTGGCCAGCCGCTCGACCGGGACCTCGAAGTCCGGGTTGAGGTCGACGAACGTGCGCAGCTGCTCGGCCAGCCACCCGAGGGTGACCTCCTCCTCGCCGCGCCGGTTCTCCAGCTCCTCGATGCCTCGGTCGGTGAAGTACACGGTTCGCTCCGGTCCGGTGGGGATTGACCTGGTCAGGATAGTGCTCAGCCGGCGCGCCAGGTGCTGACGGTGACCTTGGCGGCCCCGGAGGTCGGGTCGGCCTGCTCGATCGCCACGATGGCGATGTTGCGGGTGACCCGGTCCCGGACGCAGAGCAGCCGGCCGGGCGCGACCCGGTTGTACGAGAGGTCGGTGTCCGGCCGGGAGTCGATCGCGGCGGCGCACTGCTCGGCGGTGACGGACGGCTCGGTGATCACCGCGAAGTCCGACTTGTTGTCGCCGTAGCTGGCGAAGGCGTTGGCCTTGCTGCCACTGCTGTTGTTGGTGACCCCGAAGCCCCACTTGAGGTCGGTGGAGCGGGGCACCACGGTGCCCGAGTCCAGGTCGATCCGGTAGGCGTCGGAGGAGTAGTCGGCGCTGGGGATCGCCAGCGACTTCTTGTCCAGCATCGGGGAGTAGCCGGTGGGCCGGGCCGGGGCCGAGACGGTGCTCTGGCCGGGCTTGGGGGAAGAGGCCGTCACCGGGTCGGTGGAGGCGGAGGCGCTGGGGGAGGAGGCCGGCTTGGTCGGATCAGGGCCCTGGGTGACGGTGACCGCCGGGGCCGGCTTGGCGTCCGACGCCTTGCCGTCGTCCAGCTTCTTCATCAGCACCACGCCGCCCGCGGTGCCGCCGACCGCCATCACCAGGGCGACGGTGAGCAGCACCTTCCAGGACACCCCGCCCTTGCGCCCCGGCCCGGGCTCCGGGGCCGCGGCGGGCGCCGGGTCGGCGGTCAGTGCCGGGCCGGGCGGCGGGGTGTCGTAGGACGGCGGCTCCGGCTGGAGCCGGACGGTCGGCGGGGTGGACAGCACCGGCGCGGTCGGCGACTCGGTGGGCGGCTGCGGGGCGCCGTACGAGCCGACCGGCGGCGGCGTGAAGCCGTGCGGGGGCGTCGGCGGCTGCTGCGGCGGGTGCACCGCGGTGGCCGGGTGGGTCGGCGCGCCGGGCGGCGGGGGAGTGGCCGGCATCGCGGGCGGCGGGGTCGGCGGGGTGGCGGGCGCGGCCGGCAGCGGGGTGGGCGGAGTCTTGGGCAGGTCCGAGCGGCGGGTGATCTCGGTGTTGACCTCGCGCGGCAGCCAGTCGTCGCCGAACCGCAGCTGGCCGCCGACCTCCGGGTGGTTGCGGGCGACCCGGATGATCTCGGCGGGCGTGGGGCGGTCCTCCGGGGACTTCGCCAGGCAGCGCTGGATCAGCTCGCGCAGGTCCGCCGGGACGGCGGTGAGGTCCGCGTCCTCGTGCACCACCCGGTAGAGCACCGCGGTGTCCGGGCCGTCGCCGAACGGCGCGGTGCCGCCGGCCACGTACGCGGCCAGGGCGCCGAGCGCGAAGACGTCGGTGGCCGGAGTGACCGGGCGGCCCTGGGCCTGCTCGGGGGACATGAAGGCGGGGGAGCCGATCCGGTAGCCGGTGCCGGTCAGCGCGGTGGCGTCGGCGGCGCGGGCGATGCCGAAGTCGATCACCCGCGGGCCGTCCCCGGCGACCAGCACGTTGGCGGGCTTGAGGTCGCGGTGGACCACCTCGACGCTGTGGATCGCCTGGAGGGCCTCGGCGATGCCGCCCATCAGCAGCAGCACGGTGCGCACCGGGAGCGCGCCGTTCTCGCGCACCACCTGCTGGAGGGACGGGCCGGGGACGTACGCGGTGACCAGCCAGGGGGCGTCGCCGTCCAGGCCGCCGGAGTCGATCACCTGCGCGGTGTAGAGCCCGTGGATGCGCTGGGCGTTGCTGACCTCCTGGGCGAAGCGGCGGCGGAACTCGCCGTCCTCGGCGAACTCCGGGCGCACCACCTTGAGCGCGACCGGGCGCCCGCCCGGGGTGTACGACAGGTAGACCCGGCCCATGCCGCCGGCGCCCAGCCGGGCGAACAGCCGGTAGCCGCCGACCTCCCGCGGGTCGTCCGGGAGGAGCGGCTGGAAGACCGGTGGGAGCTTTCCGGCGTCCCGAGGCGTGTCGGCGGTCATGTGGTGGTCCCCCTGGGAGAGCGGTGAGGCGGTACGGCCGTGGCGGTCGGGCGCGCGGACGGGCACCGGGGCCGCCGGACGGCGAGGCATAACCTACCGACCCGTCAGGAGCTCGCGCACCGCGGTTCCGCTTTGGTTGCAGAGCTGGGACCAAAAGGTCAGCGCGCAAGGACTCCTGACGGGCGGGCGGGAACGCCCGGCCGGCGCGCGGGAACGCCCGCGGCCCCGCCCTCCGGTGGGAGGACGGGGCCGCGGGCGTGGAGAGTGCGGGCTTCAGCGCGTCAGAGCGCGAAGACCTCCTCGACCAGGGCCTGCTGCTCGGCGGCGTGCCGCTTGGCCGAGCCGACCGCCGGGGACGAGGCCGCGGTGCGGGCGACGCGGCGCAGACGGGCGTCGCCGCCGCTGCGGCCGATGACGACCTGCAGGTGGTCGACCAGGTTCATCGCGATGAACGGCCAGGCACCCTGGTTGGCCGGCTCCTCCTGCGCCCAGACGAACTGGACGTCGTCGCCGTAGCGGGCCAGCTCCTCCTGGAGCTCGGCCACCGGCAGCGGGTAGAGCCGCTCGACCCGGACGATCGCGGTGTCGGTGACGCCGCGCTCGGTGCGGGCCGCCTCCAGGTCGTAGTAGAACTTGCCGGCGGTGATGACCACCTTGCGGACCTGCGCCGGGTCGACGGTGTTGTCGCCGATGACCGGGCGGAACGAGCCGGACAGGAACTCCTCGGTCGCACTCGCCGCGGCCTTCAGACGCAGCATCGACTTCGGGGTGAAGACGACCAGCGGCTTGTGGTGCGGGTTGTGCGCCTGCCAGCGCAGCAGGTGGAAGTAGTTCGACGGCAGGGTCGGCATGGCGACCGTCATGTTGTTCTGCGCGCACAGCTGGAGGAAGCGCTCCGGGCGGGCGGACGAGTGGTCCGGGCCCTGGCCCTCGTAGCCGTGCGGCAGCAGCAGGGTGACGCCGGAGTGCTGGCCCCACTTCTGCTCGGCGGAGGCGATGTACTCGTCCACCACGGTCTGCGCGCCGTTGACGAAGTCGCCGAACTGCGCCTCCCACATGACCAGCGCGTTCGGGCGGGTCAGCGAGTAGCCGTACTCGAAGCCCATGGCCGCGTACTCCGACAGCAGGCTGTCGTAGACGGTGTAGCGGGCCTGGTCCTCGGTGAGGTACTGCAGCGGGGTGTAGTCCTCGCCGGTCTTGCGGTCGATCAGGACGGCGTGCCGCTGGCCGAAGGTGCCGCGGCGGCTGTCCTGGCCGGCCAGGCGGACCGGGTGGCCCTCCATCAGCAGCGAGCCGATGGCGAGGGTCTCGCCCATCGCCCAGTCGATGGTGTTGTCCTCGACCGAGGCGGCGCGGCGCTGCAGCTGCGGCATCAGGCGCGGGTGGACGGTCAGCCAGTCCGGCAGGTTGACCTGCGAGGCGGCGATCCGCTTGACCATCTCCTGGGAGATGCCGGTCTGGATGGAGACCGGGAAGTCGGCGACCGGCTTGCCGGCGGTGGCGGCGGCCGGTGCCTGGGCCGCGTCGCGGACCTCGGCGAAGACCTTCTCCAGCTGGCCCTGGAAGTCCTGGAGCGCCTGCTCCGCCTCTTCCATGGTGATGTCGCCGCGACCGATCAGGCCCTCGGTGTACAGCTTGCGCACCGAGCGCTTCTTGTCGATCAGGTCGTACATCAGCGGCTGGGTGAACGACGGGTTGTCGGCCTCGTTGTGACCGCGGCGGCGGTAGCAGATGAGGTCGATCACGACGTCCTTGTGGAACGCCTGGCGGAACTCGAAGGCGAGCCGCGCGACGCGGACCACGGCCTCCGGGTCGTCGCCGTTCACGTGGAAGATCGGGGCCTCGATCATGCGCGCCACGTCGGTGGAGTACATCGAGGAGCGGCTGCTGGCCGGGGCGGCGGTGAAGCCGACCTGGTTGTTGACCACCATGTGCACGGTGCCGCCGGTGCGGTAGCCGCGCAGCTGCGACATGTTCAGGGTCTCCGCGACGACGCCCTGGCCGGCGAAGGCCGCGTCACCGTGGATCTGGATCGGCAGCACCGGGAAGGTGGTGCCGCCCTGGTCCAGGATGTCCTGCTTGGCGCGGGCGATGCCCTCGAGGACCGGGTCCACGGCCTCCAGGTGGGAGGGGTTCGCGGCGAGCGAGACCTTGATGGTCTCGCCGTCCAGGCCGGTGAAGGTGCCCTCGGAGCCGAGGTGGTACTTGACGTCGCCGGAGCCGTGCATCGACTTCGGGTCGAGGTTGCCCTCGAACTCGCCGAAGATCTTGCCGTACGGCTTGCCGACGATGTTGGCCAGCACGTTCAGGCGGCCGCGGTGGGCCATGCCGATGACGACCTCGTCGAGGCGGTGCTCGGCGGCGGCGTCGATCGTGGCGTCCAGCAGCGGGATGAGCGACTCGCCGCCCTCCAGCGAGAAGCGCTTCTGCCCGACGTACTTGGTCTGCAGGAAGGTCTCGAAGGCCTCGGCCGAGTTCAGGCGGCGGAGGATCCGCAGCTGCTCCTCGCGCTCCGGCTTGGTGTACGGCTTCTCCAGGCGCTCCTGCAGCCACTGGCGCTGCTTCGGGTCCTGGATGTGCATGTACTCGACGCCGACGGTGCGGCAGTACGTGTTGCGCAGCAGGCCGAGGATGTCGCGGAGCTTCATCATCTTCTGGCCGCCGAAGCCGCCGACCGCGAACTCGCGCTCCAGGTCCCACAGGGTGAGGCCGTGGGTGGTGACGTCCAGGTCGGGGTGCTTGCGCTGCTTGTACTCCAGCGGGTCGGTGTCGGCCATCAGGTGGCCGCGGACCCGGTAGGAGTGGATCAGCTCCATGACGCGGGCGGTCTTGTTGACCTCGTCGTCGTGGGTGGTGGCGACGTCGGTGGCCCAGCGGACCGGCTCGTACGGGATCCGCAGCGACTCGAAGATCTCGTCGTAGAAGCCGTTCTCGCCGAGCAGCAGGCGGTGGATCTCGCGCAGGAACTCGCCGGACGCCGCGCCCTGGATGACGCGGTGGTCGTAGGTCGAGGTCAGCGTCATGATCTTGGAGACGCCCAGGCGGGCCAGGGTCTCCGGGGCGGAGCCCTGGAACTCGGCCGGGTACTCCATGGCGCCGACGCCGACGATGGTGCCCTGGTTCTGCATCAGGCGCGGCACGGAGTGCACGGTGCCGATGCCGCCGGGGTTGGTCAGCGAGACCGTGACGCCGGTGAAGTCGTCCATGGTCAGCTTGTTGGCGCGGGCCCGGCGGACGATGTCCTCGTAGGCCTGCCAGAAGCCGAAGAAGTCGAGCGTCTCGGCCTTCTTGATGGCCGCGACGACCAGCTGGCGGTCGCCGTTCGGCTTGACCAGGTCGATGGCCAGGCCGAGGTTGACGTGCTCCGGCTTGACCAGGAAGGCCTTGCCGTCCTCCACCTTGTAGCTGTGGTTCATGCCCGGGGCGGCCTTGATGGCCTGGACCAGGGCGTAACCGATCAGGTGGGTGAAGGAGACCTTGCCGCCGCGGGCGCGCTGCAGGTGGTTGTTGATGACGATGCGGTTGTCGATCAACAGCTTCGCCGGGACGGCGCGGACCGAGGTCGCGGTCGGCACCTCCAGCGAGGCGTCCATGTTGGTGGCGACGGCCTTCGCCGGGCCGCGCAGCTGGATCAGCTCGGGGCCGGTGGCGGCGGCGGGCGCGGCCGGCGCCGGGGCGGCGGCCTTGGGGGCCGGGGGCGCGGCGGGCGCGGCGGCGAGCGGAGCCGGGGCGGCGGCCGGGGCCGGGGCGGCCGGAGCAGCCGGGGCGGCGGGCGCGGCCGGAGCAGCAGCAGCGGCGGGCGCGGGGGCAGCGGCAGGGGTCGGCGCGGAGCCGGCCTGGGTCGCGGCCTGGGTCACTGGGGTCACCTCGGTACCGGGCTTGTAGTCGGCGAAAAAGTCCCACCAGGCTCGGTCGACCGAGTTCGGGTCCTGGAGGTACTGCTGGTAGATCTCGTCGACGAGCCACTCATTGGGGCCGAAGCCAGTGGAACTTGCCGAGCTGTTGGGGGTTTCAGGGGACTGTGGCGACACGGCGGCAACCGCCCTCTTCCGCTTCCTTTTGGGATGTTTGGACAGCGGGGATTAAGGCTACGCCCCTGACCAGTGATCGCGCAGTCCCCGGGGCCCAGGCGTCGCCCAGATCACAGTGTTGACCTGCACTTTGGCTGAAAAAGTGCGTTAGGAAGCCGCATCTGAGGGGAAGCGATCGGCGCTGAACAGGGCCCATACTCGGACCAAACCGGACAAAAACTCGGTCGAATCCTTTAACGATCTTCGCATGCGTCTGTGTCGGATCTGTGACAAATGTCCCGACCGTCACCCTGGCGCTGCCCGGGCAGCCGGACCTCGATCCGGCAGCCGCGCGGGGACTCGGCCACCGCGATCCGCCCGCCGTGCAGGTCCACCGCCCAGCGGGCGATCGCCAGGCCCAGCCCGGTGCCGCCGTCCGCGCCCGGCCCGGCGGCGGTGGCGGTGCCGCTGCGGCCGAACCGCTCGAAGACCCGGGTGCGGTCGGCCGGCGGGATGCCGGGGCCCTCGTCCTCGACCTCCAGCAGCAGGCCGCCAGGCTCGCCCTCCGGTCTCGCCCGCACCGTCACGGTGCCGCCGGGCGGGGAGTGCTTGCAGGCGTTGTCGACCAGGTTGGCGACCACCTGGTGCAGCCGTTCGGGGTCCGCCACGCCGGTCAGGCCGGTCGGGCTGACCTCCAGGGCCAGCCGGACGTCCCCGCGCCGGGAGAAGGCGCCGCCGGCCGTCGCGCCGTCCACGGTGACCCCGCGCAGCACGCCGTCCAGGAACTCGCGCACCTCGAAGGGGCGGGCGTCCAGGTCGACCACGCCGTCGTCGATCTTGGAGAGGTCGAGCAGGTGGGTGACCAGCCGGCCGAGCCGCTCGGTCTGCTCCAGCGCCGCCTCCAGGGTGGCCGGATTGGGCTGGACGACGCCGTCCACCACGTTCTCCAGGACGGCGCGCAGCGCGGCGATCGGCGTGCGCAGCTCGTGCGAGACGTTGGCGACCAGTTCGCGGCGGTGCCGGTCGGCGGCCTGGAGGTCGGCGGCCATGGCGTTGAAGGCGGCCGCCAGCTCGCCGATCTCGTCGCGTGAGCTCGCCTCGACCCGGCGGCTGTAGTCGCCGGAGGCCATCGCGCGGGCGGCGGCCGTCATCTCGCGCAGGGGGGCGGTCAGCCCGTGCGCGAGGAACTGCATGAAGAGCAGTGAGGCGATCATGGAGAAGACCACGATGATCCGGATCTGGGTCTCGGACCGGATCGCCACGACCACCATCCCGGTGGCCAGGAACACGGAGACGATCACGAGCAGGGCGAGTTTGCCCTTGATCGATCGGACCGGGTCGAGCGGCCGGATGTCGGCCCAGACCCGGCGGGCGGCGCGGGCGGCCAGGTTCTGCTGCCGCGTGCCGTCGGATTCCCCGTTGCGTTGCTGTGGAAAGGTCATTGTCCCCTGTGGTCCCGCGTTGTCCCCCGCGTGGTGGCACGGCGTCGTCCGGACACGGGCCCCCCGGTGGCCCGTCGCCCGTGAGGCGAACGCTAGGAGAGCGGGGCCTCCAGCGCGTAGCCGACGCCGTGGACGGTGCGGATCCAGCTGGCGCCGATCTTCCGGCGCAGCGCCTTGACGTGGCTGTCGACGGTGCGGGTGCCGGAGGCGTCGGTCCAGTCCCACACCTCGGCCAGCAGCTGCTCGCGGGTGAGCACGGCGCGCGGCTGGGCGGCCAGGCAGGCGAGCAGGTCGAACTCGGTCGGCGTCAGGTGGACGTCGCCCGAGGCCAGCCGGACCCGGCGCTGCACGTGGTCGATCTCCAGCTCGCCGAACCGCAGGCTGCCCAGGGCGGGCGTGCGGGCGGCCTGCTGGGCGCGCTCCACGCGGCGCAGCAGGACGTTGACGCGGGCGGCCAGTTCGCGCATCGAGAACGGCTTGGTCATGTAGTCGTCCGCGCCCACGCCGAGGCCGACCAGCAGGTCCGTCTCGTCGTCGCGGGCGGTCAGCATCAGTACCGGCACCGGGCGCTGGGCCTGGATCCGGCGGCACACCTCCAGCCCGTCGAAGCCGGGCAGCATGATGTCGAGGACGACCAGGTCCGGCTGCCAGGTGTGGAAGCCGTCGACCGCGCCGGGGCCGTCGTGGGCCACGGCGACCTTGAAGCCCTCGGCGCCCAGCCGGGCGGCGATCGACTCGGCGATCGTGGGCTCGTCCTCCACCACCAGTACTCTGCGCTGGCTGCTCACAGTGCCACCGGTGTGCTGGTTGTCCTGCTGGATTTCTGTCACGGTCACGCCACCGCCCCCAGGGCTGCGGGCCGGCCACCTGTGGGGATGGCGGGGCTCCGCTCGTAGTCTTGTTCCGTCGTGGACTGTGCCGGGTCCGCCGTCCCGCCGCGCGATCGGGAGACGGGGACGGATGGTCGGCCGCCCACTTCTCCCGCGCACTTCGCAGCGTACGGACAGCGGATGCTTCCCGGCAGGTGGACCGGACGTTTCCGGCCCGTGGGCCGGCTCTCGGGCCGCCCTCGGACCCACTGCACGAGTGGGCACGGGCCGATACCTTACCCGGCGAATTTTCTCTGCGTAACGGTACGTATGCAGTCCAGTTGACGTCGAGGCGCCGGTCAGAGGCCTTGTTGCCGCATTGAGGGGGAGAAGGTCTGGACCAATATCGGGAATCCGGCGGTCCGCCGCGGCGACGGTCTTCACGGGCTTTTCCCAGGTGTCTCCCAGAACCTCGACGTACCGTGGCCACGACAAGACCCGACCGGGCGGAATCCGCGGCGCGCGCCGGTACGTTGGGCACCTGACGAGGAGTCGGTGGCTGCGGCGTGGAGCGGAGGCGGCATGGCGGGACTCGGGCGGGGCGCCGAGGGGTTCGGGGCCGCGGGGGCGCCGTACGCAATGCTCCGCCTGGGGCTGCGCGCCGGCGTCGTGGAATGGCTGATGGAACGGGTGCCGACACCCCGGAGAACGCCCTTCACCATCGGATACCTCGCCGTCGTGGGAGCCACCACGACCTTCGCCGGGCTCGCCGATCCTGAACTCGTCCAGCGTCTGCAGGAAGCCTCCAGTTCGGACGGGCACAACCTGCTCCAGCACCCTTTGCGCGCTCTTGTGCTGAGCGGGTTCTGGGTGGCCGGCGGGGTGTGGATGCCGTATCTATGGGGATTCGCCCTCACCCTCGCGCCGCTGGAGCGCAGGGTCGGTCCGGCACGGGCGGCGGCGGTGTTCGCGGCCGGGCATGTCGCCGCGACGCTGCTCTCCCAGGGCGTGGTGATCGCCGCGGTGGAGACCGGGCGGATGGCGCCCGAGGCGATGGACCACCTGGACATCGGGGTCAGCTACGGTGTGCTCGCCTGCCTGGGTGCGGTGGCAGGGCTGCTCTCCTGGCGCGGGCGGCTGCTGGCGCTGGGCGGTGCCGGGCTGATGATCGCCGAGCAGATCGCCTCCGACCGGGACGTGGTCACCGGGGTGGGGCACCCGGCCGCGGTGCTGACCGGGGTCGCGCTGTGGCGCTGGCTGCGCCGGGTCGAGCGGCGCCCGTCCAGGTCGCGTCCGGTCGCCGCGACGGCCTCCGGCGGTGCGCCGGCGCGGGTGCGGGCGGTGCGTTGACGCCGTCGCCCGGTCGGGGTTCACCGGGCTCGGGCGCTCGGCTGTCAGGACTTCCCCAGGAGTCCTCGGCCTCCTTTTGACACGGTCGCGGGAAGGGCCTTCCGCACCGAATCCCGTTCGCTCACGGCGAACAGGGCGTCGGGAACATCCGGCGACCGCCAGGCCTTAGTCAGGTCGACTCAAGTTCGCTGACTGGGGAGAGATCATGGCATCGACGTCCACACCGCTCACCCTGCCCGTGCTGCCGCTCGACGACGAGGTCGTCCTGCCGGGCATGGTGGTCCCGCTGGACCTGAAGGACACCGAGGTGCGCGCCGCGGTCGAGGCCGCCCGGGCCGCCGCCACCGGCAAGCCGCAGGTCCTGCTGGTCCCGCGGGTGGACGGCTCGTACGCGGCGGTCGGCACGCTGGCCACCGTGGAGCAGGTCGGCCGGCTGGCCGACGGCCCCAACACGTTGTTGCAGTCGGCCGCGCTGGTGCGTGCCGTGCGCCGGCTCCGGATCGGGGTCGGCACTACCGGCCCCGGCGCCGCCCTCTGGGTGGAGACCACGCCGTTCCGGGAGTCCTCGGTGGGCACCCCGGTGGCCGGCCGGACCGCCGAGCTGGTCAGGGAGTACAAGGCGCTGTCCACCCAGTGGCTGCGCAAGCGCGGCGCCTGGCAGATCGTCGACCGGGTCGACCGGATCGAGGGCGTCGGCGAGCTCGCCGACAACATCGGCTACGCGCCCTTCGCCACCGCCGAGCAGAAGCTCAAGGTGCTGCTGGAGGCCGACCAGGTCGCCCGTCTGGAGTACGCGCTCACCCTGCTGCGCGACCACCTCGCCGAGGAGGAGGTCAACGACACCATCCGCAAGGACGTCGAGGAGGGCGTGGCCAAGCAGCAGAAGGAGTTCCTGCTCCGCCGCCAGCTGGAGGCCGTCCGCAAGGAACTGGCCGAGCTGAACGGCGAGGCCGCCGACGAGGAGGGCGACTACCGCGCCCGGGTCGAGGCCGCCGACCTCCCCGAGAAGGTCCGCGAGGCCGCGCTCAAGGAGGTCGACAAACTGGAGCGCGCCTCCGACCAGTCACCCGAGGGCTCCTGGATCCGCACCTGGCTGGACACCGTCCTGGAGCTGCCCTGGAACGAGCGCACCGAGGACGCGTACGACATCGCCGGCGCCCGCGCGGTGCTGGACGCCGACCACGCCGGCCTGGCCGACGTGAAGGACCGGATCGTCGAGTACCTGGCCGTCCGCAAGCGCCGGGCCGACCAGGGGCTCGGGCCGGTCGGCGGCATCAAGGACGTGCAGGGCGAAGCCCTTCCCAAGAAGGTCGGCGGTGGGCGGCGGGCGGGAGGAGGCGCGGTGCTGGCCCTGGTCGGCCCGCCCGGCGTCGGCAAGACCTCGCTCGGCGAGTCGGTGGCCCGTGCCATGGGCCGCTCCTTCGTCCGGGTCGCGCTCGGCGGCGTCCGGGACGAGGCGGAGATCCGCGGCCACCGGCGCACCTACGTCGGCGCGCAGGCCGGCCGGCTGGTGCGGGCGATCAAGGAGGCCGGCTCGATGAACCCGGTCGTCCTGCTGGACGAGATCGACAAGGTCGGCTCCGACCACCGGGGAGACCCGGCGGCCGCCCTGCTGGAGGTGCTGGACCCGGCACAGAACCACACCTTCAGGGACCACTACCTGGAGGTCGAGCTCGACCTCTCCGACGTCGTCTTCCTCGCCACCGCCAACGTGCTGGAGGCCATCCCCGAGCCGCTGCTCGACCGGATGGAGCTGGTCCGGCTGGACGGCTACACCGAGGACGAGAAGATCGTCATCGCCCGGGACCACCTGCTCCCGCGCCAGCTGGAGCGGGCCGGTCTGAACGGCGAGCAGGTCACCGTCGACGAGTCGGCGCTGCGCGGGCTCGCCGGGGAGTACACCAGGGAGGCGGGCGTCCGGAACCTGGAGCGCTCGATCGCCCGGGTGCTGCGCAAGATCGCCGCGCAGGCCGAACTGGGCGAGCGCGAGCTGCCCGCCTCCGTCGGCGCGCAGGACCTGCGCGCACTGATCGGCCGTCCGCACCACGTGCCGGAGTCCGCCCAGGAGCCGGCCGAGCGCCGCACCGCCGTCCCCGGCGTGGCCACCGGCCTCGCGGTGACGGGCGCCGGCGGCGACGTCCTCTACATCGAGGCCTCGCTGGCCGACGCCGAGACCGGCGGCACCGGGCTGACCCTCACCGGGCAGCTGGGCGACGTGATGAAGGAGTCCGCGCACATCGCGCTCTCCTACCTGCGCTCGCGCGGCGCCGAGCTGGAGCTGCCGGTCACCTCGCTGCGCGACCGCGGCGTGCACCTGCACATCCCGGCCGGGGCCGTCCCCAAGGACGGGCCGAGCGCCGGCATCACCATGACCACGGCGCTGGCCTCGCTGCTCTCCGGCCGCAAGGTGCGCACCGACGTGGCGATGACCGGCGAGGTGTCGCTGACCGGGCGGGTGCTGCCGATCGGCGGGCTGAAGCAGAAGCTGCTGGCCGCCGACCGGGCCGGGATCACCACGGTGATCATCCCCAGGCGCAACGAGGCCGACCTGGACGACGTCCCGGCCGAGGTGCTGGAGCGGCTCGCCGTCCACCCGGTGGCGGACGTGCGGGAGGTGCTGGAGCTGGCGCTGGAGCCGGCCGGGGCCGCGGTGCTGGTGGCCGCCTGACCGGGAGCCCGGGCCGCCGCGGTGGCGGCCCGGGCACCCGGCGCAGGCCCGGGCGGACGGCGGCGATCTGACGGGCCGACGGCATCCCCGCGTGCGAGACTGCGGAGATGCCGTCACCCACGCAGCGCGCCCTGGCCCGGGTGCCCGACCGGCTGCGCCCCTTCGTGGTGCGCCACCGCCGGCTGGTGAAGTTCCTGCTGGTCGGGAGCGGCTGCTTCCTGCTCACCACGGTGGTCAACCTGGAGCTCAAGCTCACCGTGCTGCAGCACAAGCCGGTGGTCGCGCTGACCGTCGCGACCGTGATCGGCACCGCCGTCTCGTACGTGCTGAACCGCCGCTGGGCCTTCCGGGCCGCCGGCAGCCGGCGCGAGGCGCTGATGTTCGTCCTGGTCAGCGCGGTGGCGATCGTCGTCAACGACGTACCGCTGGCGGTCTCCCGGTACCTCCTGGACCTGCGCGAGCCGTACGTCGACCCGGTCGGGCAGGAGGTCGCGGACTTCCTCAGCGGCATCGTCGTCGGCACCTTCGTGGCGATGGTGTTCCGCTACTGGGCGATGCGGCGGTGGGTCTTCGCCCCGTCCGCCCGGACGACCCCCGGCCGAACCGTCCCGGCACCGACGACGGCGCCCCCGGAACCCGGTTACGCTGCACCCGAGATGCCACGGGACGTGCCGTAGAGGGGCGAGGTGAGCCTTGTGCAGGAGCCGGACCCCGTTCGGACCGGGCCCGCCAGCCAGCAGGGGATGCGCCGGGCCAACCTGGCCCTGGTGCTCGGCACGATCGCGAGCGGACCGCGCTCGCGCGCCGAGGTGGCCGCCGGGACGGGGCTGACCCGGGCCGCCGTCTCCTCCCTCGCCGAACAGCTGATCGCCGCCGGCCTGGTGGTCGAGGAGGGCCCCGCCGCGCCCAGCGGCAAGGTCGGCCGCCCCGGCACCGCGCTCGGCCTCAACCCGGCCGGGCCCGGCGGCCTCGGGGCCGAGATCGGGGTGCGGCACCTGGGCGCCTGCGTGGTCGACCTGCGCGGGGAGGTCCGCGCCTGGCGGCGCCGGGAGGTCTCCAACCACGGCCGCGAGCCCGCCGCCGTGATGGCCGAGCTCGCCCACCTGCTGCACGAGGCCGTCGCCGCGTCGGGGCTGCGCCCGGCCGGACTCACCCTGGCCGTGCCCGGGCTGGTCGGCGGCTCCGGCGGGGTGCTCCGGCGGGCCGCCAACCTCGGCTGGCGGGACGTCCCGCTGGCCGCCGCGCTGCGCCCGGCGCTGCGGGGGGCCGGGCCGGGCCCGGTCGGCGACGGCCTGGCCGAGCTGCCGATCGAGGCGGACAACGAGGCCAACCTCGGCGGACTGGCCGAGCGCTGGCTGGGCGAGGGCCCGGAGGACTTCCTGTACGTCTCCGCCGAGGCCGGGGTCGGTGCGGCGATCGTGGTCGGCGGCCGGCTGCTGCGCGGGGCCGGCGGCTACGCCGGCGAGTTCGGCCACGTGCCGGTCCACCCGGAGGGACCCGCCTGTGCCTGCGGGGCGCGCGGCTGCCTGGAGCAGTACGCGGGCGAGGCGGCGGTGCTGCGGGCGGCCGGCCTGACCGGAGCCCGGGGCGACTGGGTGACGCTGCTCGCCGACCGCGCCGGGGCCGGGGACACGGCCGCCCTCGCGGCGCTGGCCGGAGCCGGTGCGGCGCTCGGCACCGCGGCCGCCGGCGCGGTCAACCTGCTGGACCCGGCCGAGGTGGTGCTGGGCGGCGGCTACGCCCGGCTGGCGCCCTGGCTGCTGCCGGCGATGCGGACCGAACTGGCCGCCCGGGTGGCGGTGCGGCCCTGGTCCGGGGACCGGCTGACGGTCTCCCGGCTGGGCCGACGGGGCCCGCTGCTGGGCGCGGCGGCGCGGGTCGTCCGGGCCGTCCTGGCAGACCCGGGAACGCTCGGGGCGGGCACGGGGGTCTGAACCGCAAGGGCCGGGACCGCGGGGCCTCGGTAGACGGGGGCCGGAACGCGCGCGAGCCCCCGGCCGTGGCGGCCGGGGGCTCGGTGACGATCAGTGGCGGGCGGCTCAGGCCTTGGCCGCGGCCTCGGTCCCGCTCTCGGTCCCGGTCTCCTCGGAGACCAGCTCGCGGCCGCCGGAGCGCGGGCCGCGCAGCACGGCCAGCAGGGCGACGCCGATGCCGATCAGCGCCCAGACCACCATGACCAGGATCGGCATCCCCAGGTTGGTGGAGTCGAAGTAGGCGATCGACTTGGTGGCGGTGGTGCCGGCGCCGTTCGGGAGCCAGGAGCCGATCGCCCGCCAGAACGGCGGCGTCATCGGAGCCGGGTAGACCCCGCCCGCGCTGGGGTTGCCGAGCACCACGAAGATCAGCACCGCGACGCCGATGCCGAGGATGTCGAACAGGCACTGCAGGGCCATGGTGAACGCGCCGACCGTGAACACCACCAGGGCGCCGATGGCGCTGAGGGCGAGCACCGAGCCCGGCAGGGCGTCCAGCACCGGCCCGGCGATCATCGTGCCGAGGGCGCCGGCCCCGATCGAGTACACCGCGAGGACGCCGAGGCGGATCAGCAGGCGGTGGACGTTGGCCGGCTTGGAGCCCGCGCTGATGCCGAGGATCGAGGCGACCAGGTAGCCGCCGACGCACCAGCCGATCACCAGGTAGAAGGAGGAGAGGCCGTTGTTGTCGCCCTTGGCGAGCGGCACCACGTCCTGGACCTTGACCGTACGGCCCTGGCTCTGGTCGATCGCGGTGGTGATGGTCTCGGCGGCCTTGGCGGCGGCGGTGCCGCGGGCGTTGGCCACCAGCAGGGTGTCCTGGGTGGAGGTCGGGTCCACGACCAGCGCGGCGTAGAGCTTCTGGTCCTTGATCTGCTGGATCGCCGTCTCGGCGTCCGGCGCGGTGACGGCCCGGACGGCGTCGTTCGGCACCGACTCCAGGGCGCCGACCAGCTTCGGGGTGACCTGCGGCGGGGCGACCACCGCGATGGAGAGGTTCTGCGGGGTCGGCTTGTGCAGCGCCCCGATGTAGGAGGTGATGAAGCCGAGCTGGAGCAGCAGCACGCCGATCACGAGCAGTGCCGCGCGCGGGGTGACCGCACTCTTCAGTTCGGCGACGAAACCCTGCCCCGGGGCTGCCATCCACATCTCCTTGCGTAACGGGGAAAAACGGTCCTTCCAGAACCGATACTTCATACCATGAAGTAGTTGGCTTGTCGCACCGGCCGCGCCGGACCGTGGCCGGTGCCACTGCGCGATACTGGCGCGGTGAGCGACGAGGAAGCCCTGGTGGCGGTGGAGCGCGAGGTCGCGCTGATGTTCCGGCGGGGCCGGGCCAGAGTGGCGGAACTCTCACGGCGGGTGCACCCCGGACTGGAGGGGATGGCGTACAGCCTGCTCGGCTACATCGAGCAGGCCGGGCCGGTGCGGGTGACCGACGTCGGCGTGCACTTCTCGATCGGCAAGGCGACGGTGAGCCGGCAGATCCGGACGCTGGAGGAGCTGGGCCTGGTGGCCCGGGAGACGGACCCGCTGGACCGCCGGTCCGCGCTGGTCTCGCTCACCGGGGACGGGCGGCGACGCTACCTGGCCGCGCACGACGCCCGGATGCGGCGGGTGCGCGAGGTGATGGGCGGCTGGTCGCCGGAGGACGTGAGCCGCTTCGCGGGGCTGCTGCACCGCTTCAACGACGTGCTGGAGGAGCCGACGGCCGAGTGACCGGGCGGTCGTCGGCGGCGTGAGCGGGGCCCGCACCCGCGGGCTTTACTTCCCCTTGAAGAAAGTTGCCTAACTCAACCATCTCGCCTTATGGTTGCTTACGGCAACGAAATTTCATGATCCGCGTATCCCGCGCGCCTCGCCGAAGGACCCAGATGACCGTGACCACCGAGGCCGCGAGCGGAACCGCCGCCGCGGCCGACAGTCAACAGATGACGCACCGGCAGGTGATGGAGGCCCTCTCCGGCCTGCTGCTCGGCCTCTTCGTGGCCGTGCTCTCCTCGACCGTCGTCTCCAACGCCCTGCCGCACATCCTGGCCGACCTGCACGGCGGCCAGTCCGCCTACACCTGGGTGATCACCGCGGCCCTGCTCACCCTCACCGCCTCCACCCCGATCTGGGGCAAGCTCTCCGACCTCGTCAGCAAGAAGCTGCTGCTGCAGATCGCGCTGCTGATCTACATCGGCACCTCGGCGCTGGCCGGCCTCTCGCAGAACACCGGTGAACTGATCGCCTGCCGCGCGCTCCAGGGCATCGGCGCCGGCGGTGTCGTGGCGCTCGGCCAGATCTGCCTGGCCGCGATGGTCCCGGCGCGCGAGCGCGGCCGCTACAGCGGCTACTTCGGCGCGGTCTTCGCGCTCGCCACCATCGGCGGGCCGCTGATCGGCGGCGTCATCGTGGACACCTCCTGGCTGGGCTGGCGCTGGTGCTTCTACGTCGGCATCCCGTTCGCGCTGGTCGCGATCCTGGTGGTGCAGCGCACCCTCAAGCTGCCGGTGGTCAAGCGCCAGGCGAAGATCGACTACCTGGGCGCGCTGGTCATCACCGCCTCGGTCAGCCTGCTGATGATCTGGATCACCCTGGCCGGCAAGAACTACGCCTGGCTGTCCTGGCAGACCGCGGCCATGGTCGGCGGCGGCGTCCTGCTGGGCGCCCTGGCCATCGTGATCGAGCGCCGCGCCGCCGAGCCGATCATCCCGCCGAGCCTCTTCAGGTACCGGACCGTCACCCTGGCCGCGGTCGCCAGCGTGCTGGTCGGCGTCGGGATGTACGGCGCGACCACCTTCCTCAGCCAGTACTTCCAGCTGGCCCGCGCCAAGTCCCCGACCATGGCCGGCCTGATGACCCTGCCGATGATCCTCGGCCTGGCGGTCTCCTCGGCGGTGGCCGGCCGACTGATCACCAAGTACGGCAAGTGGAAGGCCTACCTGGTCTCCGGCACCGCGCTGCTCGCCCTCGGCTTCGGCCTGCTCGGCACCGCCCGGGCCGACACCGACTACGTGCTGCTCTCCGTCTACATGGCGATCACCGGCGTCGGCCTCGGCCTGACCAGCCAGAACCTGGTGCTCGCGGTGCAGAACACGGTGCCCCGGCACGAGCTCGGCGCGGCCAGCTCCGTGGTCACCTTCTTCCGCACCATGGGCGGCGCGATGGGCGTCTCCGCGCTCGGCGCGCTGATGTCCGACAAGGTCGGCCACTACCTGGCCGAGAACCTGGCCGCGGCGCACGTCCCGGTGTCGCCCGCGGCCTCCGGCGGCGGCATCCCGGACCTGGCCAAGCTGCCGGCCCCGATCGTGCCGCTGGTGACGGACGCGTTCGGCCACGGCGTCGGCACCGTCTTCCTGTGGGCCGCCCCGTTCGCGGCGCTGGCCTTCGTCACCGTGCTGTTCATCCGGGAGACCGCGCTGAAGACCACCACCCAGGAGGGCTGAGCGGCCGGCGGGACCGACCGGCCGTCGGGATACGCGAACGGGCCGGGGAGTGTGGAGACACTCCCCGGCCCGTTCTGCCGCGTCCGGCGCTGCGGTCAGTGGCCGGCGATCAGCGACAGCCCGTAGAGGACGGCCCCGCCGCAGAGCGCGAAGCAGACGTACGCGCCGGTCAGGGCGAGCTTGCCGCCGCCCGCGGCCCCCGCGGCGCCCCCGCTCTCACGGGCGGCGCTCACCGCGGCCTCGCGGCGGGACAGCGCCAGGATGCCGAGCGCGAAGACGGTGACCACGGCGACGGTGATGCCGAAGCTGAACCCGGCGGTCTGGGCCAGGGCGTTCCACTTGATGTGCATGTGAGTGCTCCCTGCGCTCAGGCCGCGACGGTGGTCGAGGCGGGGGTGGGGACGTTCGCGGTACCGGCCGGTGCGACCTCGACCGGGGTGACGTCGACGTCGTTGACGTTGTCCGCGCCGACCGGCTGGCGGCGGGAGATCAGCCACATCGCGCCGGCGCCGGCCACCAGCACGGCACCGACCAGGGCGACGCCCCAGCTGCCCTGCTCGGCCAGCAGGGCCGCGCCACCGGAGACCAGGGCGGCGGCCGGCAGGGTCAGGCCCCAGGTGTAGACCATGCGGCGGACCAGGCTCCAGCGCAGCTCGCCCTTCGGGCCGCCGAGGCCGGCGCCCATGATGCCGCCGGAGCAGACCTGGGTGGTGGAGAGGCCGAAGCCCATGTGCGAGGAGGTCAGGATGACGGTCGCGGCGGCCGACTCGGAGGCGAAGCCCTGCGGCGGGCGGATGTCCGCCAGGCCCTTGCCCATCGAGCGGATGATGCGCCAGCCGCCCATGTAGGTGCCGAGCGCGATCGCGGCGCCCGCGGAGACGATCACCCAGGTGGGGGGCAGCGCGCCGTGCGGCAGAGCGCCGACCGAGACCAGGGTCAGGGTGATGATGCCCATCGTCTTCTGGGCGTCGTTGGTGCCGTGCGCGAGCGAGATCAGCGAGGAGGAGAAGACCTGGCCGGTCTTGAAGCCCTTCTCGGTGGCCGCGGTGTTGCCCTTGCGGGTGATCAGGTACGCCATCTTCGTGGCGCCCCAGGAGGCCAGGCCGGCGACGAACGGCGAGGCGACGGCCGGGATGAGGATCTTGGTGATCACGGTGTCGAAGTTGACGCCGTTCATGCCGACCCCGACGATCGTGGCGCCGATCAGGCCGCCGTACAGGGCGTGCGAGGAGCTGGACGGCAGGCCGCGCAGCCAGGTCAGCAGGTTCCAGAGGATCGCGCCGGCCAGTGCGGCGAAGATGATCTCGGGGTGGACTCCGGCCTTCTCGTTGACGATGCCGCCGGAGATGGTGGTGGCGACCTTCACGGACAGGAACGCGCCCGCGAAGTTGAGCAGGGCCGCGATGGTGACCGCGACCTTCGGACGAAGGGCCCCGGTCGCGATCGCGGTGGCGGCCGCGTTGGCGGTGTCGTGGAACCCGTTGGTGAAGTCGAAGGCGAGCGCCGTGATGATCACAACGGCCACCAGGAACGAGATGTGTTCCATACCCAAACAATCGTCTTAGTTGTCGCACGGACGTTGATGACCTCGCGACCGTAGGTCTGCTTGGTAAACGGAAGGTGAACTGGACCGGGAATCAGGGTTCCGATGGTTGACTCGCAGTGACCATTGGCTTTCTTCGAGGTGACCAAGGTCGCGCTGAGCTGGACTTTAGCGAAGAAAGCACCGGTTCGACCCGGTTTGCTGAGAGCTGTCTCACAGATCAATCGAGAATTAACCTCCCAGTCCGCCCGCGCCCTGTTTCCGACGAGTAACCCGTGGGAGGATCTGCGGGATCCGGATACCCGGGACAGGGGCAGTGCGCGGCGGGGAGGGCCAGGCCATGGGCGGGGCGGGACAGAGAGCGGAGACGGCAGGCGTACGGCCCTGGGTACGGGCGGCGCTGCGCTGCGGAGCCGTCCTCGCGGCCGCGGCGCTCGCACTGCCGGTGGGCGCCCAGGCCGCCTGGGCCGCACCCGACCCGGGCACCGGCCAGGTCGCCGCCGACGCGGACCCGCTCGCCGCCGCCAAGGCCACCCTCGGCCCGCTGCTCGACCAGCTGCACGCGCTCTACCAGGGCGCCGAGGCCGCCACCGAGCAGTACAACGGCGCCGTCGCCAAGGTGGCGGAGCAGCAGACCTCGCTCACCGACCTCCAGGGCCGGCTGGAGCGCCAGCAGAAGCAGGTCGACGCCGGCACCGACATCGCCTCCCAGCTCGCCGCCGCGCAGTACCGCAACGGGGCCGCCTCGGCCTACGCCGAGCTGCTGCTCTCCAAGGACCCGTACGAGGCGGTCGTCATCGCCGAGCTGCTGGCCTCGGCCAGCCGCTCCCAGTCGGAGTTCCTGGACAAGCTGAAGAGCGACCGGGACGAGCTGGACGGGCTGAAGAAGCAGAACGAGGAGGCGCTGAAGACCTCCCAGGCGCTGGTCGCCCAGCAGGACGCGGCCAAGGCCAAGGCGGCCGCCGACCTCGCCTCGGTCGAGCAGCTGGTCTCCTCGCTGACCGGCGCCCAGCGGGCCGAGCTGGAGCAGCTGGAGAAGGCCAAGGCGGACGAGGCGCAGCTCGCGTTCCTCGCCTCCGGGGCGCTCGGCAAGGGGGAGCGCACGCCCTCGCTGCAGGGGCGCGGGGCCGTGGCCTTCGCGCTGGCGCAGCTGGGCAAGCCGTACCTGTGGGGCGGCACCGGCCCGGGCGCCTACGACTGCTCCGGCCTCACCTCGCAGGCCTGGCTGCACGCCGGCAAGCCGATCCCGCGCACCAGCCAGGAGCAGTGGGCGCAGCTGCCGCACGTGGCGCTCAACCAGCTGCGGCCCGGCGACCTGGTGATCTACTTCCAGGACGCCTCGCACGTCGGGATGTACATCGGCGGCGGGCTGATCGTGCAGGCGCCGCGGCCCGGGGCGTTCATCAAGATCTCGCCGATCGGCTCGATGCCGATCCTCGGGGCCGTCCGGCCCGACCCGTCCGGCACGGCGGACGACGCCGGCGGCACGTGGAAGGTGCCGGACCTCCCGGCGGGCTGGGACTCCGTCACGCCGATCGCGCCGAGCCCGGCCAACCAGGTGCCGGCCCCGCCGGCCCCGGGCGGAGCGGTGACGCCGCCGGTCGTGCCGGGCACGCCGACCGGCCCGGCCACTCCGGGCGGGGCGGTTACGCCGACCGGCCCGGCCACGCCGACCGCGCCCTCGACCGGCACGTCGACCGAGCCGGGCACCCCGACGCCGACCCCGACCGGGACGCCGGGCGCCCCGAGCGGGACCGGCACGCCCACCCCGACCGGGACGGGCACCCCGACGGAGGGCCCGAGCGGCACCGGCTCGGCGACCGCCTCGGCCCCGGGCAGCGCGACCGCCACGCTGCCGCTGGGCACCCCGACGCACTGACGGCCGCCAGGCCGGTACGAAGGCCGCCCCGCGTCATCGGACGCGGGGCGGCCTTCGCGTTCGTCCGCAGCCGGCGGACGCCTCAGGCGCCGCTGTCGGGGGCGAAGCGGATCACGACGGCCTTGGAGGTGGGGGTGTTGCTGACGTCGGCGGTGGAGTCGAGCGGCACCAGGACGTTGGTCTCGGGGTAGTAGGCCGCCGCGCCGCCGCGGGCGACGGGGTAGTGGACGACCCGGAAGTGCGGGGCGCGGCGCTCCACGCCGTCGCTCCACTCGCCGACCAGGTCGACGTACAGGCCGTCGGCGAGCCCGAGTTCGGCGGCGTCCGCGGGGTTGACCAGGACCACCCGGCGGCCGCCCTTGATGCCGCGGTAGCGGTCGTCGAGGCCGTAGATCGTGGTGTTGTACTGGTCGTGCGAGCGCAGGGTCTGGAGCAGCAGCCGGCCCGGCGGGACCTCGGGGGCGGTCAGCGGGTTGACGGAGAAGTTGGCCTTCCCGGTCGCGGTCGGGAAGGTGCGGGAGTCGCGGGGGCCGTGCGGCAGGGTGAAGCCGCCGGGGCGGCGGACCTTCTCGTTGTAGTCCTCGAAGCCGGGGACGACGCGGGCGATCCGCTCCCGCAGGGTGTCGTAGTCCTCGGCGAAGTCCTCCCACGGCACGGTGTCCTGCGGCCCGAGCACGCCGCGGGCGAGCCGGCAGACGATCGCGGTCTCGGAGAGCAGGCCGGGTGCGGGCGGGCGCAGGCCGCCGCGCGACGCGTGCACCTGGCCCATCGAGTCCTCGACGCTGACGAACTGGGCGCCGCGCGAGGTGACGTCCTTGTCGGTGCGGCCCAGGGTGGGCAGGATCAGCGCGCGGGCGCCGGTGACCACGTGCGAGCGGTTGAGCTTGGTGGAGACGTGGACGGTCAGCCGGCAACGGCGCATCGCGGCCTCGGTGACCTCGGTGTCCGGGGTGGCCGCGACGAAGTTGCCGCCCATCGCGAAGAAGACCTTGACCTTGCCGTCGCGCATCGCGCGGATGGTGTCCACCGAGTCGAGGCCGTGCTCGCGCGGCGGCTCGAAGCCGAACTCCCCGCCCAGCGCGTCCAGGAAGGCGGTGGTGGGGCGCTCGAAGATGCCCATCGTCCGGTCGCCCTGGACGTTGCTGTGCCCGCGCACCGGGCAGACCCCGGCGCCGGGGCGGCCGACGTTGCCGCGCAGCAGCAGGAAGTTGACCACCTCGCGGATGGTCGGCACGGCGTGCTTGTGCTGGGTGAGGCCCATCGCCCAGCAGACGATGATCTTCTCGGACTTCAGGACCAGCCGGCCGAGCTCCTCGACCTGCTCCCAGGGCAGGCCGGTCGCGGCGAGCACCTCGGCGCGGTCGGTCGTCCGGGCCTGGGCCTCGAACTCCTCGAAGCCGTGGCAGTGTTCGGCGACGAACCCGTGGTCGACGCCGTCCTGTTCCAGGACGATCCGGTTCAGCGCGCGGAACAGCGCGAGGTCGCCGCCGAGGCGGATCTGCAGGAAGAGGTCGGTCAGTTTGGTGCCGTGGCCGACCAGGCCGCGCGCCTGCTGCGGGTTCTTGAACCGCTCCAGGCCCGCCTCCGGCAGCGGGTTGACGCTGACGATGGTGGCGCCGGCCCGCTTGGCGCGCTCCAGCGCGGAGAGCATCCGGGGGTGGTTGGTGCCCGGGTTCTGGCCCGCCACGATGATCAGGTCGGCCTGGTAGAGGTCCTTCAGGCTGACGCTGCCCTTGCCGACGCCGAGCGTCTCGGTGAGCGCCGAGCCGGAGGACTCGTGGCACATGTTGGAGCAGTCCGGCAGGTTGTTGGTGCCGAGCCGGCGGGCGAACAGCTGGTACGCGAACGCGGCCTCGTTGCTGGTCCGGCCGGAGGTGTAGAAGGCGGCGCCGTCCGGGGTGTCCAGGGCCTTCAGTTCCTCGGCCACCAGCGCGAAGGCCTCGTCCCAGGAGACCGGCCGGTAGTGGGTGGCGCCCTCGTCCAGCAGCATCGGCTGGGTGAGCCGGCCCTGCTGGCCGAGCCAGTAGCCGGAGCGCTCGGCCAGGTCGGCGACCGGGTGGGCGGCGAAGAACTCGGCGCGGACGCGGCGCTCGGTGGCCTCCTCGGCGACGGCCTTGGCGCCGTTCTCGCAGAACTCGGCGGTGTGGGTCTTGTCGGGCTCCGGCCAGGCGCAGCCGGGGCAGTCGAAGCCGTTCGGCTGGTTGACCTTGAGCAGGGTGGCCAGGGTGCGGCGGGCGCCCATCTGCTCGGTGGCCATCCGCAGGCTGTGGCCGACGGCGGGCAGCCCGGCGGCCGCGTGCTGGGGCGCGGACACCTCGGGGGCGTCCTGGGCCGGGTCGCTCTGCGGGGCCTGCTTGGCCATGGCCGCTCTCCTCGGGCTGCTGGTCCGGGCCGCCGCACCGTCGCGGGGCTCACCCGCCCATCCTTCCACCTGCTGCTTGAGAGGGGGAGGGCCGTCTGCACGGCGGGGGAGGGCCGTCCCCGTCGCGGGGGGCGCGCCGTCGGTAGAGTCTGGGCGTCATGGCGGGAGGGGAGAGGGCGCGTGCGAGTCGGGGACGTCCTGGACGGCCGGTACGAGCTGGTGGAGAAGCTCGGGCAGGGCGGGTTCGGGGTGGTGTGGCGGGCCCGGGACACCCGGATGGGGCGGCCGGTGGCGGTCAAGGTCATCGGGCACCACGGCGGTGACCGGGCGAAGGCCGCGCTGCGGTTCGTCCGGGAGGCCGGCGCGGCCGGCAACCTCTCGCATCCGCACATCGTCACGGTGCACGACCTCGGGCAGTGCGAGCTCGGCGGCGAGGAGGTCACCTACCTGGTGATGGAGCTGCTCACCGGCCGCACCCTCACCGAGGTGCTGCGGGAGGGGGTGCCCGGGCCGGCGCTCAGCCTGCGCTGGGGGCGGCAGATCAGCGGCGCGCTGGCGGCGGCGCACGACGCGGGCATGGTGCACCGGGACATCAAGCCCGACAACGTGATGATCACCGACGCCGGGCACCTGAAGGTGCTGGACTTCGGCATCGCCCAGCTGGACACCGGCGCGGGCGGGCTGACCACCACCGGGACGATCGTCGGCAGCCCGGCGTACATGGCACCCGAGCGCTGGACCGGCGGCCGGGTGGACGGGCGGGCCGACCTCTACGCGCTGGGCTGCGTCCTGGTCGAACTCTTCACCGGGGCGCGGCCGTTCGGCGGGGACTCGACGCCGGTGCTGATGTACCAGCACCTCAACGAGGTGCCGCCGCCGCTGGACCCGGCGCAGTTCGGGCTGCCGCCGCAGGTGGCCGGGCTGGTCGCGGAGCTGCTGGCGAAGGACCCGGCGGCCCGGCCGGCCGACGCCCGTACGGTCGAGCGGCGGCTCGCCGAGCTGGCCGGGTGGCAGGGCGGCCACGCGGCGGCGCCGGCGCCACCGCCCGTGCCGACGGTGGTGGAGCGCCCGGCGCCGCCCGTGCCGCCACCGCCGAGCGTCCCGCCGGTCGTGCCCGTGCCCGCGGTGCCGCCCGCCGTGCCCGCGCCGGTCGTGCCGCCGGTCGTCCCGTCGGTGCCGCCCCCGGTCTCCTCGGTGCTGCCGCCGCTGACCACGCCGCCGGTGACGGCCGCGCCGGCGGCCGAGTCGGTACGGGCCGCGCTGAGCGAGCGCCGCTCGGCCGCGTACCGGGCGGCGACCGCCGGCGAGTCGGCGATGCTGCTGCAGGCCGTCGCCCAGGACTGCGTGACCGCGCTCGGCCCGAGCGACCGGGACACCCTGTGCACCTGGCGGGACTTCGCCTGGTACCTCAGCCGCACGGGTGACCTGGACGGCGCGATCCGGCTGCTGACCGCTCTCGTGGCCGACATGCGCGCGGCCCTCGGCCCGATCGACCCGGACACCCTCGGCGCCCGCTACCACCTGGTCTGGTGCGTCGGCGAGAGCGGTGCGCCCGTCACCACGGTCCGGCTGATGAACGAGCTGCTGCCCGACCTGCACGCCGCCTGGGGCCCGTACGACTCGCGGGTCCTGAAGGCCCGGCACGACCTCGCGCTGCACCACGCCAACCGAGGCGACCTCCAGGGCGCGGTGATCCAGCTGCACGGGCTGCTGCCGGACCTCGCCCGGGTGCTGGGCGAGCACCACCCGAGCACCGTGCAGGCCTGGCAGGACCTGGCCGGCTACCAGCAGCAGCTGGCCCAGGCCGGCCGCAAGGGACCGGGGCCGCGCCGCCGGACCCCGCGGATGAGCCCGATGGAGGCGCTGGTGCTGGTGCGGCGGCTGCGGGTGTGGGACTTCGCCACCGATGCGGAGGCCCGGGCCTGCATGGACGCCCTGGACCGGGGGATCGGCCTGAAGGGCGTCGCGGACGTGGTGTTCGAGGCCCCGGACCACGTCTCGGACGAGGACCTGGTGGAGGAGATCTTCGGCGCCTGAGTGCTCCTCGACGCCGGGGTGCCGACGCCGCAGCTCTCACGGCTCTCACGCCGCCAGGGCCCGGGCCGTCGGCAGGGCGGCCAGGGCGCGGAGCAGGGCGCGGGCGGCGGCGTCGTTCTGGCGGAAGGCCGGGGCGTCGGTGCGGGGGCGGGCGAAGGCGGCGGCCGCGCGCAGGCTGGTGTGCGGGCCGAGGGCGGTGCGGCGCGGGTGCGGGGCGCCGCCGAGGGCCGGGTCGAGCAGCCGGCTGTCGGCGGGGGCGATGGTGACCAGGCCCGAGCGGTGGGTGTGGTCCGGGTCGGTGACCACCTCCTCGACGACGCGTCCGGTGCGGTGCAGCTCGCCCAGCAGCGGGTCCAGGGTGCGGGCCAGCGCGTGCTTGGGCAGGTACGCCTCGACCAGCGCCGTCGCGGTGACGTGGTGGCCGGGCACGGTGGCGCCGGAGGCCCGCCAGGTGCCGCTCTCCTCGTCCCGCTCGATCCGGACGTCCGCGCCGAGGAAGCGCACCACCCCGGCCTCGGAGAGGGCGAGCAGCTGGCGCAGCCGGAAGCCGGGCGGGCCGGAGGCGAGGAAGCCGAAGTAGCCGAAGAACCACTCGTCCACCTCCTCGGCGATCGAGCGGGCGGTGAGCCGGCCGCTCGCCGTCACCCGGGGGAGCTGGCCGAACAGCGACAGCAGGGCGAGGAAGGCGCCGAGGTCGGCGCTGTGGGCGGGGTCGGCGCGGCGGTCGGCGTCCGCGCCGATGTACCCGCGCAGGTACTCCTGGAGTTCCTCGTCGCTGCCGAGTTCGAGCCCGGCCAGCGGGTGGTCGAGCCGCTCGAAGTCGATCCGGTCGGCGGGGTCGGGGACGGCCTCGGCGACCAGGGCGGCGCGTTCGGGGGTGTACCAGCCGTGCCGGTCGTAGCGGGCGAGGAACTCCGGCCAGGGCAGGGTGGTGCGCTCGGGGTGGGCGTGGAACAGCTCGTGGTAGTGCCCGAAGGCGATCTCCTTGGCCATCAACGGCCAGAAGTCGCGCCGCAGTTCGAGCTGTCCGCCGGTGGCGAGCACGGTGTCCACGGCGGCCGCGTCGAAGTACCGGGGGAGCGGGGCGGGCGGCCCCTGGAGGCGGTAGCCGGTCTTGGAGTGGTACGGGACGCCGCGCCGGGAGCCGAGGTGCAGCACCGGCTCCCGGCCGGACGGCAGGTAGCGCAGCGCGGGCCCGTCCCCGGTGGGTTCGAAGCGGCCGCCGCGGCCCTCGGTGAGCAGGGCGACCAGGTCCACCGAGGCGAGGCCGAGACCGCGCAGCACCACCTGCTCGCCGGGGGCGAGGGCGGCCAACTCGGCGGTCACGTCGGCGGAGTAGGCGGGCGGGAGGTGGAAGCGACCGTGCCGGGCGGCGAACTCGGCGTCGGCCGCGTAGCGCGGGTGGGGGGCGGAGTCGAGGTGGCCGAGGGTGAGCACCACGTGGTCGGCGGTGAGGGTCCGGTCGCCGAGGTGGACGGTCTGCGGGCCGTCGGTCGGGCCCTCGATCCGCCGGACGGTGTCGCGGTGGACGGTGACCGTGATGTGCGCCGGCAGGTCGGCGACGGCGCGGCGGAACACCCAGTCCAGGTAGGCGCTCTGGGCCCGCCGGGTGGGGAAGTCGGTGGGCGCGAGGGTGCGCAGCTCGGCCCGGACGGCCGGGTCGGCGACCTCCCGGTAGGGCGTGAACTCCCGCTGCCTGCGGGCCCATTCGGCGAGTGAGGGGCCGGGGCGGACCGGTCCTTCGAGGGTGGAGCGCTCGTCGGTGAACATGGTGACGTCCTCGGCCATCGAGTTCATCCGCAGCAGCGGGGACTGGTCGTGGCGCCAGATCCGGCCCGCACCGGGCGGGTACGGGTCGACCAGGTGGATCGCCAACGGCCGGTCGGCGGGCAGCAGTTCGGCGGCGTTGGCGGCGATCCGCTCCAGCAGTCCGGTGCCGCGCGGGCCGGCGCCGACGATGACGAGCGACGACGTCATGCCCGCACCGCCCTGGCGAGGGCCGCGCGGGCCCGTTGCAGCGGGGTGGGTGGCAGGCCGTCGCGGGTCGCGCCCCGGGCGAAGCGCCGCTCCACGTAGTACTGGCCGACGGACAGCAGGGTGGTGACCACCAGGTACCAGAGGGTGGCGACCATCAGCATCGGGATGACCTGGTACGACTGGAGGTAGACCAGCTGCACCGAGTAGAGCAGGTCGGAGACGGCCAGCACGCTGACGATGCTGGTGCCCTTGAGCGCGCCGATCAGCATGTTCCCGGCGCTCGGCACGATCGCCCGCATCGCCTGCGGCACCACGATCCGGCGCAGCACCCGCCACCGGCCGAGTCCGAGCGCGGCCGCCGCCTCCAGCTGGCCGCGGTCCACGGAGAGGATGCCGCCGCGGATCACCTCGGCGGCGTACGCGGTCTCCAGCAGGGTGAGGCCGATGACGGCGGTCAGGGTGGGGCCCATCAGGTTGACGGTCCTGACCGTGACGAACTCGGGGCCGAACGGGAGGCCCAGGCCGAGGGCCGGGTAGAGCGCGCCGATGTTGAAGAAGAACAGCAGCTGCACCAGCGGCGGGGTGGAGCGGAACACCCAGACGTAGCCCCAGCTCAGCGTGCGCAGCACCGGGTTGGCGGACAGCCGCATGGTGGCGAGGAGGGTGCCGAGCACGAAGCCGAGGGCGAGGGTGGCGGCGGTCAGCCAGAGGGTGAGGGCGAGCCCGTTGAGCACGGACCGGGCGGTGAACCAGTCGGCGACCACGCCCCACTGGAAGGCCTCGTTGCGGATCACCGAGTTGACCGCCATCGCGGCCAGCAGCAGGGCGACGCCGGCGGCGGCCCACTGGCCGGGCCTGCGGCGGGCGACGATCCGGGCCTCGGGGGCGGGCGGTGCGGCGGGGCGGTCGAGCGGGGAGGGGGCGGGCAGGACGTCCTGCGGGGTGGCCATGGCGGCGGCTCCTGGGCGGAGTGCGGGCGGGAGAGGTACGGCGGTGGTCACGTACGCGGGCGCAGCCCGTGTCCCTCAACACGGCCGGCGCGTGGCACTGCACTCCGCGCCGATCGTACGCATGCGCGATCGACGGCTGTCAAGGGTGATCGGGGCGCGGGAGGGCCGGTCCTGGGCGTGTCGGAGAAGTGACAGGAGATCGCAACAGTGCGGCAATGATGGACGGTTGACGGACCGATCGGCCGACTGCTCAACTTGAGGCCATGTACGTCGAGCAGCCCCTGGTCAGCCGCGACCACATCGACTTCGGTCGGGTGTGGTCCGCGGCGTGTCGCGGCTGACCTGGCAGCGGGCCGTCCGTCCGGCCTGAACTCCCGGTGGGGTGCCCTCCCTCGGCTCGCCCCGTCGTGGCCCGGATCCGTCGTCGGTGGCCGACGACCCGTCACATCCTCGCTGTCGCCGACGACTTCGCACTGCGCTCCGGCTCTCCCGCACTCCGGCAGTCCCTCCCGTACGCCCTCGCGTCACCCGTCACCCGTCCGACGGCCGCCCCGCCGCGGCCGCCTCCGGTCAGTCCACCCGCAGCCCGCTTGCGGCCCGCCCGCAACCCGCCCGCGGCCCGACGGGCTTCCACCCACCCGAAAGGTTCCGCCATGCCCGTCGAATTCCTCGGCATCGCCGCCACCGGCGACGGTTCGGAGACCACCGCCCGCACCACCGCCGCCTTCGACCGCGACTACACCCTGCGGCTGGCCCGGGCGCACGAGGACCACGGCTGGGACCGGGTGCTCTTCGCGTACGGGGCCGGCACCCCGGAGCCGGCGGCCGCGGCGGCCTACCTCGCCTCGCACCTGGAGCGCCTGCAGATCCTGCTGGCGCACCGGCCGAACGTCTCCTACCCGACCTTCGCGGCCAAGACCTTCGCGACCCTCGACCGGATCAGCGACGGCCGGCTGACCGTGCACTTCATCACCGGCGGCAACGACCACGAGCAGCAGCGCGAGGGCGACTTCCTGACCAAGGACCAGCGCTACGAGCGCACCCGCGAGTACATCGGCATCGTCAAGAAGGCCTGGACCAGCCGGGAGCCCTTCGACCACGAGGGCCCGCACTACCGCTTCAACGACTTCGTCTCGGACGTCTTCCCCGTCCAGCAGCCGCGCCCGGCCGTCTCCTTCGGCGGCTCCTCGGACGCGGCCTACGCGGCCGGCGGAGCCGAGGCGGACATCTACTGCCTCTGGGGCGAGCCGCTGGCCCGCACCGCCGAGCAGATCGAGCGGGTGAAGGAGGCGGCGCGGGCCGCCGGGCGCACCGACGTGCCGCGGATCCAGGTGGCGTTCCGGCCGATCATCGCGCCGACCGAGGAGCTGGCCTGGGAGAAGGCGCACCGGACGGTGGCCGCGATCAGGGCCCGCCGGGGCTCCGGCCGGCCGGGGGCTCCGGGCACCGCGGCGCCCGACGCCGGGACGCCCGGGGCCGCGGCACCCGAGAACGCCGGCTCCCGGCGGCTGCTGGAGATCGCCGAGGCCGGCGAGCGCTACGACCGCGCGCTGTGGACCCCGACGGCCGCCGCCACCGGCGGGGCGGGCAACTCCAACGCCCTGGTCGGCACCCCGGAGACGGTCGCCCAGGCACTGCTCGACTACTACGACCTCGGCGTGGACATCCTCTCCGCGCGCGGCTACGACCTGCTGGACGACGCGATCGACTTCGGCCGGTACGTCATCCCGATCGTCCGCGAGGAGGTCGCCAAGCGGGACGCCGCCGCGGCCGAGCGCGCCGAGCGCGACCGCCACCAGCTGATCGCGGCGCAGGCGTGAGCGCGGCCGCCCGGTCCGGGTTCCGCCGGGTCGCGATCGACGACCCGCTGGTCGAGCCGCTGCTGCGCGAGCTCACCCACGAGTACGTCACCCGGTACGGCCCCGAGGGCCGCGAGGAGATGACCCGCTACCCGGCCGAGGCCTTCGCCGAGCCGCACGGTGTGCTGCTGCTCCTGCTGGAGGACGGCGAGCCGGTGGCCGGCGGCGCGTACAAGCGCTACGACGAGCACACCGCCGAGGTGAAGCGGATGTGGACGCACTCCGCGCACCGCCGCCGGGGCCTGGCCCGCCGGGTGCTGGCCGAGCTGGAGCGGACGGCCGCCGCGGCCGGCTACACCCGGATCCACCTGACCACCGGGCCGCGCCAGCCCGAGGCCGTGAACCTCTACCTGGCGGCCGGCTACGCCCCGCTGTTCGACGTCTCGGCCGACCCCCTGACCATCGGCCCGCTCCCCTTCGAGAAGCGGCTGCCCGCCGGCGCGGCGCAGCCGCCCGTCCTGGCCCCGACCCCCTGAAAGGCCCCCCGTGAGAACCAGCACCGCCCGCCGCCGCCTGCTCGCGACCACCGCCCTGCTGCCGGTCCTGGCCCTGACCCTGGCCGCCTGCGGCTCGGACCCGAAGATCGCGGGCGCGGCGGTGGCGGGCGGCCCGTCCGCCGCCACCGAGGACCTCGTCTCCGGCCTCACCAGGTCGGACGCCGCCGCCGCGCTGCTGCCCGAGGAGGTCCGCAGGGCCGGCACGCTGAAGTTCGGCTCGTCCTTCGGCACGCCGCCCAGCGCCTTCTACCTCGACCAGGTCACCAAGAAGCCCGCCGGGATCGACGTGGACCTCACCGACGCCGTCGCCCGGCTGCTCGGCCTGACCGTGCAGCGCGAGGAGGCCGCCTTCGAGACCATCCTGCCCGCCCTGGACAGCGGGAAGTACGACGTCGGCACCGGCAACTTCGGGGTCACCACGGCCCGGCTGAAGACCATCGACTTCGTCACCTACATCGACGACGGCCAGGGCTTCGCGGTGCGCAAGGACAACACCGCGATCCAGCCGGTCACCGACCTGGTCCAGCTGTGCGGACTGACCGTCGGCACCGGCGCCGGCACCACCTTCGAGACCACCCTCAACAGCCGGCGCGGCGTCTGCGTCGACGCCGGGAGGAAGCCGTACGAGGTCAAGGCGTTCAGCGAGAGCGGCGCCCTGCTGACCAGCCTCCAGCAGGGCCGGGTGGACGTCGAGATGTCCACCATCAACGGCCTGCGCCACCAGGCCGCCCAGGAGGCCTCCGGCACCCGCTTCCTCGGCGAGTTCCACCGCCTCGACGTCGGCTTCGCCCTGAAGAAGGGCTCGAAGCTCGCCCCGGCGCTGCAGGCGGCGGTCAACCAGCTGATCAAGGACGGGACGTACGAGCGGATCCTGCGCAAGTGGGGGGTCACCGAGTCGGCGATCACGGAATCGCGGATCAGCCCGCCCGAGCACGCCTGAGCGCCGCCCCCGTCCCAGGAGATCTCTGATGACCGTCAGCACCGAAGCACCGCCCGCCCCGTCGAGGCCGGCGGCCGCCCCCGACCTCGACCTCGACGAACTGGCCGGCCTGCGGACCGTCCCGGCCCGGCACCCCTGGCGCTGGGCCCTCGGGATCGCCGCTCTGGTCGTGCTCGCCCAGTTCGCCCACGGCCTGGCCACCAACCCCGGCTGGGACTGGGCCACCTTCCGGCTCTACTTCACCGCCGACACCATCCTCCGGGCGATCGGGCGGACCCTCGAACTCACCGCCTACGGCACGGTGCTGGGCTTCCTGCTGGGCACCGTGGTGGCCGCGATGCGGCTGTCCCGCAGCGCGATCCTGCGGTCCGTCGCCTGGGCCTACGTGTGGGTGTTCCGCTCGATCCCGCTGATCGTCCAGCTGGTGTTCTGGTTCAACCTCTCCTACCTGTACAAGCGGTTCGGGATCGGCATCCCGTTCGGCCCGACCTTCGGCGACGTGGAGACGGTCGGGGTGCTCGGCGCGCTCGGCGCGGCGGTGCTCGGCCTCGGGCTGCACCAGGCCGCGTTCGCCGCCGAGATCATCCGCGGCGGCGTCATCGCGGTGGACGCCGGCCAGCGGGAGGCCGCCGCCGCGCTCGGCATCCCGCGCTGGCGCCAGGGGTGGCGGATCGTGCTGCCGCAGGCCATGCGGGGCATCCTGCCGGCCGCCGCCAACGAGGTGATCTCCCTGCTCAAGGGCACCTCGGTGGTCTACGTGATGGCCATCGGCGAGCTCTTCTACCAGGCGCAGGTCATCTACGGCCGCACCGGCCGGGTGGTGCCGCTGCTGATGGTCGCCACCGTCTGGTACGTGCTGCTGACCACCGTGCTCTCGATCGGCCAGTACTACGTCGAGCGCCACTTCGCCCGCGGCGCCGAACGCACCCCGCCGCCCACCCCGTGGCAGCGCGTCCGGGCCTTCGCCCGGAGCCTGCCCGACCGCACCCGGCCCGCCGCCGCCCGTACCTCCGGAGGACAGTCGTGACCGCCCTGACGAAGCCCGCCCCGGCCCCGGCCGCCCCGATGGTGCAGGTCCGCGGCCTGCACAAGAGCTTCGGCCGGCTGGAGGTGCTGCGCGGGGTCGACCTGGACGTCCCGGCCGGCTCGGTGACCGTGGTGCTCGGCCCGTCCGGCTCCGGCAAGTCCACCCTGCTGCGCGCGATCAACCACCTGGAGAAGCTCGACCGCGGCCACGTCGCCATCGACGGCGAGCTGATCGGCTACCGGCGCTCCGGCGACCGGCTGTACGAGCTCAGGGAGCGCGAGGTGCTGCGCCAGCGCACCGGCATCGGCTTCGTGTTCCAGAACTTCAACCTGTTCCCGCACCTCACCGTGCTGGAGAACCTGGTCGAGGCGCCGGTCGCCGCGCTGCGCCGCCCCAGGGCCGAGGCCAGGGCGACGGCGCTGGCGCTGCTGGAGCGGGTCGGGCTGGCCGACAAGGCCGCCGCCTACCCCCGGCAGCTGTCCGGCGGGCAGCAGCAGCGGGTGGCGATCGCCCGGGCGCTGGCGCTGGAGCCGAAGGTGCTGCTGTTCGACGAGCCGACCTCGGCGCTCGACCCGGAGCTGGTCGGCGAGGTGCTGGACGTCATCAAGGACCTGGCCCGCAGCGGCACCACGATGATCGTGGTCACCCACGAGATCGGCTTCGCCCGCGAGGTCGCCGACACCGTGGTCTTCATGGACGGCGGCGTGGTGGTCGAGCAGGGCCCGCCCGCCGAGGTCCTGGACCGGCCGCGGCACGAGCGCACCCGGGCCTTCCTGGCCAAGGTCCTCTGACCCTTCCGCTTTCTCTCAATCCCCTTTCACCGAACAGGAGTTCCGCCATGTCCCTACCCCGTCGTGCCCTGGTGGCCGCCGCCGGCACGCTCGCCGCCGCCCTCGTCCTGGCCGGCTGCGGCGGCAGTGCCACCGGTGCGGCGGGCCCCGCCCCGGCCAAGGGCAGCACCGCGCCGAACGGCACGGTGGTGAACCTGTCGCCGAACCAGAACCGGGTCACCACCCCCAAGGTCGACGCGATCGCCGCGCTCGTCCCGGAGGAGATCAGAAAGAAGGGGACGCTGGCCGTCGTCGGCTCGGTCGGCAGCATCCCGCCGCTGGGCTTCTACGCCGACGACGACAAGACGATCATCGGCGTCGAGCCGGACCTCGCCTCGCTGATCGGCGACGTCCTGGGCCTCAAGGTCGCGTACGACACGGTCTCCTGGGAGAACATCTTCGTCGGCCTGGACAGCGGCAAGTACGACGTGGGCGTCTCCAACATCACCGTCACCGAGGAGCGCAAGGAGAAGTACGACTTCGCCACCTACCGGCTGGACGTCCTGGGCTTCGAGGCGAAGAAGGGCAGCGGCCTCAAGGTCACCGGCGCCAAGGACCTCGCCGGCAGGTCGGTGGGCGTCGCCACCGGCACCAACCAGGAGAAGCTGCTGGTCTCCTGGAGCGAGGAGAACGTCAGGAACGGCCTCAAGCCGATCGACATCAAGTACTTCCAGGGCACCGAGTACTACCTGGCGCTCGCCTCCGGCCGGATCGAGGCCTACAGCGGCCCCAACCCCAGCCTGGCCTTCCACGCCGTGCAGACCGGCGAGACCGAGGTCGTCGGCACCTACTCGGGCGGCGGCGCGGACGTCCTCGGCAAGATCGCGGCGACCACCCGGAAGGACAACGGGCTGGTCAGGGCGCTGAACGGGGCGATCGACGAGGTGATCGCGAACGGCACGTACGGGCAGGTGCTCAAGCGCTGGGGCCTGGACGGCGAGGCGGTGCGGAAGTCCGAGATCAACCCGCCCGGCCTGCCCAAGGCCAAGCCGTAGCGGGATCCGGGCACACCGGCCCGCGGTCGTTCACCCGTTCGTCCCCACCCGCCGCTATGGTGACCCCTCCGACGGCGAACGCCGGGCGGGCGCGGTCGAGTTGGGGGAGGGCATGGAGAAGGGCGAGGTGCTCGGCGGTCGCTTCCGGCTGGAGCAGCAGCTGGGAAGGGGCGGTTTCGGCGTGGTCTGGCGGGCGACCGACACCACCATCGACCGGGAGGTCGCGGTCAAGGTGCTGCTCGCCGAGCACGCCACCGACCGGGAGGCGGTCAGCCGCTTCGTCCGCGAGGCCCGGACGGCCGGCGGCCTCAACAATCCGCACATCGTGACGGTGTACGACTACGGGTGGACCGAGGCCGGCTCGGGGAAGATCCCGTACCTGGTCATGGAGCTGGTCCGCGGCCGGGCGCTGTCCGAGGTGCTCAAGGCCGGCCGGCCGGACCACAAGCAGGCGCTGCGCTGGATGCGGCACGTGTGCAAGGCGCTGGACGCCGCGCACCGCTCGGGGATCGTCCACCGGGACATCAAGCCCGAGAACGTCATGATCGCGCAGGAGGGGGAGCGGGCCAAGGTCCTGGACTTCGGCATCGCCCGACTGGTCACCCAGACCGTCCGGCTCACCTCCACCGGCAACGTGGTCGGCACCGTCCCGTACCTGGCCCCCGAGTGCTGGTCCGGTGGCACGGTGGACGGCCGGGCCGACCTCTACGCCCTCGGCATCATGCTGTACGAGGCCTGCACCGGCGCGCGCCCGTTCCGCGCCGCCTCGGCCGCCGAGTACATGTACAAGCACCTGGAGGAGGTCCCGCCCCCGGTGCGCGGCAAGGACCCGGCACTGGCCGGGCTGATCGCCGAGCTGCTCGCCAAGCGGCCCGAACAGCGGCCGTCCGGCGCCGCCGAGGTGCTGGAACGGCTGCGTGGCATCCGGCCCGGGATGCTTCGCCCGGAGGATCCCAGCCCGGAGCAGCTGCGCCGGCGGGCCGACCGGGCCTGGCGGCACGGCGAGGCGGGCGAGACGGCGGAGGCGGTGGAGATCCTCACCGCGCTCGTCCCCGCCTTCGCCCGGATCTGCGGCCCGCAGGACCCGCGTACCCTGCGCACCTGCCACGACCTGGCCCTCTGGCTGGCCGCGGACGGCAGCCCCGGCGCCGCCGTCGACCTGCTGGACGAGCTGACCCGGGCGCCCGGCGCCACCCCGGAGGCCAGGGCGGACGCTCGGCGCGACCTCGCGCACTGGCAGCGGGAGGTCGCGAGGTCGGGACCGGGCCGGCCGCGGGCCGGCGAGGCGGCGAGCCTGGGGGCGCTGCTCGGCGGGTGACCGGGGTCGGCGGCCCGCCGGGCGGAATCCGCCTGGCGGAACGGCGCGGGCCGCCCCGACCCCCGGGCACGGGGTCGGGGGCCTCACTCAGCCGCCGAGCACCGCACGCAGCCGCTCCGCCCGCTCCGGCCGCGGCCCCTCCAGCGCCAGCACCCCCGCCAGCACCTCGGCCGTCTGCGGGTCGTGCAGTGCCGTCGCCGCCGCCATCGCGGTGAACTGGTCCACCAGCCAGTCGCGCAGCTCCGCCACCGGCAGTGCGCGCCCCTCGTCCAGCCAGCTCAGCGACGCCCCCTCGACCACCGCGATCCAGGAGCGCACCAGCAGCGTCAGCCGCGGACCGGCCTCCCGCACGCCCAGGTGACGCAGCGTCCGGCGCAGCGCCGCCCGCCGGACGTCGTCCACGATCGCCGAGGTGCGGGCCGTCTCCACCACCGAACCGCCGCGCAGCAGCGCCGAGTAGCCCGCGTCGTGCTCGGCGACGAAGGCGAAGTAGCCGTCCAGCACCGTCGACAGCTGTTCGGACGGCGTCCCGCTCACCCGTACCGCGAAGCGGCTGGTCAGCTCGTCCGCCGCGGTGCGCAGCGCGGCCTCGTACAACTGCTGCTTGCCGCCCGCGAAGTAGCGGTACACCAGGGGGCGGGAGGCCCCGGCGGCCTCGGCGACGTCGTCCAGGCCGACCTCCTCGGGCGGCCGGGAGGCGAACAGCTCCAGGGCGACCGCGATCAGCTGCTCGCGCCGCTGCTGGACCGGCAACCGCCGGTAGCCGGTGCGGCGCGGACGCGGCTCGGACGCGGCCGGAACGGGTGCCTGACCTGCCGAAGTGGGGCTGGCTTCCATGGCGGCCAAGCGTAATCGGCGTCGGGCCGATCCGGTCCTGTCGGGCCGAACGGATTTTCGCAGACGAACCCCGCTCGCAAAGGGGTTGCAATGCGGCGGTGCCACGCAATGATGGCGGAATGTCTGTAGAACTGATCACCGCCGACGGCGCCACCCCCCGCCGCATCGCCGACGACCACGTCCGCGAACTGGCCGACCTCGACCCGCTGACCGCGGTCTACCTCGGCCTCAACCTCGACGACGACCGGCTGCCCGACCTCTCCCCGGCCGGCCCCGAGGCCGTGGCCGACCTCGCCCGCCGCACCCTGGCGAAGCTCGACGAGGCCGAGCGGGCCGGTGCCGCCGAGGACGAGGCGGAGCGCCGCTGCGCCCGGTTGCTGCGCGAGCGGCTGTCCGCCGAACTCGCCGTCCACGAGGCGGGGGAGAGCTTCCGCTCGCTGCGCAACCTCGGGTCCCCGGTGCACGACCTGCGGGAGTCCTTCACGCTGATGGGCACCGACACCGAGGCCGAGTGGCAGGTGATCGGCCGCCGCATGGCGAGGATCCCGGTGGCGTTCGAGCAGTACCGGCAGACGCTGGCCGAGGGCGTCGAGCGCGGGCTGCTGTCCGGCCCGCGCCAGGTGGCCACGGTGCTCGGGCAGTTCGCCGAGTGGCTGGGGGAGGACGCGCCCGCGCAGGAGCGGATTCCCGGTGCGTGGTTCGGTCAGTTCGTCCAGGGCGCGCCGGAGTCGCTGCGGCCCGAGCTGTCGAAGCACGCGGTGGCCGCCGCCGACGCGCTGGCCGAGCTGCGCGACTGGCTGCGCGACGTGTACGGCCCGGCCGTGGCCGGCGCCCCGGACACCGCGGGCCGGGAGCGCTACGCCCGCTGGGTGCGCTACTGGACCGGTGCCGACCTGGACCTGGACGAGGCCTACGCCTGGGCGTGGAGCGAGTTCCACGACCTGCTGGCGCAGATGGAGGTCGAGGCCGAGAAGGTCCTGCCGGGCGCGGGCCCGCTGGCGGCGATGCAGTGGCTGGAGTCCGACGGCCCGGCCATCGAGGGCGCCGAGGCCGCCCGGGAGTACCTCCAGGGCCTGATGGACCAGGCCATCGGGGACCTCCAGGGCACCCACTTCGACCTGGCCGAGCCGGTCACCAGGGTCGAGTCGAGGATCGCGCCGGCCGGCAGCGCCGCCGCGCCGTACTACACCGCGCCCTCGCTGGACTTCAGCCGCCCGGGGCGGACCTGGCTGCCGCTGGTCGGCCGGGACCGCTTCCCGGTCTGGGACCTGGTCTCCACCTGGTACCACGAGGGCGTGCCGGGCCACCACCTCCAGCTCGCGCAGTGGAACTACGTCGCCGACCGGCTCTCCACCTACCAGGTGAGCCTCGGCGGGGTCAGCGCCAACCTGGAGGGCTGGGCGCTGTACGCCGAGCGCCTGATGGACGAGCTCGGCTACCTCACCGACCCGGGCCACCGCCTGGGCTACCTCAACGCGCAGATGATGCGCGCGCTGCGGGTCATCGTCGACATCGGCATGCACGTGGGCATGGACTTCCCGGCGGACTCCCCGTACCGGCCGGGCGAGCCGGTCGGCCCCGAGCACGCCCGGGAGTTCTTCGGCCTGTACTGCGGCCTGTCCGCCGAGTTCCTGGACAGCGAGCTGGTCCGCTACCTGGGCCTGCCCGGCCAGGCGATCGGCTACAAGCTCGGCGAGCGCGCCTGGCTGCGGGGGCGGGCGGCGGCGAAGGCGGCGCACGAGGCGCGCGGCGAGGAGTTCGACCTCAAGGCCTGGCACATGGCGGCGCTCTCGCAGGGTTCGCTGGGGCTGGACGACCTGGTCGAGGAGCTGTCGGCGCTGTGACGGGTGCGCCCCGGTGACGGTGCGCTGAGCGGGCCGGGGCACACACGGTAGCCGCGATCGGGGGAACCAGGCCCCCGGGACTCGGTCCGGAGTCCCGGGGGCCTGGTTCTTTTGTCCCAAAGGTCCGGTTCGGCGAGGTTTTGCCTTGCGGTCCGTCCCGGCCGGAGTTTGGCTGGAAGGCGAATGCGTGACCTCTCCGCCCCCACACCGGAAGGCCCGGCCTGTGACTGCGCAAACCGTCACCGGTCATGAGGACGCGGACCGTCGCCGCTGGTGGGCGCTGGCCGTCATCGCCACCGCCCAGCTCATGATCGTCCTCGACGTCACCATCGTGAACATCGCACTGCCGTCCGCCCAGCGGGAGCTGGGCATCTCGGACGCCGACCGGCAGTGGGTGATCACCGCCTACACGCTCGCCTTCGGCGGTCTGCTGCTGCTCGGTGGCCGGCTGGGCGACCTCTTCGGCCGCAAGCGCGTCTTCACCGTCGGCCTGCTGGGCTTCGCCCTCGCCTCCGCCCTCGGCGGCGCGGCGGTCGGCCCCGCCATGCTCTTCGGTGCCCGTGCCCTCCAGGGAGCGTTCGCCGCCCTGCTCGCGCCCTCCGCGCTGGGGCTGCTCTCCACCGCCTTCTCCGATCCGCGCGAACGCGGTACGGCCTTCGGCGTCTTCGGCGCGATCGCCGGCGGCGGCTCCGCGATCGGCCTCATCGCCGGCGGTCTGCTGACCGAGTACCTGGACTGGCGCTGGTGCCTGTTCGTCAACGTGCCGATCGCCGTCGTCGCCGCCTTCGCGGCGTTCCACCTGCTGAAGCGCGACCACGTGGAGAAGGGCCGCCGGATGCCGCTGGACCTGCCCGGGGCGCTGCTCGGCTGCGGCGGCCTGCTGGCGATCGTCCACGGCACCTCCGAGGCCGTGACCAGGGGCTGGAGCGACGCTCTGGTGATCGGCTCGCTGGCCCTGGGCGTGCTGCTGCTCGCGGCGTTCGTCCTGGTCGAGCGGCGCACCGCGCACCCGCTGCTGCCGGTGCACATCGTCGCCGACCGCAACCGCGGCGGCGGCGCGCTCTCGGTGGGCCTGGCGATGGTCGGCATGTTCGGCACGTTCCTGTTCCTGACGTACTACCTCCAGGTCATCAAGCACTTCTCGCCGATCGTGTCCGGGCTGTCCTTCCTGCCCATGACGGTCTCCGTCGTGCTGACTTCGACGGGCTTCGCGGCCCGGATGATGACCAGGGTGCCGACCCGGGTCCTGGTCGGCCCCGGGCTGCTGCTGGCCGCGAGTGGCATGGCCTGGCTGACCCGGATGCGGGTGGACAGCCCGTGGGCCGCCCTGGTGCTGCCGGCCGAGTTGCTGATCGGCGTCGGCATGGGCCTGGTGTTCACACCGGCGATGAGCCTGGCCACCCTCGGAGTCGCCCCGAACGAGGCCGGCGCGGCCGCGGCCACCCTCAACTCGGCTCAGCAGGTGGGTGGTTCGGTCGGCACCGCGCTGCTGAACACGGTCGCCGCGAGCGCCACCGCGAGCTTCCTGGCCGCCCGGATCGCCTCCGACCCGGCGGTGCGGGCCCAGGGCGCCGTGCACGGCTACGTGGTCGCGACCTGGGTGGCGATGGGCGTCCTGCTGGCGGCCGCGCTGGTCGCGGTGCTGGTGATCGACCACCGGCCGACGCCCGGCGAGGCCACCGTCGTCCCGGTCGGTGCGCAGGCGGAGGCAGCGGAGGCGGCGTCCACGGCGCACGTGGTGGACGGACCACCGGTCGACTGAAATTTGCAGCAAGTCTTGCAGTCAACCTCCGGCGCCTGCTTGACTCCCGGCACCGTTCAAGGATCAAGGAGGCGCCATGCTGCCCGAGTTCGACCTGCTCGTCGTCGGCGGCGCCGGGGTGGACACCATCGTCCGGGTCGAGCGGCTGGAGATCCCGCCCGGGGACTCGCAACTCGTCGAACCGGTGCGGGACTACGTCGGCCACACCGGCAACGGGGTCGCCCTCGGCGCCCACCACCTCGGACTGCGCACCGCGTTCGTCGACTTCCTCGGCGACGACGCCCAGGGCGACCTGATCCGCGCCCACTACGCGCGCCACGGCCTGCACTTCGCCCACCTGGTGAGCCCGCACGGCACCCCGCGCGGGGTCAACCTGGTGGACGCGGACGGCCGCCGGTTCTCCTTCTTCGACGGCCGCCACCCCGCCGACCTGCGGCTGCCGCGCGACCTCTACCTGCCGTACGCCGAGCGCAGCCGGCACGTCCACCTGTCCATCACCGGCGTCAACCGGGACATGTACGGCGACCTGCGCCGCCTCGGCCGCACCACCTCCACCGACCTGCACGACTGGGACGGCGTCGACCCGTACCACCGCGACTACGCGTTCGGCTCCGACCTGGTCTTCCTCTCGGTGGCCGGCTGCCGCGGCCGGCACGAGGAGGTGATGCGGGCGATCCTCGCCGAAGGGCGCGCACAGGTGGTCGTCGCCACCGCCGGCGCCGAGGGCTGCCACCTGCTCACCCGGGACGACCCCGCGCCGCGCCGCCTGCCCGCCGTCGACCCGGGCCGCCCGGTGGTGGACAGCAACGGCGCCGGCGACGCCTTCGTGTCGGGATTCCTGTACGCGTGGTTCCGGAGTCGCTCGCCGCTGGACTGCGCCCGGGCCGGTACGGTGGCCGGGGCCTTCGCCTGCACCGCCGCCGGGACGCACACCGCCTTCGTCGGAGCCGACGAACTGGACGCGGTGCTCGCCGGATCCTGACACCGGGGGGCGCGGGCGGTCGACGGGTTTCTCATCGAGCTCCCAGGAGCCCGTCACATCGCTACCAGGCTGAGGCGCCATAGTCGTTGGTCGAAGGCCGCCCCCCGATCGCCCCGGCAGGAGAAACAGGCATGGGCAAGCACCGCCGCCAGACGTCGCGCCGCCGCCGCGGACTGCTGGTCCCGTCCCTGTTCACCGCGCTGTCCGCGGTGGTGATCGCCGTCGCGCTGACCGGGACGCACGGGCTGGACCTGTCCGACACGACGGCCGCCGGGAAGGCGGCCCGCAGCACCCGGGCCGCCGCCGCGCCGCCCCCGGCCACCGACCCGGCGTCCGCCCCGCCCGCCCCGGTCGCGGCCCCGGCGCCCTCCTCGGACGCCGCCCCGGCGGCCGCCCCCGCGACGGCCACCCCCACCCCGGACGTCGCCCTCGGCACCACCCGCTCGGCCCCGACCGGCGACCGCGAGTCCCAGACCGTCGGCGCGCTGTTCAGCGGCGCCCCGGAGGCCGGCGACCACTTCTGCACCGCCAGCGTGCTGCACAGCCCCACCGGCAACCTGCTGCTGACCGCGGCGCACTGCCTCAGCAGCACCGACGGCGTCACCTTCGCCCCCGGCTACCGCGACGGCTCCGCCCCGTACGGCACCTGGCGGGTGACGGCGATCCACACCACCGCCGACTGGTCCCGGAAGGGCGACGTGGCCGAGGACTTCGCGATCCTGGAGACCGCCCCCAACAACGGCCGCAACGTCGAGGACGTGGTCGGCGGCAACCGGCTGGGCGCCGACGAGCCCTTCGACGCGACCGTCCGCCTCTACGGCTACCCCGCCGACTCCGAGGAGCCGGTCCTGTGCACCAACGCCACCGCGCAGCAGAGCGCCTCCCAGCGGGTCGTGCACTGCCCGGCCTACCCGTCCGGCACCAGCGGCGGCCCCTGGATCGACACCGCCACCGGCGACGTGGTCGGCGCGATCGGCGGCTACCAGCAGGGCGGTGACACCGACGACATCTCGTACAGCGCCTACTTCGACCACACCATCGCCGAGCTGTACGCCCAGGCCGAGGCGGCCGCCTCCTGAGCCCACGGGCCCGTCCCGGACGGGCCGGACGGGCCGGACGGGCCCGGAAACACGACGAAGGCCCAGGTCGGTGGATCAACTCCACTGAACTGGGCCTTGGTTACACTCTCGCAATCGCTGCGTGAGTGCCCCCGGTAGGATTCGAACCTACGCACCCGCCTCCGGAGGGCGGTGCTCTATCCCCTGAGCTACGGGGGCCTGTTGGCCTGTCGGTCGCTCGCGCTTCCGACGTGGAGAACACTACCAGGCTTCGGACGTGGTCCGTGCACGGGTTTCCGGAAGATCGTCCGGGCGTCGCCGGCGGCGTCGCGGGGCGGGGGAGCGGAAGTGCCCAAAGGCCGGACGGGGCGGCGGGGCCGCCGATACCCTCGGTGAGGTGTCGGGAGTGTCCGGGCGGGTCCTCGTGGTGGACGACAGCGAGGTGATCCGCCAGCTGATCAGGGTCAACCTGGAGCTCGAGGGCTTCGAGGTGGTGACCGCCGCCGACGGCGCCGAGTGCCTGGAGGTCATCCGCCGGGTGCAGCCCGACGTGGTCACGCTGGACGTGGTGATGCCGCGACTGGACGGCCTGCGGACGGCGGCCCGGCTGCGCGCCACCCCGGACACCTGCCGGCTCCCGATCGCGATCGTGAGCGCCTGCACCCCGGCGGACCTCGACCTGGGGGAGACGGTCGGGGTGGACGGCTATCTCGGCAAGCCCTTCGACCCGGCCGACCTGGTGGCCCTGGTCCGGCGGCTGATGCGGCTCGCGGGGCAGCCGGGCGGACCGCCCGACGCAGTTCGCCCTGAGCGAACAGAACGCACCGATCACGGCTGAGACCCCGTAACGACGGCGCGGCGGCGTCCCAACAGGTAAACCGAGTGGCGGGCGGGCACCCCGTCTCGCCTACGCTTGGCGTCGTGACCCCCGCAGACCTTTCCCAGGCAATCCAGGCCGCCGTGAGCTCCGCCGTCGAGGCGGGCGAGCTGGCCGTCGCCGTGCCCGAGCACGTGACGGTCGACCGGCCCAAGAACAGGGACCACGGCGACTACGCGACCAACGTGGCCCTCCAGCTCGCCAAGGCGGCCGGCAAGCCGCCGCGAGCCGTTGCCGAACTGCTGGTCGAGCGCCTGCGAGGGATCACCGGCGTCGCCAAGGTCGACATCGCCGGTCCGGGCTTCCTGAACATCACCCTGGACACCGCCACCGCCGGTGCGCTGGCGCGCACCATCGTCGAGGCGGGCGAGGCCTACGGCCGCAACGACGCCCTCGAGGGCCTGAAGATCAACCTGGAGTTCGTCTCCGCCAACCCGACCGGCCCGATCCACATCGGCGGCGTCCGCTGGGCCGCCGTCGGCGACTCGCTGGCGCGCGTGCTGCGGGCCTCCGGCGCCGACGTCACCACCGAGTACTACCTCAACGACGCCGGTGTGCAGATCACCAAGTTCGCCGCCTCGCTGCAGGCCGCCGCGAACGGCCGCGAGGTGCCCGAGGGCGGGTACGTCGGCGAGTACATCGTCGACATCGCCAAGGCGCTCACCGAGGCGGTCCCCGGCGTGCTCGACCTGCCCGAGGCCGAGCAGCTGCAGGTCTTCCGCACCGAGGGCCTCAAGCTCATGATCGCCGAGATCAAGCGCTCGATGGACGAGTTCGGCACCCACTTCGACGTGTGGTTCTCGGAGAAGACGCTGCACGACTCCGGCGCCGTCGAGAAGGCCATCGACCGGCTGCGCGACCAGGGCCACGTCTTCGAGCAGGAGGGCGCGGTCTTCCTGCGCACCACCGACTTCGGCGACGACAAGGACCGCGTCCTGATCAAGGCCGACGGCGACAAGACCTACTTCGCCGCCGACGCCGCGTACTACCTGTCCAAGCGGGACCGCGGCGCCGAGGTCGCGCTCTACATGCTGGGCGCCGACCACCACGGCTACGTCAACCGCCTCAAGGCCATCTCGGCCTGCGCGGGCGACGACATGAACCGCAACATCGAGGTGAAGATCGGCCAGTTCGTGAAGATGCTTCGCGACGGCGAAGAGGTCCGCATGTCCAAGCGGGCCGGCAACATCATCACGATCGACGACGTGGTCGAGTGGATCGGCGTGGACGCCGCCCGCTACACCCTGGCGCGCTCCTCCACGGACTCGACGATCACGCTGGACATCAACCTGCTGACCAGCCAGACCACCGAGAACCCGGTCTTCTACGTCCAGTACGCCCACACCCGGATGTGCGGCGTGGCGCGCAAGGCCGCCGAGCTGGGCGTGGACAAGGGCACGGCCGAGCAGTTCAAGCCCGAGCTGCTGGCCACCGAGTGGGAGTCCGACGTGCTCGGCCACCTCGCGGAGTTCCCGCGGGTGCTGGCCACGGCCGGCGAGCTGCGCGAGCCGCACCGGGTCGCGCGCTACCTGGAGGAGCTCGCGGGCAAGTACCACCGCCTGTACGAGAACTGCATGTTCCTGCCCAAGGGCGACGAGGAGCTCACCGACACGCACCGCGCCCGCCTCTGGCTGGTCGAGGCGACGCGCACCGTGCTCGCCAACGGCCTCACGCTCCTGGGCGTGACGGCGCCCGAGCGGATGTAGGCACCACCCCCAAGCGCACAGCGGGGGCGGCTGACGGTCAACGGGGACCGTCGCCGCCCCTCGCCATAGGTCTCGAAGGAACCCAGCACATGAGTGAGCTCAGCGAGCGAATCATCAGGGCGGTGCCCGGCGAAGGCCCCGTCGAGCGAAGCGAGGCGGGAGCATGAGCCGTTCCGCACACCCCGCAGGCCCCCGCCACGGCGACGTCCTGCCCGAGGGCCACTACCAGGCCCCGCCCGCCGACCTGAACGCGCTCGACCCCAAGGTCTGGTCGCGCACCGTCGCCCGCGACGCCGAGGGTGTGGCCACCGTCGGCGGCATCGACGTCAAGCGGCTGGCCGCCGAGTTCGGCACCCCCGCCTACGTGCTGGACGAGGAGGACTTCCGCTCCCGGGCGCGCGCCTGGCGGGACGCCTTCGGCGCCGACGCGGACGTCTACTACGCCGGCAAGGCGTTCCTCTCCAAGGCCGTCGTGCGCTGGCTGCACGAGGAGGGCCTCAACCTCGACGTGTGCAGCGCGGGCGAGCTGGCGGTCGCGCTGGCCGCCGGGATGCCGCCGCAGCGGATCGCGCTTCACGGCAACAACAAGTCGGCGGACGAGCTGGAGAACGCCGTGAAGACCGGCGTCGGGCACATCGTGCTCGACTCCTACGAGGAGATCGAGCGCCTGGCCGCGATCGCCGCCCGCCAGGGCGTGCGCCAGCCGGTGCTGATCCGGATCACCGTCGGCGTCGAGGCGCACACCCACGAGTTCATCGCCACCGCGCACGAGGACCAGAAGTTCGGGCTCTCCCTCAACGGAGGGGCGGCCGCCGAGGCGGTGCGCCGGGTGCTCGGCCACGACAGCCTGGAGCTGCGCGGCATCCACTCGCACATCGGCTCGCAGATCTTCGACATGGCCGGCTTCGAGGTGGCCGCCCGCCGGGTGGTCGGCCTGCTGGCCGGGATCCGCGACGAGCACGGCGTCGAGCTGCCCGAGATCGACCTCGGCGGCGGCCTCGGCATCGCCTACACCAGCGAGGACGACCCGCGCGAGCCGGCCGAGATCGCGGCCGCGCTGGCCGAGATCGTCCGCCGCGAGTGCGCGGCCGCGAACCTGAACGCCCCCCGGCTGAGCGTGGAGCCGGGCCGGGCCATCGTCGGCCCGACGGCGTTCACGCTGTACGAGGTCGGCACCGTCAAGCCGCTGGAGGGCCTGCGCACCTACGTCAGCGTGGACGGCGGGATGTCCGACAACATCCGCACCGCGCTGTACGACGCCGAGTACTCGGTGGCCCTGGTGTCGCGCACCAGTGACGCGGAGCCGATGCTGGTGCGGGTGGTCGGAAAGCACTGCGAGTCCGGCGACATCGTCGTCCGGGACGCCTTCCTGCCGGCCGACCTGGCCCCGGGCGACCTGATCGCGGTTCCCGCCACCGGTGCCTACTGCCGGTCGATGGCGAGCAATTACAACCACGCCCTGAAGCCCCCCGTGCTCGCCGTCAAGGACGGTGCGGCGCGGGTGATCGTCCGGCGCGAGACGGAGGAGGATCTCCTGCGTCTGGATATCGGATGACGAAATCCTCGTCTCAGATCATGGAACGACCGTAGATCCGTACGGAAAGTCCCGGAGACTGGTACGGACCGAAGTTTCCGGCGGTCCAGGAAAACCCGCCGGAAATACCGAAGCACGAATGAATGCAGAGCGGAGTCGGATGATGCGTACGCGCCCGCTGAAGGTGGCGTTGCTGGGTTGTGGTGTGGTGGGCTCCGAGGTGGCGCGCATCATGACGACGACGGCCGACGACCTCGCCGCTCGCATCGGTGCTCCGGTCGAGCTGGCCGGGATCGCGGTCCGCCGCGCCGGGCGGACCCGTCCGGGCGTCCCCGAGCACCTGGTCACCACCGACGCCGAGGCCCTGGTCAACCGGGGCGACATCGACGTGGTGGTCGAGGTGGTGGGCGGCATCGAGCCGTCCAAATCGCTGATCCTGTCGGCCTTCCGGCAGGGCGCCTCGGTGGTCAGCGCCAACAAGGCGCTGCTCGCCAAGGACGGCACCGAGCTGCACGCCGCGGCCGCCGAGGCCGGGGTGGACCTGTACTACGAGGCCGCGGTGGCGGGCGCGATCCCGCTGCTGCGCCCGCTGCGCGAGTCCCTCGCGGGCGACAAGGTCAACCGGGTGCTGGGCATCGTCAACGGCACCACCAACTTCATCCTCGACAAGATGGACACCACCGGCGCCGGCTACTCGGAGGCGCTGGAGGAGGCCACCGCGCTGGGCTACGCCGAGGCCGACCCGACGGCCGACGTCGAGGGCTTCGACGCCGCCGCCAAGGCCGCGATCCTGGCCGGCATCGCCTTCCACACCAAGGTCACCGCGGCGGACGTCTACCGCGAGGGCATCACCGAGGTGACCGCCGCCGACATCGCCTCCGCCAAGGAGATGGGCTGCGTGGTCAAGCTGCTCGCGATCTGCGAGCGGGCCGCGGACGGCGAGTCCGTCACCGCGCGCGTCCACCCGGCGATGATCCCGCTGTCGCACCCGCTGGCCTCCGTCCGCGAGGCGTACAACGCGGTGTTCGTCGAGGCCGAGGCGGCCGGCCGGCTGATGTTCTACGGCCCCGGCGCGGGCGGCTCGCCGACCGCCTCCGCGGTGCTCGGCGACCTGGTCGCGGTCTGCCGCAACAAGCTGGCCGGCGCCACCGGTCCCGGCGACTCGGTGTACACCCGGCTGCCGGCCAAGCCCATGGACGAGGTGGTCACCCGCTACCACGTCAGCCTGGACGTGGACGACCGCGCGGGCGTGCTCGCCCAGGTGGCGTCCGTCTTCGCCGAGCACGGCGTGTCCATCGACACCGTGCGCCAGCAGGGCCGCGACGGCGACGCCTCGCTCGTCGTGGTCACCCACCGTGCCACCGACGCCGCGCTGTCGGCGACGGTCGACAAGCTCCGCGCGCTGGACAGCGTGCGGGACGTGGCCAGCATCATGCGGGTCGAAGGGGAATAAGGAACAGCCATGAACGCCGTTGCCGAGAACGTCGTCCGAGGCGCGCACACCCACCAGTGGCGCGGCCTGATCGAGGAGTACCGGGACCGCCTGCCGGTCACCGCGGCCACCCCGGTGGTCACCCTGTTGGAGGGCGGCACGCCCCTGGTCCCCGCCCAGGTGCTGTCCGAGCGCACGGGCTGCGAGGTCTACCTCAAGGTCGAGGGCGCCAACCCGACCGGCTCCTTCAAGGACCGCGGGATGACGATGGCCATCTCCAAGGCCAAGGAGGAGGGCGCGCAGGCGGTCATCTGCGCGTCCACCGGCAACACCTCGGCCTCCGCCGCCGCCTACGCGGTGCGGGCCGGGATGGTCTGCGCGGTGCTCGTCCCGCAGGGCAAGATCGCCCTGGGCAAGATGGGCCAGGCGCTGGTGCACGGCGCCCGGATCCTCCAGGTCGACGGGAACTTCGACGACTGCCTCACCCTTGCGCGTGAACTGTCCGAGAAGTACCCGGTGGCGCTGGTCAACTCGGTCAACCCGGTGCGGATCGAGGGCCAGAAGACCGCGGCCTTCGAGATCGTCGACATGCTCGGCGACGCCCCGGACATCCACGTCCTGCCGGTCGGCAACGCGGGCAACATCACCGCGTACTGGAGGGGGTACCGCGAGTACTCCCGCCCGTCTCCCGCCGCCACCCTCGATGAAGGCGCCACGCGCCGCACCCTGCCTGCCCTCGCCACCCGCACCCCGCGGATGTGGGGCTTCCAGGCCTCCGGCTCCGCCCCGATCGTGGACGGCGCGCCGGTGCTCAAGCCGCAGACCATCGCCACCGCGATCCGGATCGGCAACCCGGCCTCCTGGGACTTCGCGCTCGCCGCGCGGGACGAGTCCGGCGGCCTCATCGACAAGGTGACGGACCGTCAGATCCTGTCCGCCTACCGGCTGTTGGCCTCGCAGGAGGGCGTCTTCGTGGAGCCCGCCTCGGCCGCCTCGGTGGCCGGTCTGCTGGCCAAGGCGGAGGCCGGGCTCGTCGACCCGGGCCAGCGGATCGTCTGCACCGTGACCGGCAACGGCCTGAAGGACCCGGACTGGGCGGTGGCCGGCGCGCCGCAGCCGCAGGTCGTCCCGGTCGACCCGGAGGCGGCCGCCCGCAGCCTCGGACTGCTCGACCGGTAACGGGGCCTGACACACCGACGGGCCGCCCCTTTCGGGGGTCGGCCCGTCGGAGTTCCCCGTTGACACTTTTGAGTCGACCGGGCTTCACGCCGCGATCCCTTTCCGCCCCTCCCCCCGGCGGGGAGGGGTGCGCATTCCGGCCAGAACCGGCAACACACCAGATCGAAGGCCCACGGGGTGTACCGCTGGGGAACCTCTCTTCGATACTCTGGCCTCGGCCGTGTGGCACATGCCCCGGGCCCGGGCGGATCCGGGCCGCGCCGACCGCCGTGACCGCCCGCCCCCGAGGGGCCTCGGTCCGTTCCCCACCCTCGCACCGACGACGCGCTCCGCGCCGCCCGATTTCCCCAGGAGAGTCCACCGCATGGCCGGTCCCGCGTTCCGTGCCGCCGCCGTCCGGGTCAGGGTTCCCGCGACCAGCGCCAACCTCGGCCCGGGCTTCGACGCCTTCGGGCTCGCGCTGGGTCTGTACGACGACGTGGTCGTCCGGGTCGCCGACTCCGGCCTCTCCGTCGACATCGCCGGTGAGGGCGCCGACACGCTGCCACGCGACGAGCGCCACCTGCTGGTCCGCTCGATGCGCGCCGCCTTCGACCGGCTCGGCGGCCAGCCACGGGGCCTCGAAGTGGTCTGCGCCAACCGGATACCGCACGGCCGCGGCCTCGGCTCCTCCTCGGCCGCCATCTGCGCCGGCATCGTGGCCGCCCGCGCCGTCACCATCGGCGGCCCGTCCGCGCTGGACGACGACGCGCTGCTGGCCCTCGCCTCCGAGCTGGAGGGCCATCCCGACAACGTCGCGGCCTGCCTGCGCGGCAACTTCACCATCGCCTGGACCGACGAGGAGTCGGCCAAGGCGATCGCGCTGGAGCCGTCCGAGCGGGTCGTCCCGGTGGTGTTCGTGCCGGCCGGCGAGGTGCTCACCGAGACCGCGCGCGGGCTGCTGCCGAAGACCGTCCCGCTCGCCGACGCGGCCGTCAACGCCGGCCGCTCCGCACTGCTGGTGGAGGCGCTGACCCGGCGCCCCGAACTGCTCCTCGCCGCCACCGAGGACCGGCTGCACCAGGACTACCGCGCCTCCGCCATGCCGGACAGCGCCGCCCTGGTCGGCGCGCTGCGAGCCGAGGGCGTCCCCGCGGTCATCTCCGGGGCCGGCCCGACCGTCCTGGCGCTCACCGACGAGGCGGGCGCCGACAAGGTGCTCGCCTTCGCCGGGCACCACGGCCACGGCGGGGACCCGGCGTTCGCCGCGCACCGCCTGGACGTCGACCGCACCGGGGCCGCCGTGCTCCCGCTGGACGTCTGAGCAGCACGAACGGGCCGCTCGGGGCCCGGCACCGGCGTCCTGCCGAGCCGGGTCCGGCGGACACGATTGGCAACCGCAAGGCTGGGGAATGTCTGAGGGGGTCGGTAGTGTTAACCTCATTGCTGCACCAGGTGCCCTCCGGGGCTAGGTGCGCCGCGTCCCGATCCCAGCGCTCCACGGCAGTGGAGTCCCGGCGATGCACGGGGCGACGATTCTCCGGGAGCCCACCGCAGCGCGTACGCAGCCTGCCTGCGCGACATGCGGCCGCATCCCGAAGCCGTGACGGCACCTGACTCCCACCCGCGGCCTCCCACCTAGAGGCCAGGACGGGCGGAGCGCGGGCCACCGTCACGCGACGGGGGCCCGGGATTCGCAGGGAGCGTGGGGGTTACGCCCTCAGGGGAGGTCGACACACGACCGGCCCACGCGCCACTCAGCACCACCGTGCTTCATGCACCGCACCTCGTACGTAGCTCTCCCTCGACGGGCTCCCGCCATTCGAGGGACCACCGCCTCGGACCGACGCAGTCGAGCGTTGGTCAGGACAGCACAACCGGTCGCCGAGCCAGACAGGCCGACGTCCGCTCCAGGGAAGGACCCTTAGTGAGCGACTCCACCGATCTGATGGGCGCGCGCCCGGACGCCGACGCGTCGGACGCAGCCGCCGCCCCCGCTGCCCCGGCGCGGCGCCGCCGCAGTGCCGCCGCGGGCCTGGACGGCATGGTCCTGGCCGAGCTCCAGAAGCTCGCCGCGGACCTTGGCATCACCGGTACCGGACGCATGCGCAAGAGCCAGCTGATCGAGACCATCAAGGAGAAGAGCGGCGGGGACCCGCTGCTCGCCGCCGGTGGCACCGCCCCGGCCGCCAAGCGCACCGCCGCCAAGGCGGACGCCGAGGCCCCGGCCGAGAAGCCGGCCCGCCGCGCCAAGGCCGCCGCCAAGGCCGAGGCCCCGGCCGCCGCCGAGCCGCAGGCCCAGATCGAGATCCCGGTCCAGGCCGCCGCCGAGACCGCCGCGCCGGCCCGTACCGAGCGCACCCGCCGCCGCGCCACCTCGGCCGCCGGCGCGCCCGGCGCCCCGGCCGCGGAGACCGCCGCCGAGGCCACCGTCGCCGTCGCCGAGTCGAAGCAGGCCGAGGCCCGCCCGGCCGAGACCCGCGGCTTCGAGGGTCGCGAGGACGGCCGCGAGAGCCGTCGCGACCGCCGTGAGCGCCGTGAGCGCCGCGAGGGCGGCGAGCGCACGGAGCGCACCGAGCGCACCGACCGCCAGGAGGGCGGCGAGGCCCAGGACGGCGAGGGCCGCGAGTCCCGCCGCGACCGCCGCAGCCGCCGCGAGCGCGCCGACCGCCAGTCCCAGCAGGGCGGCGGCCAGCAGCAGGCCGGCCAGGGCGAGCAGCAGGGCCGCCAGGCCCCGCAGGCCCAGCAGCCGCAGGCCCAGCAGGGCGGCTACGAGGACGACGAGTTCGGCGAGGGCCGCCGTGGCCGCCGCGGGCGCTACCGCGACCGCCGTGGCCGCCGCGGCCGCGAGGGCTTCGAGGCCGGCACCGTCGAGCCGCAGATCGGCGAGGACGACGTCCTGATCCCGGTCGCGGGCATCCTCGACATCCTCGACAACTACGCGTTCGTGCGCACCTCCGGCTACCTCCCGGGCCAGAACGACGTCTACGTCTCGCTCGCCCAGGTCCGCAAGAACGGCCTGCGCAAGGGTGACGCCATCACCGGTGCGGTGCGCCAGCCGCGCGAGGGCGAGCGCCGCGAGAAGTTCAACGCCATGGTGCGGCTGGACTCCGTCAACGGCATGGACCCGGAGAGCGGCCGCGGCCGCCCCGAGTTCAACAAGCTCACCCCGCTGTACCCGCAGGAGCGGCTGCGCCTGGAGACCGACCCGGGCGTGCTGACCACCCGGATCATCGACCTGGTGTCGCCGATCGGCAAGGGCCAGCGCGGTCTGATCGTCGCGCCGCCGAAGACCGGCAAGACCATGGTGCTCCAGGCGGTCGCCAACGCGATCACCCACAACAACCCCGAGTGCCACCTGATGGTCGTCCTGGTCGACGAGCGTCCGGAAGAGGTCACCGACATGCAGCGGTCGGTGAAGGGCGAGGTCATCTCCTCGACCTTCGACCGCCCGGCCGAGGACCACACCACCGTCGCCGAGCTGGCCATCGAGCGCGCCAAGCGCCTGGTCGAGCTGGGCCACGACGTGGTCATCCTGCTGGACTCGATCACCCGCCTCGGCCGCGCCTACAACCTGGCGGCGCCGGCCTCCGGCCGCATCCTGTCCGGTGGTGTCGACTCGACCGCGCTGTACCCGCCGAAGAAGTTCTTCGGTGCCGCGCGCAACATCGAGAACGGCGGCTCGCTGACCATCCTGGCCACCGCGCTGGTCGAGACCGGCTCGCGCATGGACGAGGTGATCTTCGAGGAGTTCAAGGGCACCGGCAACATGGAGCTCAAGCTCGACCGGAAGCTCTCGGACAAGCGCATCTTCCCGGCCGTCGACGTGGACGCCTCCAGCACCCGCAAGGAGGAGATCCTGCTCGGCAGCGAGGAGTTGGCCATCGTCTGGAAGCTGCGCCGGGTGCTGCACGCGCTCGACTCGCAGCAGGCGATCGAGCTGCTCCTGGACAAGATGAAGCAGACCAAGAGCAACGCCGAGTTCCTGATGCAGATCGCCAAGACCACCCCCGGCTCCGGCGACTGACCGTAGCCGGACGGCTGTCGAAGCACGGAACCCCGGATCGCGCGAGCGGTCCGGGGTTCCGCGCGTCCGGGCCGCTTTGTTCCAGACTCGGGACAACTTGAGACCGTTTGGATCATGTTGTCCGATTTACTCTGGGCCGTATGGCCGAACACAAGAGGGTTACGAGTCGCCGCCGCAGGCTCCTGCGGACGGCCGCCTGCGCGTTCGCCGCGTTCGTCGTCGGCGGCGCCCTCCTCGGCTACTTCAGACTCGACGGCAACATCAAGAGCGTCGACATCGACGGCGGGCTCGGCGGCGCCCGGCCGCCGGCCGCCACCGACGGCTCCTTCAACATCCTGGTGCTCGGCTCCGATTCGCGCGGCGGCGACAACGGCTCGATGGCCGGCGGCGACACCGGCGCCACCGCCCGCTCGGACACCGCCATGGTGGTGCACATCAACCAGGACCACTCCCGCGCCCAGATCGTCTCGATCCCGCGCGACACCCTGGTCACCCGCCCCGACTGCACCGACCCGAGCGGCCGGACGGCGCCCGGCGCCAAGCGCGCGATGTACAACAGCGCCTTCGAGACCGGCGGCGCGGTCTGCGCGGTCAAGACCACCGAGCAGCTCACCGGGCTGCGGATGGACCACTACCTGCAGGTCGACTTCGTCGGCTTCGCCCGGGTCGTGGACGCGATAGGCGGGGCCACCGTGACCACCACGGTGGCCATCCACGACAAGGACAGCGGGCTCGACCTGCCGCCCGGCGAGCACCGCCTGAACGGACAGCAGGCGCTGGCCTTCGTGCGCACCCGGCACGGCGTCGGCGACGGCAGCGACCTCGGCCGGATCGAGCTCCAGAAGCAGATGGTGAAGTCGCTGCTGCAGCAGATCGGGGGGAGCGGGATGCTCACAAACCCGGTCAAGCTGTGGTCCGTCGGCGACACCGTGACCAAGAGCATCACCACCGACTCCGCGCTCGGCTCGGTGAACTCGCTGGTGGGGCTCGCCCAGGAGCTCAAGGGGATAGGCCCGGACCAGCTGAGCATGGTCACCCTGCCGGTGGAGAGCGCCCCCGGCGACCAGAACCGGGTGGTCCCGCAGCAGCCGGCGGCCGGGCAGGTCTGGACGGCGCTCAGGGCCGACCAGCCGTTCCCGCCGGCGGTCGTCGCCGCGCAGCCGGAGAACCCCGCCCAGGCGGCCCCCACGGCCACGCCGTCGGCCCCGGCGCGGACCACGGGGAAGCCGGGCGCGAAGGCCACCACCACGCCCTGACGGGCACCGCCGCCGGGCGCGCGGGGGGCCCGGAATATCCCGGAACGCGACCCGGTTTGGGAAGATGCGGCCGGTCCTGGCAGACTGGTCCGTCGGTCCCGGTTCACGTGCGGCGCTCCAGCCGCCGACCCGGTGCCCTCCCGAAACCTAGGAGAACCCCTTGAAGCCCAACGTTCACCCCGAGTACGTGGTCACGCGCGTGACCTGCACCTGTGGCGCCGAGTTCACCACCCGCTCGACCGAGACCAGTGGCGAGATCCGCGCCGAGGTCTGCTCGCAGTGCCACCCGTTCTACACCGGCAAGCAGAAGATCCTCGACACCGGTGGCCGCGTGGCCCGCTTCGAGGCCCGCTTCGGCAAGCAGCACAGCGCGAAGGCCTAGCGCTCCCTCGGCGCCGGTTCCCGGCGTCCCCGTACTCGTTGTCGGGGGCGCTTGGGGGCCGGCGCCGTTCGCGTCCCCCGCGAGTGCGCGCCCCCGCAAGTCCCCACCCCCCACACGTTTCCGAGTCCCCGGGAAGAAGGCCACCCCATGTTCGAGGCAGTCGAAGAGCTCCTCGTCGAGCACGCCGACCTCGAGACGAGGCTGGCCGACCCGTCCGTCCACGCGGACCAGAACAACGCCCGCAAGCTGGCCAAGCGCTATGCCGAGCTGACCCCGATCACCCGGGTCTACCGGCAGTGGCGGCAGGCCGGCGAGGACATCGAGGCCGCGCGCGAACTCGCGGCCGAGGACCCGGAGTTCCTCTCCGAGGTGAAGGACTCCGAGGCGCGCCGCGACGAGCTGACCGAGGAACTGCGGCTGCTGCTCGTCCCGCGCGACCCGAGCGACGACAAGGACGTCATCCTGGAGATCAAGGCGGGCGAGGGCGGCGAGGAGTCCGCGCTGTTCGCCGGAGACCTGCTCCGGATGTACCTGCGCTACGCCGAGCGGATCGGCTGGAAGACCGAGATCATCGACTCCAACGAGTCCGACCTCGGCGGCTACAAGGACGTCTCGGTGGCCGTGAAGACCAAGGGCAACACCGAGCCCGGCCAGGGCGTCTGGGCCCGGCTGAAGTACGAGGGCGGCGTGCACCGCGTGCAGCGTGTCCCCGCCACCGAGTCGCAGGGCCGCATCCACACCTCCGCGGCGGGCGTGCTGGTCACCCCCGAGGCGGAGGAGGTCGAGGTCGAGATCCTCGCCAACGACCTGCGGATCGACGTCTACCGGTCCTCCGGCCCCGGCGGCCAGTCGGTCAACACCACCGACTCCGCGGTCCGGATCACCCACCTGCCGACCGGTATCGTGGCGTCCTGCCAGAACGAGAAGAGCCAGCTCCAGAACAAGGAGCAGGCGATGCGCATCCTGCGTTCGCGGCTGCTGGCCGCCGCGCAGGAGGAGGCCGAGCGGGAGGCCTCGGACGCGCGCCGCAGCCAGGTCCGCACGGTGGACCGCTCCGAGCGGATCCGCACGTACAACTACCCCGAGAACCGCATCTCGGACCACCGCACCGGATTCAAGGCGTACAACCTGGACCAGGTCCTGGACGGCGACCTGAACGCGGTGATCCAGTCCTGCGTCGACAAGGACGCGGCGGCCAAGCTCGCCGCGGCCCAAGAGAACTGAGACCGGCGCGCCCCAGCCCGCGTTTCGCCCGGAGCCGGAGAGACAAGAGGTCGTACGGATGAACCTGCTGCTCGCCGAGGTGGCCCAGGCCACCCAGCGGTTGGCCGCGGCCGGCGTGCCGTCGCCGCGCTTCGACGCGGAGGAGCTCGCCGCCTACGTCCACAACGTCAAGCGCAGCCAGCTGCACACGGTGAAGGACGCCGACTTCGACGCCCGCTACTGGGAGGCGGTCTCCCGCCGCGAGGCGCGCGAACCGCTCCAGCACATCACCGGGCGGGCGTTCTTCCGCTACCTCGAACTGGAGGTCGGCCCCGGGGTGTTCGTGCCCCGGCCGGAGACCGAGACGGTCGTCGAGTGGGCGATAGACGCGGTGCGCGACATGGACGTGGCCGAGCCGCTGGTGGTGGACCTGTGCTCCGGCTCCGGCGCGATCGCGCTCGCCCTGGCCCAGGAACTCCCGCGCTCGACCGTGCACGCCTTCGAACTGGACGAGGGCGCGCTGGAGTACACCCGGCGCAACATCGAGGCCAGCCCCGACCGCGCCCGGGTCACCCTGCACGCCGGTGACGCCACCAAGGCCTTCGAGGACGACCGCTCCTGGGACGGCCGCTTCGACCTGGTCATCTCCAACCCGCCGTACATCCCGCTCACCGAGTGGGAGTACGTCGCGCCGGAGGCCCGCGACCACGACCCGCAGATGTCGCTGTTCTCCGGCGAGGACGGCCTGGACACCATCCGCGGCATCGAGCGCGTCGCGGCCCGCCTGCTGCGCCCGGGCGGCGCGGTGGTGATCGAGCACGCCGACCAGCAGGGCGGCCAGGTGCCGTGGATCTTCAACGAGGAACACGGCTGGACGGACACCGCCGACCACCGGGACCTGAACAACCGGCCGCGCTTCACGACCGCCCGAAGGGTCGGGTCGTGAACAGTCGAGCACCGTACGACCGCCCGAAGGGTCGGGTCGTGAACGCCAAGCACCGTACGACTGCTCGTAAGGCCGTGCTGTAACGCCATGAGCCACTCCGGAAGGGGACCGCACCGATGAGCCGCCGTTACGACTGTGCCGACGCCGGGGACCGCGCCACCGGTCTGCGCGAGGCCGCCTCGGCCATCCGCCGCGGCGAACTCGTCGTGCTGCCCACCGACACCCTGTACGGGGTCGGTGCGGACGCCTTCTCCCCGGAGGCCGTCGGCGAGCTGATGGCCACCCGCGGTCGCGGCCGCAACACGCCCTCCCCGGTGCTGGTCGGCTCGCCGACCACCCTGCACGGCCTGGTCACCGACTTCTCCGAGCAGGCCTGGGAGCTGGTCGACGCCTTCTGGCCCGGCGGGCTCACCCTGGTCGCCCGGCACCAGCCCTCGCTGCGCTGGGACCTCGGCGACACCCGCGGCACCGTCGCGGTCCGGATGCCGCTGCACCCGGTCGCCATCGAGCTGCTGAACGCCACCGGCCCGATGGCCGTCTCCAGCGCCAACCGGATCGGCGGGGCCTCCCCGCTGACCTGCGACGAGGCGCAGGCCCAGCTCGGCGACGCGATCTCGGTCTACCTGGACGGCGGGCCGGCCGTGGACTCCGCCACCTCGTCGATCGTCGACGTCACCGGCAAGGTCCCGGTCCTGCTGCGGGCCGGTGCGATCAGCGTCGAGCAGCTGAGGGAGGTCGTCCCCGACCTGGAGGCCGGCAGTTGACGCCCACCGCCTCGCTCCACTCCGGGCCGGGCATGGCGCCGTACCTGAGTGTGGGCCCCAGGCCGCTGGACCACTTCCGGATCCTGTTCGTCTGCACCGGGAACATCTGCCGCTCGCCGATCGCCGAGCGGCTGACCCGGCGTGAGCTGGACACCCGGCTGAGCCCCCGGGTGGCCGGGCGGATCCTGGTCGAGAGCGCCGGCACCTGGGGCCACGTGGGCGCGCCGATGGAGGACCACGCCGCGACCGTGCTGGACGAGTACGGCGCCGACAGCGGTGGCTTCACCGGCCGCGAGCTGCTGGACGAGCACGTGGTCGAGGCCGACCTGGTGCTCACCGCGACGCTGGACCACCGGGCCCAGGTGATCTCGATGGGCCACGAGGCGGGCCTGCGCACCTTCACGCTGAAGGAGTTCACCCGCCTGGTGCGGACGATAGACCCGGGCACCCTGCCGGACCCCCGGCGCGGCGCCGACGTGACCGAGCGGGCCCGCGCGCTGGTCCGGGCGGCCGCCGCGCTGCGCGGCTGGCTGCTGGCCGCCACCCCGGAGTCGGACGAGCTGGACGACCCGTACGGGGCGCCGATCGGCATGTTCCGCAACTGCGGCGAGGAGATATTCCACGCGGTCGACCCGGTGGTCACCGCGCTCACCGGCGTCCCCGCGCCGCGCTGACGCCCCCGGGCCCCGTCGTCGACGGGCCCCGGACGCGGGCGCAGGACGCGGGCCCCGGACGCGGGCCCCGGCGCCGAATGGGTCGTCCGGCCGCGGCTCGGCGGGCCGGGCGGCGACGACGGTCCTACGCTGGGTGACACAGTCCCCGCAGCGCCCGGGAGCCCCGCCATGACCGTCACTGATGCCGCGACCGGCCCGACCTCGACGACCGGGCGCCCCCGGGTGTCCGAGGCGCTGCACCGCGCCGATCCGCAGCTGGCCGACCTGCTGGCCGCGGAGGCCGAGCGGCGCGCCGAAACGATCCAGCTGCTGGCGGGGGAGAACCTGACCAGCCCGGCCGTCCTGGCGGCGCTCACCGGCCCGCTGATCGACAAGTACGCCGAGGGCTACCCGGGCCGCCGGCACCACACCGGCTGCGCGCTGGCGGACGCCGCCGAGCTGCTGGCGATCGACCGGGCCCGCGAGCTGTTCGCCGCCCCGCACGCCAACGTCCAGCCCCGGTCGGCGACTTCGGCGATGCTGGCGGCGTACGCGGCGCTGCTGCGGCCCGGTGACGGGGTGCTGGCGATGTCGCTGGAACACGGTGGCCACCTCAGCTGCGGCTCGCGCGCCAACTTCTCCGGCCGCTGGTTCGACTTCACCGGCTACGGCGTGCGCGAGGACGACGGGCTGATCGACCTGGACCAGGTCCGCGACCTGGCCCGGCAGCACCGCCCCAAGGCCGTCGTGGCGGGCTCGATCTCCCACCCCCGGCACCCGGACTGGGCGGCGTTCCGGGAGATCGCCGACGAGGTGGACGCCTACCTGGTCGCCACCGTCGCCCAGACCACCGGGCTGATCGCGGCCGGGGTGGCGCCCTCCCCGGTGCCGTACGCGGACGTCACCGTCGCGGCCACCCACAAGCTGCTGCGCGGTCCGCGCGGCGGGCTGCTGCTGTGCACCGCGGAGCTGGCCGAGCGGATCGACCGGGCGGTGTTCCCGTTCAGCCAGGGCGGCGCGGCGATGAACGAGGTGGCCGGCAAGGCGGTGGCCCTGGCGGAGGCCTCCCGGCCCGAATACCGGGCGTACGCGCAGCGGGCGGTGTCCGGGGCGCGGGTGCTCGCCGCGGGGCTCGCAGAGGCCGGTATGCGCCCTCTGACGGGCGGGACCGACACCCACCTGGTGACCGCCGACGTCAGCCCGCTCGGCATCAGCGGCGCGGAGGCCGAGCGCCGCTGCGCGGCGGCCGGGCTGCTGCTGGGCAAGTGCGCGCTGCCGTACGACCCGGCGCCGCCCGCCGAGACCTCCGGCATCCGGCTGGGCACGGGCACGGTGACCAGCCAGGGGATGGGGGAGCCGGAACTGGCCGAGATCGCCGGGCTGATCGCGCGGGTGCTCGCCGGCGGCGCCGTCGCCCCGGTCGCGGCGCGGGTGCGGGAGCTGGCGCCGGCCTTCGCCGGCCGGGCCTGACGGAGCGCTCGCGCGGGCATTCGAAACTCCTACCCGGGAGGGCGAACCGCGATGCGTGGTCCCGGCGTCCGACTCAATAAGGTGTGTGCCGTGGCGACGCACCTCGAACCCCGGGAAGGCAGGGGAGTACCTTCGGTACTTCCCCGTTCGACAGTGATGCAGGAGGCCAGTGGTGCGTGAGTATCTGCTGGTGCTGTTCTGCACCGCCGCCGTCACCTACCTGCTGACCGGCCCGGTCCGGAAGTTCGCCATCGCCGCCGGTGCCATGCCCCCGGTGCGCGCCCGCGACGTGCACCGCGAGCCCACGCCGCGGCTCGGCGGCATCGCGATGTTCGGCGGACTCTGCGCGGGCATCCTGGTCGCCTCCCAGCTCGACAACCTGAGCAAGGTGTTCTCGCAGGGCACCGACATCCGCGCGCTGCTGTCCGGCGCCGGGATCATGTTCCTGCTCGGGGTGCTCGACGACAAGTGGGGCGTGGACGCGCTGGTGAAGCTCGGCGGCCAGATGATCGCCGCCGGTGTGATGGTCTGGCAGGGCGTCACGGTGATCACCCTCCCGGTGCCCGGTTCCGGCCCGGTCTCGGTGACCCCGACCCAGGGCATGATCATCTCGGTCACCCTGGTCGTCGTCATGGTCAACGCGGTGAACTTCATCGACGGCCTGGACGGCCTGGCCGGCGGCATGGTCTGCATCGCCGCGATGGCGTTCTTCCTGTACAGCTATCGCCTCTGGTACGGCTACACGATCTCCGACGCGGCCCCCGCCGTGCTGTTCAGCGTGCTGCTGATCGGCATGTGCCTGGGCTTCCTGGCGCACAACATGCACCCCGCGCGGATCTTCATGGGCGACTCCGGCTCGATGATGCTGGGCCTGATGCTGGCCGTCGCCGCGATCTCCATCACCGGCCGGGTCGACCCGGACCTGATCAGCAACGAGGCCGGTTCGCAGACCGCCGCCGTGCACGCCCTGGTGCCGATCTACATCCCGCTGCTGCTGCCGCTGACGGTCATCGCGCTGCCGCTGGCCGACCTGCTGCTCGCGGTGGTGCGCCGCACCTGGGCCGGCCAGTCCCCGTTCGCCGCGGACAAGCGCCACCTGCACCACCGGCTGCTCCAGGTCGGCCACTCGCACAGCCGCGCCGTACTGATCATGTACTTCTGGGCCGCGCTGATCGCCTTCGGCTCGGTGGCCTTCTCGGTGACCAACACCGGCCGCACCGTCGTCCTGACGCTCGCCGGCCTCTGCCTGGTCGGCCTGGTCGTGCTGCTCACCCCGTGGTTCCGGCCGCGCGCCCCGCGGGCGGTGCAGTCCTTCCTCCCCCCGCGCTACCGCCGGCACCAGAGCGGTCCGATGGCCGAACTGTCGGCGAAGGACAAGCAACTCCTCGGTGAAGCCGGGAGGGACCCGGCCGTGGGCTCCACCGCGGTCGGCCACCAGGGCGAGGCCAGCGGCCGCCGCTGACAAGGGAGTTGATGTGCGGTCAGCTGCCGTTCACCCGAATGGCGGAGCCGTTGCGCCGTTGGTGTGACAGGTGCCACACATTCATGGTAAAGCTCTCATCAAATAGTTTGTGATACCGTTCACGAGTACCGAGAACACGCCGAAAGACCTCACAGGTGGATGACTTCCGTCCCTGTCGGTCTCCCTCACCGGGCCCGCTTCTCCCTGGCGGCCCGCGGCGATGGCTCGGTCCGGTGTCACCCGCCACCGCTGTGCCCGTCCCCCCGCCACATCGACATGCCGCCGGAGCTGCCGACATGCCGTCCACCGACGCCCGGATCCTCCGAGGCGCCGCGATTCCCACTGCGGTCGCCGGGATCATCGCCATGGCGATCTCCTTCGCAGTCGCCGGTGGGAAGGGGCTGCTCGGCGCCCTGTTCGGCGCGCTCCTCGTGATGGCCTTCTTCACCTTCGGTCAGATCGCGCTCGACCGGCTGACCAGGTCGAACCCGCAGATCATGATGGCCGCGGCGCTGCTGGTGTACACCACGCAGATCCTGCTGGTCGGCATCGTGCTCGCGGTCTTCAAGGACACCGAACTCTTCAACCGGCAGGCGTTCGCCTTCACCCTGCTCGGCTGCGCCCTGATCTGGACGGGCTTCCAGGTGCGCGGCGCGCTCAAGGCCAAGACCTTCTACGTCGACCCCGACGCCTCCGAAAAGAAGGGCGACAAGCCCTCCGACAAGGGGCGTCAACAGTGACGAGGCCCAACTGTCCCCCCAATGAGGGGGGCGGTGTTTATGCCGCGCTGACGGGCTGCTATCGTCCGTCGCAACAACGGAGTACGGGAAGAGGCCTGGTCTGTCCGGAGAGCGGACGGATCGCCCCCCTGATCCGCGCAGTCTTCGATGATCCCGCTGTGGTGCAGTGCACCGGCGCGCGGGGTCGGCGAGAAACCCATCAAGTTCCAGTGCCGCTCCGTGGCCGCAGGCCACGCCGACACACCGAGGTTGCCGTATCCATGCGTCATGACGAAGGAGTCCGTGGTGAGTGCTGAACTCACGCCCCTCGCCTCAGGCAGTTGCCACTTCGGGGACGCTGGCTGCGGCTTCCCGGCCCCGGGTCTGAACGAGTTCCAGTTCAAGCCGATCTTCACGATCGGCAGCATCGAGTTCAACAAGCCGATGCTGCTGTCGATCATCGTCGCGCTCCTGGTCGTGGTGTTCTTCTGGGCGGCGTTCGCCAAGCCGCGCCTGGTTCCCGGCAAGCTGCAGCTGGTAGGCGAGATCGGGTACGACTTCGTCAAGCGCTCCATCGTGCTGGAGACGATCGGCAAGAAGGGCGAGAAGTACGTCCCGATGCTCGTCTCGATGTTCTTCTTCATCTGGTTGATGAACATCATGTCGATCATCCCGTTCGCGCAGTTCCCGGTGACGGCGGCGATCGCGTTCCCGGCCGGCCTCGCGGCGGTCGTGTGGATCACCTACATGACGCTGACCTTCAAGAAGCACGGCTTCGTCGGCGGTCTGAAGAACCTCTGCTGGCCGTCGGGCATCCCCGGCTGGGTCATGTTCATCCTGGTGCCGATCGAGTTCTTCTCGAACATCTTCGTGCGCCCCTTCACGCTCGCGGTCCGAGCCTTCGCGAACATGTTCGCCGGCCACCTGCTGATCGTGATGTTCTCCATCGCCTCCTGGTACCTGCTCAGCCCGTCCCTGGGCGCGCTGTACGGCTCGGCCTCGTTCATCGTCGCCGTCGGCCTGACCGCCTTCGAGCTGCTGGTCCAGTTCCTGCAGGCCTACATCTTCGTGATGCTGGCCAGCAGCTACATCGCCGGTGCCCTGGAAGAGGCGCACTGAGCCCCGGGGCCACCGCCCCGCCGAGAACCACCTTCCGATCGCCCGGTGGCCAATCACCACCGGTTCACCACCCTGCAAAGGACAACGTCAATGAGCATCCTCGCTGAGGGCACTGTCTACGGTTCCGTCGCCTCCCTGGGCTACGGCCTCGCCGCCATCGGCCCCGGCATCGGCGTCGGTCTGATCTTCGGTAACGGTGTCCAGGCCATGGCCCGCCAGCCCGAGGCTGCCGGTCTCATCCGTTCCAACATGTTCATCGGCTTCGCGCTGACCGAGGCGCTCGCCCTCATCGGCATCGTCATGCCGTTCGTCTTCGGCAACAAGTAATCCCGCCGTAGACCCTTTCTGAGGAAGGTCCAGATATGAGCATGGCGATCGTCCAGCTCGCGTCCGAGGAGAAGATGAACCCTCTCCTCCCCGCGTGGCCCGAGATCATCATCGGCCTGCTCTGCTTCTTCATCGTCTTCGGTCTGCTCGGCAAGAAGCTCCTCCCCAGCATCGAGAAGGTGCTGTCGGAGCGCCGGGACGCGATCGAGGGCGGGATGGAGCGCGCCGAGGCCGCCCAGGCAGAGGCCCAGGCCCTGCTTGAGCAGTACCGCGCCGAGCTCGCCGAGGCGCGCCACGAGGCTGCCCGCATCGTCGAGCAGGCTCGCGAGCAGGGTGCCGCCCAGCTCGCCGAGATGCGCGAGGAGGGCCAGCGCCAGCGCGAGGCCATCGTCGCCGCCGGTCACGCCCAGATCGAGGCGGACAAGAAGCAGGCCACTGCCGCCCTGCGTCAGGACGTGGGCTCGCTGGCCACCCAGCTGGCGTCCCGCATCGTGGGTGAGTCCCTCGAGGACCACACCCGGCAGAGCGGCGTCATCGACCGCTTCCTGGACGAGCTGGAGGCCAAGGCCGCCGTTGCTCAGGGTGCGGCCAAGTGATCGGCGCCAGCCGCGAGGCCCTCGCCGCCGGCCGGCAGAACCTCGAGAGCCTGACCGACTCCACCTCGGTGGACGCGGCCAAGCTCGCCGAGGAGCTCACCGCCGTCACGGCCGTGCTGGACCGTGAGGTGTCGCTGCGCCGCGTCCTGACCGACCCGTCCCGGTCGGGCCAGGACAAGGCCCAGCTGGTCACCTCGCTGCTGACGGGTCAGGTCTCCGGCGAGGCCGTCGACCTGGTCTCCGGTCTGGTCCGCTCCCGCTGGTCGGGCTCGCGCGACCTGGTGGACGCGACCGAGGAGCTCGCCGCCTACGCGGAGATCATCGCCGCGGACAAGGCCGGCGCCCTGGACGACGTCGAGGACGAGCTCTTCCGCTTCGGTCGGGTGGTGAGCGGCTCGCACGAGCTGCGTGCCGCGCTGACCGAGCCGAAGGCCGGTGCCGTCGCGAAGGCCGAGCTGATCAAGAAGCTGCTCGGCGGCCGCGCCAACGCCGGCACCGTCCGGCTGGTCACCGCCCTCGTCAACGTGCCGCGTGGCCGTAGCCTGGAGCAGGGCCTCGAGTCCTACTCGAAGCTCGCCGCCGCGCGTCGCGGCCGCGTGGTGGCCCTGGTCACCACCGCGGTGCCGCTGTCGGACACCCAGAAGGAGCGCCTGTCCGGTGCTCTGGCCCGGATGTACGGCCGCCAGGTCCACCTGAACATCGACGTCGACCCCGAGGTCGTCGGCGGCGTCCGGGTGCAGATCGGCGACGAGATCATCAACGGCACCGTGTCGAGCCGCCTCGAGGGCGCTCGCCAGTCGCTCGAAGGCTGAGCACCGAAGCAGCACATCCGACCCTCGGTCGGGAAACCGGCTCCCCAAGGAGCCGGCAAATCGTACGGCCGGTTCGCAAGACCCGGCCGAGAGTCGAATACTTGCGGCCCTCAATGGCGGGCCGAGGATCGCAAACTAGGAGAGCAGGGAAGCCTGATGGCGGAGCTTACGATCCGTCCGGAGGAGATCCGGGACGCGCTGGCCGACTTTGTCCAGTCGTACCAGCCGGACGCCGCTTCTGTGGAAGAGGTCGGCACGGTCACTGACGCGGCGGACGGCATCGCGCATGTCGAGGGCCTGCCCTCGGTCATGGCGAACGAGCTGCTGAAGTTCGAGGACGGCACGCTCGGCCTCGCGCTGAACCTCGACACCCGCGAGATCGGTGTCGTCGTCCTCGGTGAGTTCGGCGGCATCGAAGAGGGCCAGACCGTGCGCCGCACCGGCGAGGTCCTCTCGGTTCCGGTCGGCGACGGCTACCTCGGCCGCGTCGTGGACCCGCTGGGCAACCCGATCGACGGCCTCGGCGACATCGCCGCCACCGGTCGCCGCGCCCTGGAGCTGCAGGCCCCCGGCGTCATGGCCCGCAAGTCGGTCAAGCAGCCGCTGCAGACCGGCATCAAGGCCATCGACGCGATGACCCCGATCGGCCGCGGCCAGCGCCAGCTGATCATCGGTGACCGCCAGACCGGCAAGACCGCGGTGGCCGTCGACACGATCATCAACCAGCGCGACAACTGGCGCTCGGGCGACCCGGAGAAGCAGGTCCGCTGCATCTACGTCGCCGTGGGCCAGAAGGGCTCCACCATCGCGTCCGTCCGCGGCGCCCTGGAGGAGGCCGGCGCGCTGGAGTACACCACCATCGTGGCCGCTCCCGCCTCCGACCCGGCCGGCTTCAAGTACCTCGCCCCGTACACCGGTTCGGCCATCGGCCAGGAGTGGATGTACGACGGCAAGCACGTCCTGATCATCTTCGACGACCTGTCGAAGCAGGCCGAGGCCTACCGTTCCGTCTCCCTGCTGCTGCGCCGCCCGCCGGGCCGCGAGGCCTACCCGGGTGACGTCTTCTACCTGCACTCCCGTCTGCTGGAGCGCTGCGCCAAGCTGAACGACGCCCTGGGCGGCGGCTCGATGACCGGTCTGCCGATCATCGAGACCAAGGCCAACGACGTCTCGGCGTACATCCCGACCAACGTCATCTCCATCACCGACGGCCAGTGCTTCCTGGAGTCCGACCTGTTCAACGCCGGCATCCGCCCGGCCGTGAACGTCGGCATCTCGGTCTCCCGCGTCGGTGGCTCCGCCCAGATCAAGGCCATGCGCTCGGTCGCCGGCCGCCTGCGTCTGGACCTCGCCCAGTACCGCGAGCTGGAGGCCTTCGCCGCCTTCGGTTCCGACCTGGACGCGGCCTCCAAGGCCCAGCTGGAGCGCGGTGCGCGCATGGTCGAGCTGCTGAAGCAGGGCCAGTACCAGCCGTTCCCGGTCGAGGAGCAGGTCGTCTCCATCTGGGCCGGCACCAACGGCAAGCTGGACGACGTCCCGGTCGCCGAGATCCGCCGCTTCGAGCGCGAGTTCCTGGACCACGTCCGCCTGCAGCACAAGGACCTGCTCGCCGGCATCGTCGAGACCGGTCTGCTGGCCGACGGCACCGTCGACGCGCTGACCAGCGCGATCGATGCCTTCAAGCAGGGTTACCAGACGGCTGACGGCAAGCTGCTCTCCGAGCAGGCCTGAGTCCGGTAGCGAGGGAAAGGACGTAACGACCCATGGGAGCACAGCTTCGGGTCTACAAGCGCCGGATCCGCTCTGTCACCGCGACGAAGAAGATCACCAAGGCGATGGAGATGATCTCCGCGTCGCGCATCGTCAAGGCGCAGCGCGCGGTGGCCGCCTCCACTCCGTACGCCGACGAGCTCACCCGGGCGGTGACGGCGGTGGCCACCCGGTCCAACGCCAAGCACCCGCTCACCACCGAGAACCCGAACGCCAAGCGCGCGGCGGTCCTGCTGATCACGGCGGACCGCGGCCTGGCCGGCGGCTACTCGACCAACGCCATCAAGGCCTCGCAGGTGCTCGCCGAGCGCCTGAAGGCCGAGGGCAAGGACGTGGTGACGTACATCATCGGCCGCAAGGGCGTCTCGTACTACACGTTCCGCGGTCTGGCGATCGCGGGCTCGTGGACGGGATTCTCGGACAAGCCGACGTACGGTGACGCGAAGACGGTGGCGGCCGACCTGATCGAGGCCTTCACGGCCGAGACGGGCGGCGTGGACGAGCTCCACCTGGTTTCCACCGAGTTCGTGTCGATGCTGACGCAGAACGCGGTCGAGGCGCGGCTGCTGCCGCTGAAGCTGGACGAGGTCCAGCTCAGCGACCAGAAGCCGGCCAAGGCGGAGATCTTCCCGCTGTACGACTTCGAGCCGTCGGCGGAGGGCGTCCTGGACGCGCTGCTGCCGCGGTACGTCGAGAGCCGGATCTACAACGCGCTGCTGCAGTCGGCCGCTTCCGAGCACGCCGCCCGCCGCCGTGCGATGAAGAGCGCGACGGACAACGCCGGCGAGCTCATCAAGTCGCTCACGCGGCTTGCCAACTCGGCCCGTCAGGCCGAGATCACCCAGGAAATCAGCGAGATCGTCGGTGGCGCCAACGCGCTCGCTGACGCGAGCCGCGGGAGCGAATGAGTATGACCACCACTGTTGAGCCGACCACGGCGACGGGCCGCGTCGCGCGGGTCATCGGCCCGGTCGTCGACGTGGAGTTCCCCGTCGACGCGATTCCGGACATGTACAACGCCCTGCACGTCGAGGTGGACAACCCCGACGGCACGGGCAAGAAGACCCTGACCCTCGAGGTCGCCCAGCACCTCGGCGACGGCATGGTCCGCGGCATCTCGATGCAGCCGACCGACGGCCTGGTCCGTGGTTCGCAGGTCACCGACACCGGTGCCGCGATCTCCGTCCCGGTCGGCCAGATCACCAAGGGCAAGGTCTTCAACGCCCTCGGCGACGTGCTGAACGTCGACAAGGACGAGTTCGAGTCGCAGGTCCAGGTCCGCTGGCCGATCCACCGCAAGGCCCCGGAGTTCAAGGACCTCGAGTCCAAGACCGAGATGTTCGAGACGGGCATCAAGGTCATCGACCTGCTCACCCCGTACGTCACCGGTGGCAAGATCGGTCTGTTCGGTGGTGCCGGTGTCGGCAAGACCGTTCTGATCCAGGAGATGATCTACCGCGTCGCCGAGAACTTCGGTGGTGTGTCGGTGTTCGCCGGTGTCGGCGAGCGCACCCGTGAGGGCAACGACCTCATCGACGAGATGGTCGACTCGGGCGTTCTGGACAAGACCGCGCTGGTCTTCGGCCAGATGGACGAGCCGCCGGGCACCCGTCTGCGCGTCGCGCTGTCCGCGCTGACCATGGCGGAGTACTTCCGTGACGTCGAGAAGCAGGACGTGCTCCTCTTCATCGACAACATCTTCCGGTTCACCCAGGCCGGTTCCGAGGTGTCGACCCTGCTCGGCCGCATGCCCTCCGCGGTGGGCTACCAGCCGAACCTGGCCGACGAGATGGGCCTCCTGCAGGAGCGCATCACCTCGACCCGCGGTCACTCGATCACCTCGATGCAGGCGATCTACGTCCCCGCGGACGACCTGACCGACCCGGCGCCGGCCACCACCTTCGCCCACCTGGACGCGACCACCGTTCTGTCGCGCCCGATCTCGGAGAAGGGCATCTACCCGGCCGTCGACCCGCTGGACTCCACGTCCCGCATCCTCGACCCGCGGTACATCGCGCAGAACCACTACGACACGGCCATCCGTATCAAGGGGATCCTGCAGAAGTACAAGGACCTCCAGGACATCATCGCGATCCTCGGCATCGACGAGCTGTCCGAAGAGGACAAGATCACGGTGCACCGTGCCCGTCGCATCGAGCGCTTCCTCTCGCAGAACACCTACGTGGCGAAGCAGTTCACCGGCGTCGAGGGTTCGACCGTGCCGCTGTCGGAGACCATCGAGGCCTTCAACGCGATCGCGGACGGCAAGTACGACTCCGTTCCGGAGCAGGCCTTCTTCATGTGCGGTGGCATCGAGGACCTCGAGAAGAACGCCGCCGAGCTGGCGAAGAAGTAATCGCGGCCGGTAGCAGCTGTGCGTGACCGTGAGGGGTGGCCCCCGAGCCTGGGGACCACCCCTCACGTCGCATCGGCTGTGATTCCGGTCAAATCCGTGCCGCCGGTTTCATGCCGGAGGCGCGGGGCCGTTATTCTTACCGAAACTCCCGAGTAATCGGGCGTTGCATGAGCCTAGGAGCCCACGTTGGCTGAGCTGCACGTCGAGCTGGTCGCAGCCGACCGCAAGGTGTGGTCCGGTGCGGCCACCATCGTCGTCGCCCGTACGGCCTCCGGTGACACCGGCATCATGCCGGGCCACACCCCGGTGCTGAGCGTGCTGGAGACCGGTCCCGTCACCATCCGCACGGTGGACGGCGGCACCGTGATCGCCGCGGTGCACGGCGGCTTCATCTCCTTCGCCGACAACAAGCTGTCTCTGCTCGCGGAGATCGCCGAACTGGCGGACGAGATCGATGTCGCGCGTGCCGAGCGCGCACTGGAGAAGGCCAAGTCGGACCTGGACGAGCACGCCGAGCGGCGCGCCGAGGTCCGTCTGTTCGCGGCGCGCGGCCTCAAGGCCCACGCCTGAGTGCGCCGGACCCCGGCTTAGCGGGGTCGACCGACGGTCCCGGGGACGCGTGAGCGTGACCCCGGGACTGTCGTCGTAGTTGGTAGGTCAGCGCGGTCGCTTGATACGACCGCTACGGGGAACGCGGGTAGCGAGGAGGTAGGTGAGCATGGTCCTCGCGCTTGTGGTGTGTGCGGCGGTCGTGGCCCTGGGAGTGATCGGGCTGATGGCCTTCGCCGTCCGGCGCCGCCTGATCCAGCGGGTCGGCGGCACCTTCGACTGCAGCTACCGACTCAAAATGCCTGCCGACGCCTCGACGCAGCCCGACCTCGACGAGAACGGCAAACCCACCTCGGCCCCGGTCCCCCCGACCGACGGCAAGGGGTGGGTTTTTGGTATCGGCCGCTACAGCGGTGACTCGATCGAGTGGTTCCGGGTCTTCTCGTACGCCCCGCGCCCGCGCAAGGTGCTTCCGCGCCGGGAGATCGAGGTGCTCGGCCGGCGCTACCCGGAGGGCCAGGAGGAGCTGGCCCTGCTCTCCGGATCGGTGGTGCTGCGCTGCCTGCACAACGGGGCGCCGCTGGAGCTGGCGATGAGCGAGGACGCGCTGACCGGCTTCCTGGCCTGGCTGGAGGCGGCCCCGCCGGGGCAGAGAGTCAATGTCGCGTAGTGCGGGTTAACGCCGCCTAACCCGGCCGCTACCCTGGCCGCATGGTCAATCTGACGCGCATCTACACCCGTACCGGCGACGACGGCACCACGGCGCTCGGCGACATGAGCCGGACCACCAAGACCGACCCGAGGCTGATCGCGTACGCGGACGCCAACGAGGCCAACGCCGCCATCGGGGTGGCGCTGGCCGTCGGCGAGCTGCCGGAGGACATCACGGCGGTGCTCGTCCGGGTCCAGAACGACCTGTTCGACGTCGGCGCCGACCTGTCCACCCCGGTGGTGGAGGACCCGAAGTACCCGCCGCTGCGGGTGCTGCAGTCCTACGTCGACCGGCTGGAGGCGGACTGCGACGAGTACCTGGCGCGGGTGGAGAAGCTGCGCAGCTTCATCCTGCCCGGCGGCACGCCCGGGGCGGCCCACCTCCACCTGGCCTGCACGGTGGTGCGGCGGGCCGAGCGCTCGACCTGGGCGGCGATCGCGGAGCACGGCGACAGCGTCAACCCGCTGACCGCGAAGTACCTCAACCGGCTGTCCGACCTGCTGTTCATCCTGGCCCGGGTGGCCAACAAGGAGCGCGGCGACGTGCTCTGGGTGCCGGGCGAGAACCGCTAGGAGCCGGCCGCCTCAGAGCCGGTCGGCCGGGGTCTTCTCCTTGACCACCCGGCCGTTCTCGACCAGGACGCCGGCCGGCGGCTCCTTGGGCCAGAGCGAGTAGCAGCCGGCCACGACCACGTTGACGACGGCCGCGATGCCCAGCTTGAGGTACCACTGGAGGAAGGTGCCGAAGTGGGCGGCGCCCGCGGAGAGCGGGACGAGCAGGGTGATCAGGCCGAGCGTGATCGCGGCCGACACGACGGTCCGGCCGGCGATCTGCCACTCGTACCTGGTCCGCTCCGGCCCGTACTTCGGTGAGGGCAGCGGCTTGGGGCCACCGGCGAAGCGGTGCTGGAAGTGCCGGTCGGCCCAGCGCACCAGCGAGGGGCCGTAGCCGATCGAGAAGCCCGCGTAGCTCGCGGCCAGGGCGTGCGTCCAGCTCGCGGTGGCGCCGCCGCGCAGGTCGAGGACGGTGAGGGCGTACAGGGTGAGGTCCACCACCGGCAGGCCGACCAGCAGCGCGGTGCTGGTGCGGCGCCACCGGAGCAGGTAGCGGGTGGCGAGGCCGAGGCCGAGCAGGATCCAGAAGGAGATCTCGGCCGCGACGATGAGGGTGACGATCACGTTCTGCTCCCGGACGTTGCGTGGTGCTCCCAGCCTCGTGCGCGGGCGCGCCGGTGTCGTCGTCGCGTGGTGCCGTCCGGGCCTGCATCCTTCGATGTAGCGGGCTCCTCCGTGGACCGGAGCCGGGTGGGGCGCGGGAGTGGTGAGATGGGAACGTGCCGCTCCCCTTCCCCGCCCTGTCCCCGCGCCGGCAGGACCAGCTGATCGCCCTGTTCGGGCTGCTCGGCGGCTCGGTGCTGATCGTCTTCAAGGCGTACGACCAGGCCGACCGGGTGCCGCCCTGGGTGGTGCTGCCGCCGCTGCTGGTGATGGCGGGGCTGGAGCTGGTCCGGCGGACCAGGCCGGTGCTGGCGGTGTCGCTCGGCGGGTTGGTCTTCGCGGGGAGCGTGTTCGCCGGCAACCTGGTGGCCACGCTGATCATGTACACCGATCTGCTGTACGCGGCGGTGATCTACGGCAGCCCGCGGATGTCCCGGATACTGCACCTGACCGGCGGGGCCACCGTGCTGGCGCTCTCCACGCTGGCGGCGATCTACGGCGGCACCTCCCTCGCGCTGCTGGTGGTGGTGGTCAGCTCGCTGGTCTTCCTGGGGCCGGTGTGGACCGGCGACGTGGTGCGCAAGCACCGGCAGGAGGCGGAGGCCGAGCGGCTGCGGGCGGAACAGACCGCGCTGCTCTCGGAGATGGACCGGCGCGAGGCGATCGGCGCCGAACGGGCGCGGATGGCACGGGAGTTGCACGACGTGGTGGCCAACCACCTGTCGGCGATCGCGATCCACGCCACCGGCGCGCAGTCGGTGGCCAGGCGGCGCCGGCTGGCCGAGGACGACCCACTGGTGGAGGTGCTGGCGGTGATCCGGGAGAACAGCGTCCAGGGATTGGCCGAAATGCGTCGCATGATCGGACTGCTCCGGGACAGCGGTGGGGGAGAGGTGGACGAGTCGTACGCGGCGCCCGACCTGGCCGCGGTGGACGCCCTGGTGGCCAAGGCCCGGGCGGCGGGCCACGACGTCGGGCTGGACTTCGAGCTGGACGAGCGCGGCGAGCGCGGCGAACTCCCGGTGCCGGTCGGGCTGGCCGCGTACCGGATCGTCCAGGAGTCGCTGACCAACGCGCTCAAGCACGCCGGGCCCGGACTGGTCAGTCTGCGGCTGGAGTTCGCGTCCGAGGAACTCCGGATCGCCGTCGACAGTCCCTACCGGGCCGGGCCGGGCCGCGAACTGCCCGGCGCCCGGGCCGGGCTGGTGGGCATGGCGGAGCGGACCGGGCTGCTCGGCGGCAGCTTCGAGGCCGGGCCGAAGGACGGGTACTGGAGCGTGCGCGCGGTGCTGCCGCGCGCCCACGGGAACGAGGGGCGGGCATGACGATCCGGGTGCTGGTGGCCGAGGACCAGGCGGCGGTACGGGCGGCGCTGGTGATGATCCTGCGCGCCGAGCCGGAGTTCGAGGTGGTCGGGCAGGCCGCCGACGGCGAGGAGGCCGTCCGGCTGGCGCTGGAGCTACGGCCCGACGTGGTGCTGATGGACGTGCAGATGCCCCGGCTGGACGGCGTCTCGGCGACCCGGGAGGTGGTCGCCGCCGGGGCCGGCCAGGTGCTCGTGCTGACCACCTTCGACCTGGACGAGTACGTCTACGGCGCGCTGCGGGCCGGCGCGTCCGGGTTCCTGCTCAAGGACCTGGAGGCGGACACCCTGATCGAGGGCATCCGCACGGTGGCGCGCGGGGACGGGATGCTGGCGCCCTCGGTGACCAGGCGGCTGATCGGGGCCTTCGCCCGCCCGGAGCGGCCGGTCGGGCCGGAGGCCAGGGCCGCGGTGGGGGCGCTGACCGGCCGTGAGCGGGAGGTGCTGGCCTGCATCGGGGCCGGGATGTCCAACGGGGAGATCGCGGCCCGGCTGGTGATGGCGGAGGCGACCACCAAGACGCACGTCAGCCGCATCCTGGCGAAGCTGCGGCTGCGCAGCCGGGTGCAGGCAGCGATCCTGGCCCAGGACCTCGGGATGACCGTCTGACGGTCTGACCGTACGGCCGTCCGTCCGCCCGGCCGTCCGAGCGCCTGACCAGGTCGGTTGCAGATCACACTCTCGATTGCTACTGCACCGGGGATTTGGGCATTAGAGTCCCGGAAACGAGCGACGCGGCTCGCCGGCGGTGACCCCTGCCCTGAGCCGCCTTCAGGGCCCGCCCGCGGGGCGGCGACGGCATCGGGAGACCCAGCCATGAGCAATGCGTCCAGCAAGCAGATCGCCGTGATCGGTGCCGGCCTGATGGGCGCCGGCATCGCCCAGGTGTCGGCGCAGGCCGGCCACCCGGTGGTGCTGCGGGACGTCACCGAGGAGGCGCTCCAGCGGGGCCTGGCGGGCATCCGCGCCTCCTACGAGAAGTTCGTCGCCAAGGGGAAGCTGAGCGCCGAGGACGCCGAGGCCGCGCTGGGCCGGATCACCACCACCACCGACCTGGGCGCCGTCGCCGAGGCCGACATCGTGGTCGAGGCCGTGTTCGAGAAGATGGAGGTCAAGGAGGGCGTCTTCCGGGAGCTCGACAAGCTCGCCAAGGACGGCGCCGTGCTGGCCTCCAACACCTCCGCCATCCCGATCACCCGGATCGCCGCCGCCACCGAGCGCCCGGAGTCGGTCGTCGGCGTCCACTTCTTCTCGCCGGTGCCGATGATGAAGCTGGTCGAGCTGGTCCGCGGCTACAAGACCAGCGACGAGACGCTGGCCGCCGCCCGCGCCTTCGCCGAGGGCGTCGGCAAGGAGGTCGTGGTGGTCAACCGCGACGTGGCCGGCTTCGTGACCACCCGCCTGATCACCGCGCTGGTCGTCGAGGCCGTCAAGCTGTACGAGTCGGGCGTGGCCACCGCCGAGGACATCGACACCGCCTGCCGGCTCGGTTTCGGCCACGCGATGGGCCCGCTCCAGACCGCCGACCTGACGGGCGTGGACATCCTGCTGCACGCCGCCCGCAACATCTACACCGAGACCCAGGACGAGAAGTTCGCCGCGCCGGAGATCATGGCCCGCATGGTCACCGCCGGTGACCTGGGCCGCAAGAGCGGCCGCGGCTTCTACCCGTACGAGGGCAAGTGAGCCTGCCGGGCTGAACGGCCGCCGGGCCGTGCGACCGGAGCGTCGTACGGCCCGCTCCACCGGGCCGGGTGAGTTTCCTCACGCCGGGTGCCGCAGACGGGTGATTTGGGCGGGAATCGAGCGTAGGTGTGGGGACGACCTGCGTATATTCCCTCGGACGGGTGAAGTTGCTTCAGATCTGGCCGGAACCAGCAACCTGTGGAGCCGGTTCACCGTCAGATGAAGGAACCCGGCATTCCGCCCGGGTCCGGGTGTGGGGCTGCGGCCCGCCCGGATGCACCCCCCGCTCCCGCACCCGGTACGGCCGGGGCGGGCCCGCCCCGCACCAGGCCGTCCAGGCGAAGGAGGAGAGCATGCGCATCACCGGCGACCACACGGCGCTGGCCATCGAAGGCCGCCTCGACGTGCGCACCGCCGCCGACGCGCGGGCCCGGCTGCACCAGGCGGTGGACGGCGGCCTCGGCGACCTCGTGCTCGACCTCGCCCGGCTGGAGTTCTGGGACGCCACCGGGCTCGGCGTGATCATGGGCACCCACCGGCGGGCCGGCCGGATCGGCCGCCGGCTGGTGCTGCGCTCCGTCCCGGCCCAACTCCAGCGGCTGCTGGTGGCCACCAAGCTGCACCGCATCCTGACCGTCGACGGCGTGACCGGCGTCGCCGAGGCGCACGGGATCGCGCTCTAGCCGCTCCGGCGCCGCGCGCCGGACCGCGCGCCCCCGCACCCCCGGGCCCCACCCGCGCAACGTCCCTGGTCAGCGCTACCGGCCGGTCGTACGCCGCGGACCGTCCTGCACGGGCGGGTCCGAATGTGCAAGAGTCTGCCCGTCAGAAGACGGCCGCCGGGGCTGCCTCCAGCCCGGCCGCGGCCGCTACCGGGACGTCAGCCGGGCGGCGCGGGGCGCCGACGGCCGAGCACGATGCGGAGCAGAACGTGGCACAGCCATCCGGGGACTTCCGGCAGGACGCCGTCCGCACCCGTGGCGGCGAACTGGTCTCCGGCGGCCTGCTGGTTGGCGTCGGTGCCCCGGACGGCTCCGAGGCCCGGCCCTGCCCCGCGGAGTGGCGGCCGCACCCGCGCCGGATCGAACGCAGCGAGCCCGCCCGCGGCCCGGTCGGCGGCGTCGGCCGCGCGGTCGGCCCGCTCGCGCTCGGCGCCGGGCCCGCCGACCTGCCGCTGCTGGACCGCGAGGCCGACATCGCCGAACTGCTCGGCCTGCTCGCCGAGGGCCGGTCGATACGCCTGGTCGGCCAGGCCGGCTCGGGCCGCAGCGCACTGCTGTCGGCCGTCGCCGAGGCCGCCGCCGACCTCGCCCCCGGAGGTGTGGTGCAGCTCTGCGGCCACCGCCGGACCGTCCCCGACCTGCTCCAGGACCTCTTCACGGCCACCCACCACGCCCCCGGCTACCGCCCCGACCCCGGGCAGCTGGCCGCCCACCTCGCCGAGGTCGGCGCGATCGTGGTGATCGACGCCGCCGAGCCCTCCGGCGCCGAGCTGGAGCAGCTGCTCGCCGCCGCCCCCGGCTGCGCCTTCCTGATCTCCGCCGCCCCGGACGGCCCGCCGCTGCCCGCCGGCTCCCGGCTCCAGGACCACCTGGTGGCCGGGCTCTCCCGCTCCGCCTGCCTCGCCCTCACCGCCCGGCTGGCCGGGCGGCCGCTGGACGTCGACGAGAAGGCCTGGGCGGTGGACCTCTGGTTCGAGTCCGAGGGCCTGCCGCTGCGCTTCGTCCAGGCCGCCGCGCTGCTGCGCCAGCGGGACCTCGCGGTGGACGCGCTGGTCGCCGCCGAGGACGACCGGATGGACGTCTTCGGAGCCGTCGAGGAGCCCGCCCACGACCAGGACCCGGCGATCCGGGAGAACGCGCTGCGCCGCACCGTCCCGCTGCCCTCGGTGGCGCAGACCGCCTCGCCCGCGGTCCGGCTCGCCGAGGGGTTGAGCGAGCCCGCCCAGGCCGTGCTGCGCCTGGCCGTGGCGCTCGGCGGCGAGTGCCCCACCGCGCCGCACCTGCCGGCGCTGATCGACGTCGGACAGGGCGAGGCCGCCCTCGCCGAACTCACCGACGCCGGACTGGCGGTGTCCATCGGCGGGCACCACCGGCTGACCGCCGGCGCGCTCGACCTGCTCGCCCCGCACTGGCCGCCCCGCGGCTGCGTCGACGGCGCCGCCCGGCACTTCGCCTGGTGGGTCGGGCACAGCTCGGTGACGCTGGAGCAGATCGCCGCCGAGGCGGAGGTGATGATCGGCGTGCTGCTCGCCGACCGCACCGCCGGGCGGCACGACGCGGTGGTCCGGCTCGCCCGCGCGGCGGCGCCCGCGCTGGCGCTGGCGCTGCGCTGGGGCGCCTGGGAGCGGGTGCTCCAGCTCGGTCTGGAGGCGGCCCGCCGCACCGGTTCGGCGGTCGACCAGGCCTGGTTCCACCACGAGGCGGGCGTGCACGCGATCTGCGTCCAGCAGCCCTCCCGGGCCGTCGCCGAACTGGAGACCGCGCTCACCCTGCGGAACACGGCGGGTGAGCAGCGCGGGGTGGCGGCCGCGCGCCGGATGCTCGACCTGCTGCGCGCCGACGGTCGGCAGCTGCCCGCCGCCGCGCCCGCGGCGGCGCCCGGCCGCGCCCCGGTGATCCGCAAGATCGCGGCCCGGGTGCCGGCCGGCCTGAAGTCCAGTCGGCGGCGCCGGGCGGCGGTGCTCTCCACGGCGGTGCTGACCCTGGGGGTGCTCGGCACGGCGGTGGCGATGAGCTTCAGCGGGCCGGAGGAGGTCAAGGGGAACGATCCGCACACCAGCCGGCCGGACCGCGGCAGCGGCAGCGAGGACCCGCCGTTCCCGCAGTCCTCCGGCAGCGCCGGGCCGGGGACGACCGGTGCCGGGCCGGGCAGCCCGGCGGGGCAGGTCGGCAGCCCGGAGCCGTCCGCGAGCGGCAGCGCCTCGCACTCGCCGAGCGCCTCGCCGACGAGGAAGCCGAGCTCCTCGCCGAGCGCGGGCGAGTCCCAGCCCGCGCAGCAGCCGCAGCCGCCCGCACCGGGCCAGCCGCAGCCGCCGGCCCCGCAGCCGGGTCAGTCCCAGTCGACCGGAGGGCCGTCGCAGCCGACGGAGCCGAGCCGCAGCCCGTCCTCCTCGCCGTCCACCCCGACGTCGCCTGTCACGTCGGGATCGCCGACGACCCCGGGCGGGACGACCAGTCCGGCCGCCCCGGGACCGTCCTGAGCGGTCAGAACAGCTTGAGCTTGTCGTCGTCGATGCCGCGCAGCTCGTCGTAGTCCAGCACCACGCAGCCGATGCCGCGGTCGGTGGCCAGGACGCGGGCCTGCGGCTTGATCTCCTGCGCGGCGAAGACGCCCTTGACCGGGGCCAGCAGCGGGTCCCGGTTGAGGAGTTCGAGGTAGCGGGTGAGCTGCTCGACGCCGTCGATCTCGCCGCGGCGCTTGATCTCGACGGCCACCGTGGCGCCGTCGGAGTCGCGGCAGAGGATGTCGACCGGGCCGATCGCGGTGGGGTACTCGCGGCGGATCAGCGACCAGCCGGCACCGAGCACCTCCATCCGGTCCGCGAGCAGCTCCTGGAGGTGTGCCTCCACGCCGTCCTTGATCAGGCCCGGGTCGACCCCGAGCTCGTGGGACGAGTCGTGCAGCACCTCCTCCAGCGTGATGATGAGCTTCTCGCCGGCCTTGTTCTCCACCGTCCAGACCCCGTCGGCCTCCTTGAGGGCGCACGGCGGGGACATCCAGTTGAGCGGCTTGTAGGCGCGGTCGTCGGCGTGGATGCTGACGCTGCCGTCGGCCTTGACCAGGATCAGCCTGGTGGCGGAGGGCAGATGGGCGGAGAGCCGACCGGCATAGTCGACTGAGCAGCGGGCAATTACGAGACGCACGGTCGACCACGCTAGCCCACCGGGGCCAGTTGATGCGATTCCGCGACGGCAGGGTGAAGAAGGCGCGAACCCGTCCACCATGGAGGGCCTGTGGTCCCGCTCCCCGCCCGTCGAGGTCTGGCGCCGCCCCCTTAGGGTCGCTACGGTGTGTGACGGCACGCTCGCGGGATCGCTGTCAACGGGGATGGAGACTTCAGATGAACGACCCGACGGGATCCGGCCAATCCCGTGCAGCGCAACATATTTCCGAAGCAATCCGCAGGAATGACCGGCCTGTCGCGCCGTTGACTGCCACGCTGTTCTGAGCGCGTTCGGTGTCCAGGACGTCACGTCCCGTGCTGCCGCCGCTGTCGCGAAGGTGCCGGAAACCCCTGTCCCTCGGTGTTCCGGACGTCCCGCGCGAATCAGCCACCCTCACTGTGAGCTTGACCTACGCACGACCACCCGGGCGCCGCGCGGGTGGACCGCGAGAGGAGAATCCATGTCGCTCGACGTCTCACCGGCCCTGCTCGAGAAGGCCGAGCGGGGCGAGGTCGACGAGCGGGAATTCGTCGACTGCGTCCGCGTCTCGCTGCCGTACGCCTGGGACCTGATCAGCTCGTTGGTCGCCCAGGCGAAGGTCGACGGCACCGACTTCGCCGACAACCAGGTACCGCCCCCCAGCGAGAAGGCCCGGGGCCAGCTGCTGCGCGCCCTCGCAAGCGACGCCATCCGGGGCGCCCTCCAGCGCCACTTCGGGGTCCGGCTGGCGTTCCAGAACTGTCACCGGGTGGCGGTGTTCCTGCCGTCGGAGGCCAACGAGGCGCGGTACGACCGCTTCACCTCGGTCCGGGAGCAGCTGCTCAACCAGTCCGAGGAACTGCGGGACTGCTGAGCCCCCGGCCGTACCGCGCCGCGGCGCCGGCCGCCCCGTCCCCGGGTGTGGGGGAGGGGCGGCGGTCCGGCCCGGACGGGACCTAGCCGAGCTGCGGCAGCACCTCGGAGCCGAGCCGGGCGATGTTGCGCAGGGTCGCCTCCTGGTCGCCGCTGCCCTCGGCGAGCAGGGCGAAGCGCCGGATGCCGGTGCGCTCGGTGGTGGCCAGCAGCCGGTCGGCGCACTGCCGCGGGGTGCCCACCGCGTGCAGGTCGCAGAGCAGTTCGGTGTACTGGCGCGGGTCGCGCATCTTGCGCTCGCGGCCGTCCACGGTGCGGTGCGCGCCGAGCCCGTACTCGAACCAGCCCGGCATCGCGTTCAGCAGGGTGGAGCGGGCCGCCGCGGCGCGGTCGTCGACCTGGGCCACCCCGGCCGCGACGTGCTGACGGCCGACCCGTCGCAGCTGCTCCTCACTGCGCCCGGCGGCCAGCCAGGCGGTCCGGTACAGCTCCAGCATCCGCAGCTTGTCGTCGTCCCCGGAGTGCATGCCGAGCAGCATCGGCAGGCCTCGCTCGGCGGCCAGCCGCACCCCGCCCGGTGAGGTGCAGGCGACCACCACGGGCGGGCCGGCCACCGGCCGTCCGTCGGCGGTGAGTTCCTCGCCGAGGCCCTCGTCGTCCCGGCGCTGGCGCGGGAAGCGCACCGGGCCGGACCGCTCGCCCAGGCCGAGCCAGCTGACCAGGCCCGGCCGTCGCAGCGGCTCGGTGGCCCGGGGCACCACGGCGACCTCGGGGAAGGCGAACTGCGGGCCGTCCGCGCCCACCCGGGCGCAGCGCAGCCAGCGCAGCAGCAGGTCCAGCCGCTCCGGGAACCCGGTCTCGAAGGCGTCCACGCCGCCACCGAACACGTCCAGGTCGATCCACGGCCCGCCGCGGCCCACTCCGAGCGTGAACCGTCCCCCGGAGGTGAGGTGCAGCAGCGCGGCCTGCTCGCCGAGCCCCACCGGGTGGCGGGTGGAGAGCACGCTGACCGCGGTACCGACGCCGATCCGGCGGGTGCGGCCGAGCAGCATCGCGGCCAGCGTGGCGGCGTCCGGGCACACCCCGTACGGCACGAAGTGGTGCTCGGCCAGCCAGACGCTGTCCAGGCCCGAGCGTTCGGCCTCGACGGCCGCGCTGACGGTGCGCTCCAGCACCTCGCCGTGGTCCTGTCCGGGGAACTGCGCGGACAGCAGGAACAGGCCGACCCGGACCGGACCGGTGGACGGCGGCACCGCGCCCGCCCGCAGGGTCGCCGGCAGCGGCTCGCCCGCGACGGCCGTCACCGGGGGGACGGAGGTCAGCGTCGGGCCGGGGGCGGGCCGACCGCTCTCGGCGCGGGCGCTGGTCTTGCTCATCGTTGGTCCTCCTCGGGTGCGCGCAGGGTCTGCGGGCCCCGCCTTCTCCCCTTGTGGGTATCCGATGTCATGTGCCAATGGCACGCGGAACCCTGGATTTCCCCGATGATCGGGTGGATCTCGGCAAAAACGCCGGAGTACCGGACAGAGCCGTGGTAGGAGCGGCGATGGGGTAGCCCGATCGGCCGTAGGCTGGACGACCCAGGCCCAGGAGGAGAGGGAGTCCGCCGTGTCGCCGCGCCGCAACCGGATCAAGAGCGCCGCCCCCCACGAGAGTGCGGAGCCGACCGCCCCGCTCGGCGGTTCGCTGCGCCGTACCGAGACCTACCAGGGCGACGAGTGGGTGGTCCAGACGGTCGCCGGGACGGCGGGGCGGTTCTACCGCTGCCCGGGCTGCGACCAGGAGATCCCGCCGGGGATGGGCCACGTGGTGGCCTGGCCGACGCACGGCGCGGGGGTGGACGACCGGCGGCACTGGCACCGGGCCTGCTGGGGGGCGCGGGAGCGCCGGGCCTCCAACCTGCTGCGGGGCCGCGGCGCTCCGCGGTACTGACGGCCCGCCGGGGGGCCGCCGCGCGTCGCGGGGCCGGCTACGCGTCGCGCTTCTTGAGCACCAGCACGCCGCCGACCAGGGCCGCCGCCGTCCAGGCGAGGCAGATCAGGAAGCCGGCCCACGGCCCGTACGGCTGGCCCTGCTGCTCGTACACCAGCGTCATCCGGGAGCCCGCGTAGTCGGGGAAGTAGTGGGCCAGGGTCTTGACCTTCGGCACCGCCGAGAGGATCGGCGAGAGCAGGAAGAAGAACGGCACCAGCACGCCGAGCGCGAGCGTCTGGTTGTGCAGCATGGTGGTGACGCCCGCCGCGAACAGGCAGAGCATCGTCAGGTACAGCGCGGCGCCGAACACCGCGCGCAGCACGTTCGGCTCGCCGATCGCGGTGGAGTGCGAGCCGAGCAGCGCCTGGCCGGCGAAGAAGGTGACGAAGGCCGTCAGCACCGAGACCGCCAGCGCGAGCGCGCCGAGCACCACCAGCTTGCCGGCGAGCAGGGTGGCGCGCTGAGGGACGGCGGCCAGGGTGAGCCGGATCATGCCGCTGCTGTACTCGTTGCCGATCGCCAGCACGCCGAACACGATGATCACCAGTTCGCCGAGCACGATGCCGGAGAAGGCGGTGCTGGTGGGGTCGAACGGGTTGGGGTCGTGCCGTCGGAACTCGGTGAAGTTGTCGTTGGTGAGCAGCGACAGCAGCGCGCCGACGCCGACCGTGACGACGAAGGTCAGCGCGAGCGTCCAGAGCGTCGAGCGGACGGTGCGGATCTTCGTCCACTCGGAGCGCAGGACCGCGGGGAAGGACGCCATCTCAGATCTCCTCCTGCCGTGCCGTGGTGGTCTGCCGGGCGCCGTCCGCCTTCCAGCCGGCGCCCCACTCGGCGGGCGCGCCGGCCGCGTCCCGGCCGGGCCCCTCGCCCGCGTGGTACTCCACCGCGTCGGCCGTCATCTGCATGAAGGCGTCCTCCAGCGAGGCCTGCTGCGGGCTGAGCTCGTGCAGCACCACGCCGTGCCCGGCGAACAGCTCGCCGAGGTGCGCGATGTCCCCGTCGACCACCTCGTAGGAGCCGTCCGGGCCCGGTTCGTGCGGCAGGCCGGCCCCGGCCAGGACGTCGAGCAGCCGTTGGGGCTCCGGGCCGCGCAGTCGTACGGCGGAGCGGGAGTTGCGCCGGATGAACTCCGGCATCGGCAGATCGGCGAGCAGGCGGCCCCGGCCGATGACCACCAGGTGGTCGGCGGTGACGGCCATCTCGCTCATCAGGTGGGAGGAGACGAAGACCGTGCGGCCCTCGGCGGCGAGGCGCTTCATCAGGTTGCGGACCCAGAGGATGCCCTCCGGGTCCAGGCCGTTGACCGGCTCGTCGAACATGATGATCTCCGGGTCGCCGAGCAGGGCGGAGGCGATGCCCAGGCGCTGGCCCATGCCGAGCGAGAAGCCGCGGGCCCGTTTGCGGGCGACCGGGGTGAGGCCGACCAGGGCGAGCACCTCGTCCACCCGGCGCTCGGGGATGCGGTTGCTCTGGGCGAGCCAGAGCAGGTGGTCGCGGGCGGTGCGGCCGGGGTGGACGGCCTTGGCCTCCAGCAGCGCGCCGATGTACTTGAGCGGCTCGCTGAGCTGGCCGTAGTGCCTGCCGTCGATGGTGACCCGCCCGGCGGTCGGGCGGTCGAGGTCGAGGATCATGCGCATCGTGGTGGACTTGCCGGCGCCGTTGGGGCCGAGGAAGCCGGTCACCACGCCCTGGGGGACCCGGAAGCTGAGGCGGTCCACCGCAAGGGTCTTGCCGTAACGTTTTGTCAGCTCGTGCAGCTCGATCATTCGTGCTCCCTCAGTTCCTTGCCAGGCTAGGACAAAGGGGGTATCGCGGCCCGCTGAGTGGGCCCGCCGGGCGTGCCGGAATAGGTTGGGCGCATGACCCAGAGTCCCTCCGCAGTGTCGGTCCGCGAGAGCGGTACCGGAACACCACTCGTGCTGTTGCACGCCTTTCCGTTGAACGCCTCGATGTGGTCCTCCCAACTGGACGAGCTGCCCGGGCTGACCGGGGACGAAGTGCGCGTGCTCGCCCCCGACCAGCGGGGGTTCGGCGGCACCGCGCTGGGGAGCGACGAGCCCTCGCTGGACCTGGTCGCGGACGACCTCGCCCTGCTGCTGGACGCGGCCGGGATCGAGCGCGCGGTGGTCGGCGGGCTCTCCATGGGCGGCTACGTGGCGCTGGCCTTCGCCCGCCGCCACCCCGGCCGGCTGTCCGGCCTGCTGCTGGCCAACACCCGGGCCACCGCCGACACCGACGCCGTACGGGCCAACCGGGAGCGGATCGCCGCCGCCGTCACCGCGCGGGACAGCGTGCAGCTGCTGCTGGACGAGCAGGTCGCGGCCGGGCAGCTCGGCCCGGACTCGCAGCACCTGGTGGAGCGGGTGCAGGAGCTGGTCGCCGCCGCGCCGCCGGCCGCCGTCGCCTGGGCCCAGCGGGCCATGGCGGCCCGCCCGGACGCCCTGGACGTGCTGGCCGGCCTGCGGGTGCCGGTCTCGATCGTGGCGGGCGCCCAGGACGCCCTGGTGGCGGCGGAGGAGGCCGAGGCGATGCTGCGGGCCAGGCCGGACGCCGAACTGACCGTCCTGCCGGGGGTGGGCCACCTGAGCGCCCTGGAGGCGCCCGGGGCCTTCGACGCCGTCGTGCGCGCCCTGCTCGCCCGGGTGGCCGTCGGATGAGCCAGGAGAGCCAGGACTCGGCGGCCTGGGACTTCTCGGCACTGGAGGTGACCGGCCGGATGCCCGTGACCAACCGGGGCGAGGGGCTGGTGGAGCTGACGCTGGAACCGCTCGGCGAGGACTACTGGATGCGCCCGGGGGAGACCTTCATCGTCACCTCGTACGGCGACTACGGGCCCGGGCACCCCTTCGAGGTGCAGTACTGGCCGGACTCGGTGTCGGTCTGGTGCACCTCCTGGTTCGGCACCGTCTCCGACGACGAGGGCAACCAGCTCAGCAGCGGGTACCAGCGGCCGGACGGCGCCTACCCCAGGTGAGGGCCCCGGCCCGACGGGCCCGGCAGAGCCGGCGGCGATGACGGCGCGAAAGCCGACGGGCCCTCACCCGCGGGGGTGAGGGCCCGTCGTGCCGTTCGGCCGGTGTGCGTCAGCGCGACTGCTGGGCGGGCACGCCCATGGTGTCGTCGGTCGGCAGCGAGGCGGCGGCCACGGCCGCGCCGGTCAGCGTGGCCAGCATCTCGCGGACGTTGGTCAGCTGGGCGTTGATGCTGTCGCGGCGGTTGGTGAGCGCCGCCAGCTCGCGCTCCGATTCGCTGCGGATCCGGTCGGCCTTGGCGTTGGCGTCGGCCACGATGTCCTCGGACTGGCGCTGGGCCGTCTCGACGGTCTGGCGGGCGCGGCGCTCGGCGTCGGTGCGCAGCTTCTCGGCCTCCAGGCGCAGCTGCTCGGCCCGGTGCTCGATCTCGGCCAGGCGCTTCTCGGCCTTGGCCTGACGGGCGGCCAGGTCGCGCTCGGACTGCTCGCGGCGCTTGGCCAGGTTGGTCTCGAACTCCAGCGCGGCCTGGGCGGCCTTGGTGCGGGTGTCCTCGAAGAGGGCGTCCGCCTCCTCGCGCTTGTTCTGGGCGTCCTTGTTGGCCTCGGCGCGCAGCTGGGCGGCGTCGCTCTTGGACTTGTCGACGATCCGCAGCCCCTCGTCCTCCGCCTTGGCCTTGCGGTCCTTGGCGTAGTTCTCGGCCTCGGTGCGGACCTGCTGGGCGGCGGCCTCGGCGAGCTCGCGGTGCTGCTCGGCGGCGCGGTGCGCCTCGTCGCGCAGGTCCTTGGCCTCCTCCTCGGCGAGTCGCAGGATCTTCTCGACCCGGGCGCCGAGGCCGGCGTAGGAGGGCTCCTGCTCCACGACCGCCGCCTGGGCGGACTGGGTCTCCAGGTGGAGCTCCTCGATGCGCTTCTCCAGCGCGCTGATCCGGGTCAAGGCACTGTCACGGTCGGCCACCAGCTTGGTGATCCGCTCGTCGACCTGGGCGCGCTCGTACCCACGGCGCACCAGGTCGAAGCCGTGAGGGGAGTGACTGTCGCTCATGGGGTTCTGGGCTTCCTGTCGTCAAACCGCTGAGGTGGTTGAGGGAATCCTGACACGGTACCGGAGTGTCGACGGCGATACGCCGTTCTCTCACGGACAATGACCGCCAATGTCCGCTCAATCGGGTGGTGAGCTCTTGGAGCGATTGCCACCCGCCCGGGGGGAGCCAACTCCGGCACCGGCCTTGGCGCCCCCGTCCTTCTTGTTGCTGCCCCCGTTGGCCTGGGCGACCGGTGACGGCGCCTCGAACGCCTCCAGGGCGGACAGGACGTCCTGGACCCTGGAGATCTCGGTGTTGATGTCCTTGCGGCGGCGCACCAGTTCGTCCAGCTCGCGGCGGCCCTCGTCGGTGACCCGCTTCGCCTCGGCCTTCGCCTCGGCGAGCAGCCGCTCGGCCTCCGCCTTCGCCAGTTCGATCTGCTCGTCCGCGGCCTCGTCGGCCTCCCGCAGCCTCTTCTCCGCCTCGGCGGCGGCCCGGTCCAGCCGCTCCTCGGCCTCCGCCTCCGAGGACCGCAGCTTGGCCTCGGCCTTCTCGATGAGCGACTCGGCCCGGTCGGTGGAGGTCGCGAGCTTGGTCTCCGCCTCCTTCAGCAGGCCCTCGGCCTTGCGGACGGCGGACAGCCGGACCTTGCTGGCCTCCGCGGAGGCCTCCGAGGTCAGCTCGGCCGCGCGGTCCTCGGCCGCGGCGACCAGGGCCGCCGCGCGGTCCTCGGCCTCGGCGACGGTGGACACCGCCTGCTCCTCGGCCTCGGTCAGCTGCTCCTGAGCGGCCGTCACCAGCGCGTCCACCCGCTCGCCGGCCGACTTCATGGCCGCCGCGTTCTCCTTGCGGGCGCGCTCGTGCAGGGCCTCGACCTCGGCGTCGGTGCGCTCGCGCAGCTCCTCGGCGCGCTCGCGGATCGCCGTCGCGTCCCGGCGGGCCTCGGCGAGCAGGGCGTCCGCGTCGGAACGGCCCTTCTCGACCGCGGCCTGACCGGCCGCCTCGCCCGCGGCGACCAGCCGGTCGGCCTCCTTGCGGGCGGCGGCCACCATCGCGTCCGCCTGCTCCTCGGCGGCGGCGGTGGTCGCCAGCGCCGTGGTCTGGGCGTCCTCGCCGAGTGCCTCGGCGTCCGCGAAGGCCTTCTCCAGGACGGACTTGGCCTGGTCGCGGGTGGCCTTGTCGAACTGCTCGGCGGCCTCCCGGGTCTGCGCGTCGTAGGCGTCGGCGCGGGAGTGGGTGGCGGAGTCGTACTCGTCGGCCAGGGTGCGGGTGGCGAGGGCGTACTCGTCGGCCTCGGCGCGCAGGCCGGCGGACAGCTCCTCGGCGTCGGCGATGCTGCGGGCACCCTGGGCCTCGGCCTCGGCCACCGTACGGGCGGCCTGTGCCTCGGCGTCGGCGCGCAGCTGCTCGGCGGCCTCCTGGGCGGCGCGCAGCTCGGCCTCGGCGTCCGCGCGCAGCTGCTCGTCGTAGGCCAGGGCCTCGGCGCGCTGCCGGCCGAGCTCGTTCTCGGCGGCCTCCCGCTCGGCGGCCAGCTCCAGCTCGGTCTGCTCGCGCAGGGCGGTGGTCTCGGCCTCGGTACGGGCCCGCAGGTCGGCGGTCTCGCGGTCGACGAGCTCGCGCTGCTCGGCGGCCTCGCGCTCGACCAGGGCGCGCAGCTCGGCGGCGTACGCGTCGGCGGCCTCGCGCTGCTCGGTGGTCTCGCGCTCGGCGAGGACGCGCAGCTCGGTGGCGTCCTGCTCGGCGGCCTCGCGGACCTCGGCGGCCTCCTCCTCGGCGGCGGCCTTGAGCGCGGCGATCTGCTCGGCGGCGGCCTCGTGCATGCCGGCCACCGACTGGCGGACCTCGGCGGCCTCCTCCTCGGCGACGGCCACCAGCTCGGCGCCCTCGGCCTTGGCGGCGGCGATCAGCTCGGCGCGGTCGGCCTTGGCCTGCTCCAGCTCGGCGGTCGCCTCGGCCCGGATGCCGTCGGCGGTGGCGCGGGCCTCGGACAGCTCGCGGCCGGCCTCGGCCCGGACGGTCGAGGCCTGTTCGTTGGCCAGGGCCAGCTCGGCGGCGGCCTTCTCGCGGGTGGCCTTGGCGTCCTTGACGGCCTCGGCGCGGCGCTGCTCGGCGGTGGCCTCGGCGCGCTCCAGCACCTCGTCGGCGGCGGTGTGCTGCTCGGTCGCGTAGGCGTCGGCCTGCTCGCGGGTTTCGGCGGCGTACGTGTCGGCGGCGGTGCGCTGTTCGCCGGCGTAGGCCTCGGCGGCCTCGCGGACCTCGGCGGCGTACGTGTTCGCCGCCTCGCGGACCTCGGCGGCGTGCTTGTTTGCCGCCTCGCGGACCTCGGCGGTCTCGGCGGCGGTGCGCTTGGTGAGGTCGGTGGCGTGCTGTTCGGCCTCGGTGCGGACGCGGTCGGCGTGGGCCTCGGCGGCTTCGCGCTGCTGGGTGGTCTCGCGCTGGGCGAGGGCGCGCAGCTCTGCGGCGGCCTGCTCGGCCTCCGCCCGGGTCTCGGCGGCGTACGTGTCGGCGGCGGTGTGCTGCTCGGCGGCGTAGGTGTCGGCGGCCTCGCGGACCTCGGTGGCGTGCTTGTTCGCCGCCTCGCGGACCTCGGCGGCGTGCTTGTTTGCCGCCTCGCGGACCTCGGCGGCGTGCTTGTTTGCCGCCTCGCGGACCTCGGCGGTCTCGGCGGCGGTGCGTTCGGTGAGGTCGGTGGCGTGCTGTTCGGCCTCGGTGCGGACGCGGTCGGCGTGGGCCTCGGCGGCTTCGCGCTGCTGGGTGGTCTCGCGCTGGGCGAGGGCTCGCAGCTCCGCGGCGGCCTGCTCGGCCTCCGCCCGGGTCCGCGCCGCGGCCTCCTCGGCCTCCTCGCGGGCGGCCTCGGCGGCGTCCAGGTGCTCGGAGGTCTCCTCGCGCTCCCGCCGCAGCCCCTCGGCGGCCTCCTCGCGCTCGCGCAGGCTCTCCTCGCGCAGCGCGTTCGCGGCGGCCTCGGCCTCGGCCCGGGCGCGGGCGGCCTCGGTGTCGGCCTCGGTGCGCACCCGCTCGGCGTCGGCCACCGCGGCGTCCCGGACGGCGTTCGCCTCGGCCTGCGCGTCGGTGGTCAGGGCCTCCGCCGCGGCGGTCGCCTCGGCACGCACCCGCTGGTCGAACTCGCTTGCGTCGCGCCGGAGTTCGGCGGTCTCGCGCTCGGCGGCGGCGCGGTTCTCGGCGGCCGCGGCCTTGGCGGCGGCGAGCGCGTCCTGGCCCTGCTGCTCGGCGGCCCGGGTGATCTTCTCGGCCTCGGCGCGGGCCCGGGTGAGGGTCTGCTCGGCCCGTCCCTGGGTCTCGGCGGCCTGCTCCTGGGCCTGCTCGCGCAGCCGCTCGATCTCCCCGGCGGCACCCGCGCGCAGCTCGTCCGCGTCGGCCTTGGCCTTGGTGAGGAGCTCCTCGGCGTTCTTCGCCGACTCCTCGATCTGGACGACGGCCTGCCGGCGGGCCTCGCCGCGCACCCGGTCGGCCTCGGCGGCGGCCTGGGCGCGCAGCTCCTCGGCCTCGGCCCGCAGCCGGGCCGCCTCGTCCTGCATCTGCTCGATCCGCTCGCGGATCGCGGCGGCGTCGTCCAGGGCGGCGTTCTGGGCCTGCTCGACGGCGGCCTGGGCCTGCTCGCGCAGCCGCTGCGCCTCGGCGGCGGCCTCGGCGCGGATCCGTTCGGCCTCGGCGGCGGCCTCGCCGCGCGCCGTCTCGGCGTCCTTGTTGGCCCGGCCGAGGATCTCCTCGGCGGTCTTGGCGGCCTTGGCGAGGTGGACGGTGGCGTCCTTGGCGCCGGCCGCCCTGCCCTCCTCCTCGGCTTCGCCGCGCAGTCGCCGGGCGTCGGCCTCGGCCTGCGCGCGCAGCTCGGCGACGTCCCGCTCGGCCAGGGCGCGCAGCTCGGCGATCGCCGCCTCGGCCTCGGCCTTCAGCTGGGTGGCCACCGACTCGGCGGTGGCCCGAAGCCGTTCGCTCTCCTCGGCCGCGGCGGCCTTGGCGGCGTCGGCCTCGGCCTGCTTGGTGATGGCTTCGGCGCGGACGGCCTCGGCCTCGGCGCGGATCGCCGAGGCTTCCTGGGTGGCCTGGGCGACCATCCGGGCCACCTCGGCCCGGGCGGTCTGCGAGCGCTGCTCGTTGGCGGCCTCGCCGTCGGCGACCCGGCGCTCGGCGGCGGCCTCGGCGTCGGCCTGGAGCCGCTCGGCGGCCTGCTCGGCCTGGGCGCGCAGTTCGGTGGCCTCGCGGCGGGTGCGCTCCGCCTCGGCGATCGCCTCGGCGCGCAGCCGGTCTATCTCGGCCTTGGCCGCGGCGAGCTGCTGCTCGGCCCGCTCCTGTTCGGCGGTGGCCTGCGCCTTGAGCCGGCCGATCTCGGCGTGGGCGGCGGCCAGCTGGCCCTCGGCGGCGGCGTGCGCGGCGGCCAGCTGCTGCTGGGCCTCGCCCCGGGCGGCGTCCACGTCGGCGGCGGCCTGGGCGCCGGCCTGCTGGGCCTGCTCGGAGGCGGCGCGCAGCAGGCGCTCGGCGTCGTTCTGGGCCCGCTGCAGGGCGGCCTCGGCGGCGGCCTGGGCCTCGCCGCGGGCGGCGTCCACGTCGGCGGCGGTCTGGGCGCGGGCCTGGTCGGAGAGGGCGACGGCCTCCGCGCGGGCGGCGGCGACCATCCGCTCGGCCTCGGCGCGGGCCTCCTGGAGCAGCCGCTGCGCCTCCTGCTCGGAGCCGGCCCTGGTCTGCTCGGCCCAGCCGTTGACGTGCTGCTCGGCGGAGCGGCGCAGCTCGGCGAGCTCGTCCTCCAGCTGGCGGCGGCGGGCGGCGAGGTCGGCCTCCAGCCGGGCGGTGCGCTCGGCGGCCTCGGCCATGATCCGCTGGGTGGCGGCCTGGGAGTCGCGCAGCTGGCGCTCGGCGTCGGCGCGCAGCTGCTGGGCCTGCATCTCGGCGGTGCGGAGCATCTGCTCGGCCTGGCCGGAGACGGCGTCGAAGGCGCGCGGCTGGGCGAGCATGCGGCGGGACTCGTGCAGCTTCGCCCGCAGCACCTCAACCTGGTAGGCGAGGTCCTCGGCGTGCTCGACTGCCTTGTCCCGCTCCTTCCGAGTCCGACCCATCTCGGCCTCGAACTGGGAGAGGTGATCGTCAACCTCGTAGCGGTCGTTGCCCCGCACTCCGCGGTCCCATCCATCTCCTGGTCGCGTCCTCGACCCGGCCGGTGCCGGGCTCCCGTATCCCGGGTGCCGGTCCGACTGGCTCCTTGCATCCGCAGCCGGTGGACGGTCCCCCGTCATGCCGGGGCCGCCCGCCGCGGTCGTCGGAGTCCGGGGCGTGGGAGCGCGGGGTTCCGCGTTCCCCCGTCCGGGTGGACTCCTGGGCGAACTCTTGCCTTGTGGAGAATGGTGACAGATCCGTCTTGCGACTGTTCAGCCGTGCCCGCGTAATGGACTCCCCTTGCGACGGGCCGCCCGCCGGCGGGCGGACTGGCCTGTCTTCGGCCGTGCCCGTCGCCTCCGTCCCCCGGAGCCTTCGCGCACCTGGGCATTGTAGTGGGAGCGCACTGCGGGGGAATGGCCGCAGGGGTGTTTTCCGGCTCTTCCGCCAGGTTACTGACGGGTCATGACCGACGAGGCGTCGGCTGCCCCCGGGGCGCAGGGCGCCCCGGGGGCGGTCCGGGAGGGGATCAGTGCTCGTCGTGGCCCTGCTGCGCGGAGGTCACCAGCTCGGTCAGCACGCCGCCGCAGTCCTTGGGGTGCAGGAAGGTGATCCGCGAACCCATCGAGCCGATCCGCGGCTGGTCGTAGAGGACCCGGATGCCCTTGTCCCGGATGGCCTCGGAGTCGCCGTCCACGTCGGCGGTGCCGAAGGCGATGTGGTGCACGCCCTCGCCGTTCTTCTCCAGCCACTTGGCCACGGTGGAGTCGGGCCGGGTGGGCTCCAGCAGCTGGAGGTAGGAGGCGCCGCCGTCGTCGGTGCCGTTGATCCGGAGCATCGCCTCGCGGACGCCCTGCTCCTCGTTGACCTCGGAGTGGAAGACCTCGAAGCCGTAGGTGGCGCGGTAGAACTCGACCGTCTTGTCGAGGTCTCGGCAGGCGATGCCGATGTGGTCGATGCGGGTCAGCACGACGGCCTCCGGTGGTGGGAGAAGGTGGTGGCGGGAAGGTGCACCCAGTGCAGCGCATGGCCCGCGACGGGCGCCAGTGCCGGGCGTGCGAGCCTGCTCACACGGGCGGTGGTTCACCCGGGGCGGGTCGGCACGGTGTTGACTGGATGGTGCCAGTGCGCTCGATCACACCGTCGCTCCGGTGACGGGCGGGTAACAGGTCAGTACATTGAGCGCATCCTCACCTGGCCACGACGTGCGAAGGGGCCCGTCCCATGACCAACACCACCTCTGTGATCGTTGCCGGTGCGCGGACCCCGATGGGCCGCCTGCTGGGTTCCCTCAAGGGCTTCTCCGGTGCCGACCTCGGCGGCGTCGCGATCAAGGCGGCCCTGGAGCGGGCCGGGATCACCGGCGAGCAGGTCCAGTACGTGATCATGGGGCAGGTGCTCCAGGCCGGCGCCGGCCAGATCCCGGCCCGCCAGGCCGCCGTCAAGGCCGGCATCCCGATGAACGTCCCGGCGCTGACCATCAACAAGGTCTGCCTCTCCGGCCTCGACGCCATCGCGCTGGCCGACCAGCTGATCCGGGCCGGCGAGTTCGACATCGTGGTGGCCGGCGGCCAGGAGTCGATGACCAACGCCCCGCACCTGCTGCCGAAGTCCCGCGAGGGCTTCAAGTACGGCGCGATCGCGATGCTCGACGCGATGGCCCACGACGGCCTCACCGACGCCTACGAGAACATCCCGATGGGCGAGTCCACCGAGAAGCACAACACCCGCCTGGGCATCCCGCGCGAGGCGCAGGACGAGATCGCCGCCGCCTCCCACCAGCGGGCCGCCAAGGCGCAGGCCGACGGGGTCTTCGACGCCGAGATCGTCCCGGTCGCCATCCCGCAGCGCAAGGGCGAGCCGGTCCTGTTCAGCCAGGACGAGGGCATCCGCGCGGACACCACCGTCGAGGGCCTGGCCAAGCTGCGCCCGGCCTTCACCAAGGACGGCACGATCACCGCCGGCACCTCCTCGCAGATCTCCGACGGCGCCGCCGCCGTGGTCGTGATGAGCAAGGCCAAGGCCGAGGAGCTGGGCCTGAGCTGGATCGCCGAGATCGGCGCCCACGGCAACGTGGCCGGCCCGGACAACTCGCTCCAGTCGCAGCCGTCCAACGCGATCAAGCACGCGCTGGCCAAGGAGGGCCTGGAGGTCGCCGACCTCGACCTGATCGAGATCAACGAGGCGTTCGCGGCCGTCGCCCACCAGTCGATGAAGGACCTGGGCGTCTCCTCCGACATCGTCAACGTCAACGGCGGCGCCATCGCTCTCGGCCACCCGATCGGGATGTCCGGCGCCCGCGTGGTGCTGACCCTGGCGCTGGAGCTGCAGCGCCGCGGCGGCGGGGTCGGCGCGGCCGCGCTGTGCGGCGGCGGCGGCCAGGGCGACGCGCTGATCGTGCGCGTCCCGAAGGCCTGACCGGCGGGATCTGATCCCCAGGGCTGCGGACCGCGTCACTGCGGTCCGCAGCCCCTTTCGGCATTCGACGGCATTGCGCTAGGAGCTCCTGATGATCGATGTCGCCACGCTGGTCGAGCAGGCCCGGGAGGGCCGGCCGCGGGCGGTCGCCCGGCTGATCACGCTGGTCGAGAACGCCGCGCCGCAGCTGCGGGAGGCGATGGCCGCGCTCGCGCCGTACACCGGGCGGGCGTACACGGTGGGCCTGACCGGCTCGCCCGGGGTCGGCAAGTCCACCTCCACCTCGGCCCTGGTCTCCGCCTACCGGCGGCTCGGCAAGCGGGTCGGGGTGCTGGCCGTCGACCCGTCCTCGCCGTTCTCCGGCGGCGCGCTGCTGGGCGACCGGGTCCGGATGCAGGACCACGCCACCGACCCCGAGGTGTTCATCCGCTCGATGGCCACCCGCGGCCACCTCGGCGGGCTCTCCTGGGCGGCGCCGCAGGCCCTGCGGGTGCTGGACGCGGCCGGCTGCGACGTGATCCTGGTCGAGACGGTCGGGGTGGGCCAGTCCGAGGTCGAGGTCGCCGCCCAGGCCGACACCACCGTGGTGCTGCTGGCCCCCGGGATGGGCGACGGCATCCAGGCCGCCAAGGCCGGGATCCTGGAGATCGGCGACGTCTTCGTGGTCAACAAGGCCGACCGGGACGGCGCCGACGCCACCGCGCGGGAGCTCAACCACATGCTGGGCCTCGGCGAGGCCCGGGAGCCGGGGGACTGGCGGCCGCCGATCGTCAAGACCGTCGCGGCCCGCGGCGAGGGCGTGGACGAGGTGGTCGAGGCGCTGGAGAAGCACCGCGCCTGGCTGGAGGAGCACGGCGAACTGGCCGCGCGCCGCCGCCGCCGGGCCGCCGAGGAGATCGAGGCGATCGCGCTGGCCGAACTGCGCGCCCGGATCGGCGACCTGCGCGGCGACCGCCACCTGGCCGCCCTGGCCGACCGCGTGGCCGAGGGCGCCCTGGACCCGTACGGCGCAGCCGACGAGCTGGTCGCGGGCCTCACCGCGGGCTGATCCCCCACCCACTCCGTCGCCGTTTCGGCCCAGCCGAAGCGGCGACGCCCTTTTCTGCGCAGGAAGTCGGCCGATCCGACTTCCTGCGCAGAACCGAGAGGGTCATTGGGTTCATCGCAGCTACTCTCCGCTGCCCCGCCGGATGAGTCCGGCGGGGCAGCGAAGCCCGAATGAATGACCCAAAACCGGGCGGGGCCGCGTGCAACCACGCGGGCCCGCCCCGGAACCCGACCGGGACTTCTTCGAGGTGTCGGTACTCTCCGCCCTCGCCCGGGTCGCTGGGGGAGCGGTCGGGCGAGCGCCCGGGCCTGCCTGTTCAACCGCATGCGGGTCCGCCCCGCCGCGATCGGGATCGCGGCGGGGCGGTCGTCGTGCGCGCGGGTGCTACGGCTTGCCGCGCAGGCCGCGGAGGTGTTCGGCGATGGGGGCGAGGGCCTGGTACATGTCGTCGAGCTGCTCCTGGCTGAAGCGGTCGATGAAGTGGGCCCGGACGCTGCGCACGTGGTCCGGGGCGACCCGCTGCATGGTCTCCCAGCCCTGCTCGGTGAGGTGGGCGTAGAGGCCGCGGCGGTCGCCCGGGCAGTCCTGGCGCAGGACCAGACCGGCGTTCTCCATCCGGGTGATCTGGTGGGAGAGGCGGCTCTTCGACTGGAGGGTGGCGGTCGCGAGGTCGGTCATCCGCATCCGGCGCTCCGGGGCCTCGGAGAGCACGACCAGGATCTCGTAGTCGTTGATCGCGAGGTTGTGCGGCTGGAGTTCGCGGCTGAGCTGGTACTCCAGGAGCTTGGCGACCTCCAGATGGGCGCGCCACATCCGCTGCTCCCTGGCGGTCAGCCAGGGAGTCTCCTCCTCGGGCTGCGACGGAGGGGTGTCCGCAGTGTCGATCGTGTGCGATTCCATGGCCACTAGCATAGCCGATTTAGTTCAATCTTGTACAAGTTTACAGGCCGAAACGTCGGCCGAGGTCGCCCAGGTTACCGAGGCCCGGCAGGTTCGGATTCCCGCCGCCGTGCGCGGCCGGCTGGGTCGGCACGCCGCCGACCGGCACTCCCGCCTCGGCCCCGACCTGCCCGACCGACCGCTCCGCCATCAGCTTCTCGCTCGACTGCAGCAGCACCTGCCCGGCGCCGATGAACTCGAACTGGTGCTCCTCGCCGGAGGCGCCGCCGATGCCGGTCAGCCGGCGCAGGCCGCCGATCAGCCCGTGCATGTAGTCGTGGTCGTAGTGGTGGCACGGCGCCGGGCAGTCCGCCCAGCCGACCAGCGCCTGCGGATCCACCCGGATCGGCGGCTCGACGAAGTGCACCGGGCCGTTGGAGGCGGCGACGAAGCGGCCGGTGCCGATCAGTGTCAGGAAGCCCGGGATGATCGACTGCTTGAGCCGCAGCGTCGGGTCGAAGGCCAGCAGGTTGCCGGAGCGGACAGTCAGGTTGCCGTCGTCCAGGTCGTAGGAGTTGAGGTCGAACGCCCGGTCGGCCAGCACCAGCTTGCCGCGGCCCTCGGCGACCACCCAGTCCGCCGCGTGCATCGGCGAGTTGAAGTGCTGCCCGAGTAGCCGGTCGACCGCCCCGGCGCCGACGCCCTTGAAGGTGATGTCGCCGTAGTAGGCGACCATCTTGCCCTTCTGCAGGAAGTACGAGCCGTTCAGCTCGACCGAGAAGGCGTACGGGTTGACGTTGTCGCCGGCCGGCAGGCTGTGGGCGTCCCACACCACCGGCCCGGCGCCGCCGTGGCCGGTCGGCAGCGGGGCCACCGGGCCGCCGAACTGCTCCTGGGCGTACGGCTGTTGCTGCGCGTACGGCTGCTGGTGGGGCGGCGGGGGCTGGTGGGCGGGCGGCGGGGGCGGGTAGCCCCCGGGCGGGGGCGGCGGGTAGCCCTGCCCCGGCTGCGGGCCGTAGTTCGGCGGGGGCGGCGGGACGGCGAAGCCGGGCTGGGTCGGCTGGTCGTGCGGCGAGCCGTACGGGGGCTGCGGCGGGTAGGACATCAGAGCTTCTCCTCGCTCGCCTGGACGTACACCGCGCCCTGCCCGGACAGTTCCAGCTGGAACGCCTCGCCCGAGCCGCGGCCGATCATGTCGCGCCAACCCAGCGCCGTTGACAGCTTGTTGCGCACGTCACCGCGGTGCGCCACGTACGCCTGCGGGTCGACGTGCACCGACTGGCCGGGGGCGATCGGCAGCTCGAAGACGCCGCCGTGGGCCATCACCGCGACCGAGCCCTGGCCCTCCAGCTTGGTGGTGAACAGGCCCTGCCCGGTGACCTGGCCGCGGACCATGCCCATCACCCCGCCCTGCGAGCCCATGAACATGGTGGACTGCCGCAGCGTGCCCTCGAAGGCGAGCAGCCGGTCCGCCTCGACGTACAGGGTGTCGCCGAACAGGTCGATCACGTGGACGTGGTGGCCGCCGTGGCCGAACATCACCCGGCCCTGGCCCTCGACGGTCATCAGCGGGGTGTCCTCGTTGGCCACCCGGCGGCCGATCATCGACATCACCCCGCCCTGCCCGCCGGTGATGTTCGGGGTGAAGCGGACGTCGCCGCTGTACGCGAGCATCGCGCCGCGCTGGCTGAACAGCCGCTGGCCGGGCACCACCTGGGCCTCGACCATCTTGCCGTTGATCTTCGTGAAGCCCATCAGACGTCGCCCCCGACCGTGACCTTCTCGGACGGCTGGACGTACACCAGGCCCTCGCCGGTGAACTCGATCTGGACGGCCTCGCCGCCGCCCTCGCCGATGAACGTGGTCCAGCCCGCGCCCGACTTCAGGCTGCGCTGCAGGGTGCCGGTGTGCGCCACGTACGCGCCCGGGTCCACCCGCAGCGGCATGCTCTTGTCGACCCGCAGGATGACGGCCGGGCCGTTGGAGGTGACGGCCGCCCAGCCGTGGCCCTCCACCTTGGTGGTGAACAGGCCGTTGCCGGAGGACATGCCGTTCAGCCCGGTGAAGCTGGTGCCGGTGTGCAGGGTGGCCTCGGTGCAGAGCAGGTTGTCCGACTCGACGTACAGCGTCTCGCCGTTCAGCCGGACCAGATTGATCTCGGTGGCCTTGTCGGCGAAGTAGCAGGTGCCCTGCCCCTTCACCTCCATGACCGTCATCTTCTCGCCGGTCAGCCGGCGGGTGACCATGCCGCGCAGGCCGTCCCCGCCGCCGGTCAGCTTCTTGAAGGCCATCTGCCCGGTGTAGGCGACCATCGAACCGTGTCGCGCCTTGACCGCGTCCCCGCCCAACTCGACGGCGAGTACGCGTGATCCCTGGAGTCTGAACTGTGCCACGGCCGCAATCTAGCCGCTGCGGCCGCGGCTGGGGGAGAGCGCGCGGGCCAACTGGTACCAGCCTGCGACAAACGCGCCGGTCGGACCGGCGCGCGCGCCCCCAGTCAGGCCCGGGCGTGCGCCCCCGGTCAGGCCCGGGCGTGCGCCCCGTGCCCGGGGCGCGGAACGGTGCCGGCCGCCTGCTCGACCTCCAGCAGCGAGGCCGAGTGGCGCTCCGCCTCGAAGGCGACCACGCCGCCGCGCAGCCCGAACAGCCGCTTGGAGAGCATGATCCAGAGCACCGCCGCGATGTTCAGCACCAGGGTGCAGATCTTCAGCGCGCTGACGTGGTGGCTCAGCTCGTAGCCCTCCAGCGGGAGGAAGGCCGCGGTGGCGACCACCGTCAGGTACTCGGCCCAGCGCTTGTTCAGCCAGAGGCCGACCGCCTCGACGATCTCGACCACCGCGTAGGCGACCAGTGCGCCCGCGACGATCAGCAGGGTGCTCTTCTTGAAGTCGAAGGTCTTGCGGATCGTCTCCACGATCGGGGCGTGTTCGAGGTCCCAGTGGAAGTGGTCGGTGACCGGCCGGAAGACCGTGAGGTTCTCGTCGAACACCCGGTGCACCGCGTCCTGGCTGTTGGAGAACTTCCACACCGCCCAGGCGATCACGATGATCAGCAGTCCGCGCAGTACCCGCTCGACGGCCAGGAAGCGCAGGATGAACAGGTCCCGCAGCGCCTTGCCGCGCGGCACCAGCGGCGCGTCCTCGGCCGGGCCGGAGCCGTGCGGGGCGCCCAGTGCGAAGTCGCCGCAGCGCAGGCAGCGCCAGGCGTCGCCGAGGGCGGTCGAGGCGTGCAGCCGGGAGGCGAGTTCGGGCTCCGTCGGCGCGTAGGTGATGTGCCCGCGCTTGGCGCAGGTCCTGCGGTCCCAGTCGCGCTTGAACATGTGGTGGCACCCCCGTGTGCGTTGCGTCGCGCGTCCGGATCGGTGGGCGCGCGGGCAGCAGGATAGGGGTTCCCGGGGGCGGGCGGTCGCGCTCGGTGGCGTTCCGGCACAGAGCTGTGACAGGGCGGCCGGAGCGCTGTGAGATCGGGCACGGTGGCCACCCCCGGCCGGGGGGCCGCACGTCCGCTCGGCGATAATGGCCGAATGCTTGTGAGTCGCTTCACAAGCGCGCCCGCGCCGCCCACCCCCGTATCGAGGTATCCATCGTGAACAGCAGCGCCGTCCACCGCCTGCGCCTGGTCTCCGGCCCCGAAGGGGTCTCGTTCATCCTGCTGCTGATCTGCTCGGTGCTGAAGCGGACCACCTCGTTCGACGCCGTCCCGGTGATGGGCATGGTCCACGGCATCCTGTTCATCCTGTACGTGGTCTTCTGGATCCAGGCCTGGCAGACGCAGAAGTGGGACGCCAAGCGCGGCGTCCTGCTGTTCGTGCTCGCGGTGCTGCCCACCGGCGGCTTCTTCGCCGAGCGGATGCTGGCCAAGGAGGAGCGGGGCGAGCCGAAGCCCGCCACCGCCTGATCCCGACCCCCTCGTGGACGGTCGACAGGCTGCCACGGCCTCCTCTCCCAAAGGGCCGCGGCAGCCTGTCGCCGTTTCTTACCGGGGATGGCTAGTTGACGCTCACCGCGCTCCAGGCCGCCGCGACCGTGTTGTACTCGGTGCTGGTCGCGCCGTACAGGTCGGAGGCCGCCTTCAGGGTCGCCGTGCGGGCCGCCTTGTAGTTGGTGGTGGAGGTCATGTAGACGGTCAGCGCGCGGTACCAGATCGCGGCCGCCTTGGTGCGGCCGATGCCGGTCACCGTCGAGCCGTTGGAGGTCGGGCTGTTGTAGCTGACCCCGTTGATGACCTTGGCGCCGCTGCCCTCGGCGAGCAGGTAGAAGAAGTGGTTGGCGACGCCGGACGAGTAGTGGACGTCCTTGTTGCCGACGGTGGAGGACCAGTAGTCGGCCGAGGCGCCGTCCTTGGACGGCTTGTCCATGTACCGCAGCGGGGTGCCGTTGCCGTTGATGTTGAGCTTCTCGCCGATCAGGTAGTCACCCGGGTCGACGGACAGGTTGGCGGACCACTCGACCATGGTGCCGAAGATGTCCGAGGTGGCCTCGTTGAGGCCGCCGGACTCGCCGGAGTAGATCAGGCCGGCGGTGGCGGAGGTGACGCCGTGGCTCATCTCGTGGCCGGAGACGTCGATCGCGGTCAGCGGGTGGGTGTTGCCGGAGCCGTCGCCGTACGTCATGCAGAAGCAGGAGTCGTCCCAGAACGCGTTGACGTAGTTGGTGCTGTAGTGGACCCGGCTCGCGGCGCCGACGCCGTTGTTCTTGATGCCGTTGCGGCCGAAGGTGTTCTTGTAGTAGTCCCAGGTGGCCGCCGCGCCGAACTGGGCGTCCACGCCGGCGGACTCGCGGTTGGACGGCAGGCCGTTGCCGAAGCTGTTGGTGGTGTTGGCGAAGAGCGTTCCGCTGCCCGAGGTGCCGCCCTTGAGGTCGGTGGTGGACTGGTTGCCCCGGGAGGCGTCCTTGAGCTGGTAGCTCGTGCCGCTCTGGGTGGTGGTCAGCGTGACGGTGCCGACGTTGACGCCCTTGCCGGTGCCGGTGGCGGTCTGCACCTTCTCGTCGGTGGCGAGCACCCGGCCGGTGGCGGCGTCGGTGATCACCTCCTGGCGGCTCGGGGTGCCGTCCGCGCGCTGGCCCTGGACCACCGTGCGGTGGGCCAGCCGGGGGCTGCCGTCGGCGGCCCAGACGACCAGCTCGGGCGCGCCGGCGCCGTCGACCCGGCTGAGCGCCGCCCCGTCCGCGTCGGCGGCGATGCCGACGGTCGCCCGCACCGCGGCGGTGGCCGCCTCGGCGGCCTGGGGTGCGGCGAGGCCCGGGGTCAGGCTGGGCACCGACAGCTGCCCGGCGAAGGCCCGGTCGACGGACTTCACCGAGCCGTCGGCCTTCTGGTGGACGACCAGGTCGCCGCCGATCACCGGCAGGCCCGCGAAGGTCCGGTCGTACCGCAGGTGCCGGGTGCCGTCCTTGTCGACCACCACGTCCTTGGGCACCAGCTGCTCCTGGCCGCCGAGGGCGAGGGCCCGGGCGACCGGGGCGCTCTGCCCGGAGGCCAGCGCGAGCAGCGCGGACTGCTGCTGCGCCGGCGAGGGGGCGGCGGCCTGGGCGGGGGCGGCGGCGATCTGGATGACGCCGGCCAGCAGGGCGGTGGCGGAGAGTACGGCTCCGACAGTCAGCTTTCGCTTCACGTACGGGGTTCCTTCCACGAGACCCGCGGGTGCGTGCGGGTGCGCCGCGTACCGGGGCGCCGGGGTTGGCGCCTTGGGGGCGGTAGGGCGCGGACGTGCCGGTCCCGCGCGGTTCCTGACGCTCCGCCGGAAGTGGGTGGGGCGGCGACGCGTCGGACGGGACTTGGTCAGAAGCATGACAATTGTTGGCAGGGATGGACAGGCGTCTTCGGGGATTGGCCAGGAACCGCCAGTCCCGGTACGGATGGTTCGGTTGCCGCCCGCTGCCGGGTTTGGGCGGTTCGTCCCCCTGGCGGGACTCCGCCAGCCGGACGGCCTTGACAGCGGTCCGCCCCCGCGCGTTCGCCCCGCCCGTCGGCCCCTGCCCGTCCGCCTCGGCCGTCCGCCCCGGCCGTCCGGAACGGGCGGGCGCCCGGGCCCTCCGGCAGGAGGACCCGGGCGCCCGATGCGCCTGCGCGGTGCGTCAGTTGACGTTGACGCCGCTCCAGGTCGCGGCGACGGCGTTGTACTCGGCGCTGGTCGCGCCGTACAGGTCGGCGGCGGCCTTCAGGGTGCCGGTGCGGGCGCCCGCGTAGTTGGTGGTGGAGGTGAAGTAGGTGGTCAGCGCGCGGTACCAGATGGCCGCGGCCTTGTCCCGGCCGATGCCGGCGAGGGTCGAGCCGTTGGAGGTCGGGCTGTTGTAGCTGACGCCGTTGACGGTCTTGGCGCCGCTGCCCTCGGCGAGCAGGTAGAAGAAGTGGTTGGCGACGCCCGAGGAGTAGTGGACGTCCTTGCTGCCGACGGTGGAGGACCAGTAGTCGGCCGAGGCGCCGTCCTTGGAGGGCTTGTCCATGTAGCGCAGCGGGGTGCCGTCGCCGTTGATGTTGATCTGCTCGCCGATGAGGTAGTCCGGCTTGTCGGCGGGCAGGTTGGCGTACCACTCGACCATGGTGCCGAAGATGTCCGAGGTGGCCTCGTTGAGGCCGCCGGACTCGCCGGAGTAGTTGAGGTTGGCGGTGGCCGAGGTGACGCCGTGGCTCATCTCGTGGCCGGCCACGTCCAGCGCGGTCAGCGGGTGGGTGTTGCTCGTGCCGTCGCCGTACGTCATGCAGAAGCAGGAGTCGTCCCAGAACGCGTTCACGTAGTTGGAGCCGTAGTGGACCCGGCTCGCGGCGCCGACACCGTTGTTCTTGATGCCGTTGCGGCCGTAGGTGTTCTTGTAGAAGTCCCAGGTCGCCGCCGCGCCGTACTGGGCGTCCACCGCGGCGGACTCCGCGTTGGAGGCCAGGCCGTTGCCGAAGCTGTTGGTGGTGTTGGCGACCAGCGTGCCGGAGCCGGAGGTCTTGCCCTTCAGGGTGTAGGTCGCCTGCCCGCCGCGGGTGGCGTCCTTCAGCTGGTAGGAGCTGCCGCTCTGGGTGGTGGTCAGCGGGACGGTGCCGACGAAGACGCCCTTGCCGGTGCCGGCGGCGGTCCGCACCTGCTCGTGGCTGGAGAGCACCTCGCCGCTCGCCGCGTCGGTGACCAGCAGCTGGCGGCTCGGGGTGCCGTCGGCGCGCTCGCCCTCGACGGTGGTGCGGTACGCCAGGCGCGGGTTGCCGTCGGTGGCCCACACGACCAGCTCGGCCTTGCCGGTCTGGTGGACGGCGGTCAGCGGGGACTCGTCCTCGTCGGCGGCGATGCCCACGGTGGACTGCACGGCGCCGGTCGCCTGGGCGGCGGCCTGGTCGGCCGGGATCTGCGGGGCGAGGCTCGGCAGGGCGATGGTCGCGCCGGTGGCCTTGTCCACGGAGGTGGTCGTGCCGTCGGCCTTCTGGTGCACCACCAGGTCGCCGCCCAGGACGGGGAGGCCGGCGAAGGTGCGCTCGTAGCGGAGGTGGCGGGTGCCGTCGGCGTCCACCTGCGCGTCCTTGACCACCAGTTGCTCCTGGCCGCCCAGGGCCAGGGCGTGCGCGACCTTGCCGGCCTGCCCGTTGGCGAGGGCCAGCAGGTCGGCGCGCTGCGCGGCGGAGGAGTGCGGGGCGGGGTCCGCGACGGCCACGGTGCTCACCTGGACGACACCGGTGAGCAGGGCGGTGGCGGAGAGTACGGCGACTGCGGCGAGCTTTCGCTTCACGAACGAGTCCTTCCGGGAAACCGCGAGCGGACGCGGTCGCGCCGCGCTCCGGGGGGCCGGGATCGGCACCTGCGGGGCGGAACGGGCGCTGACGTGCGGGTCCCGTGCGGTCGGGGCGGCTGCGCCACCGGTGGGTGGGGGTGGTGGCTACCGAACGGGGTTGGCCGAAAGCATGACAATCAAGCAATTCAAATGACAGGTCTTGCTCATGAATTGGCCAAGTCCCGCCAGGGTGAAGGATTGTGAACGGACGGACAAAGGGGTCGGATCGCCCGTTCCCGCAATGGGTTACCGTCCGAACCGACGCCTGCCGGCGGGGGTGGCGGAGCGATCGGAGGCCAACCCCGGTACGCCGGGGGGCGGGTGCCGCGCGTTCACACCGGCGCAATGTCCTGGTATGGACCTGGCCGTCCCATTGGCGGGTTCCCGCCACGTGCTGCGCTTGTCCACCATCAGGGACGCCTGGTAACGCGCGCCCCGTCCGCCGGTACGGTAAGGAGGTGGCCAAGCCCCTCGCTCTCGACTTCGACCCGATCGCCCGCGCCGACGAGTTGTGGACCCGCCGCTGGGGCGGAGTCCCCTCGATGGCGGCGATCACCTCGATCATGCGCGCCCACCAGATCCTGCTCTCCCGGGTGGACGCGGTGCTCAAGCCGTACGGGCTGACCTTCGCCCGCTACGAGGCGCTGGTGCTGCTGACCTTCAGCCGGACCGGCGAGCTCTCGCTCTCCAAGATCGGCGAGCGGCTCATGGTCCACCCGACCAGCGTCACCAACACCGTCGACCGCCTGGAGCGGGCCGGCCTGGTCGCCCGCCGCCCCAACCCGCTGGACGGCCGCGGGGTGCTGGCCACGATCACCCGGCGCGGCCGCGAGGTGGTCGAGGAGGCGACCCGGGAGCTGATGGCGATGGAGTTCGGGCTGGAGGGGTACGGCGCCGAGCAGTGCCGGGAGGTCTTCGACCTGCTCCGGCCGCTGAGGGTGGCCGCCGGCGACTTCATCGAGTCCGACGAGGGGGCTGCGAAGGGGAGCGCGTGAAGGCGGCTACCCTCGTGTGAGCGGTGCGCGGATCCGGGCGTACCGGCCGATACTGCCGAGCGAGTCGAGGAAGATCATGAAGGCGACCCCCCTGCTGGGCTGGTACCGGGCCCTGGCCGTCGCGACCGGTGTGGCACTGCTGGTGTTCTGCGGCTTCATGGTCGCGAAGTACGGCTTCGACGCCGCCCAGGACGTGACCACGTACGTCGCGATGCTGCACGGCTACCTCTACATCGGGTACTTCGTGGTGACCTTCATGCTCGGGCAGAAGCTGAAGTGGCCGATGGGCCGGCTGGTGCTCACCCTGGCCGCGGGCTGCATCCCCTTCCTCTCCTTCGTCTTCGAGCGCAAGGTGGCCCGCGAGGCCGCCGGGAAGCTCCCGGCGGGCGACGGCGCCCGCCAGCCGGCCGGGGTCTGATCCCGACCGTCCGCGCGTTCCGAGAGCGCCCCTTCCCCTGCCAGGGGGGAGGGGCGCTCCGGCGTTCCCGGGCCTCCTTGGGCCTCCCGGGCCCCGGGGCCTCGAAGGCCTTCCCGGCCGTCCGAGCGGTTTCCGGATGCCTTCCGGGTGCTTTCCGGCGCTTTTCGGGCCACGCGGGCGATCATCCATCGACAAGTACTAGGACGTCCGAGTAAATTGTTAGGACGTCCTACTAGCTGTGCCGCCCGTCGCAGTGGCGGCCGTACGGAGCGGAGTTCGGGTCATGGACGCCGAGGAGATCGAGCGCGGCCGGCAGCGCTGGCAGCAGCGCTACGACAAGGCCCGCAAGCGCGACGCGGACTTCACCACCCTCTCCGGCGACGAGGTCGAGCCGGTCTACGGCCCGCCCGCCGGGCAGGCCTACGAGGGGTTCGAGCGGATCGGGTGGCCGGGCGAGTACCCGTACACCCGCGGTCTGCACCCGACCGGTTACCGGGGCCGCACCTGGACCATCCGCCAGTTCGCCGGTTTCGGCAACGCGCAGCAGACCAACGAGCGCTACCGGATGATCCTGGACGCGGGCGGCGGCGGCCTCTCGGTCGCCTTCGACATGCCCACCCTGATGGGCTACGACTCGGACGACCCGAAGTCGCTCGGCGAGGTCGGCCACTGCGGCGTGGCCATCGACTCGGCCGCCGACATGGAGGTGCTGTTCGACGGCATCCCGCTCGGCGAGGTCACCACCTCGATGACGATCAGCGGCCCGGCCGTGCCGATCTTCTGCATGTACCTGGTCGCCGCCGAGCGCCAGGGCGTGGACCCGGCGGTGCTCAACGGCACCCTCCAGACGGACATCTTCAAGGAGTACATCGCGCAGAAGGAGTGGCTCTTCGCCCCCGAGCCGCACCTGCGCCTGATCGGCGACCTGATGGCCTACTGCGCCGAGGGCATCCCCGCGTACAAGCCGCTGTCGGTCTCCGGCTACCACATCCGCGAGGCCGGGGCTACGGCCGCGCAGGAGCTGGCGTACACCCTGGCGGACGGCTTCGGCTACGTCGAGCTGGGCCTGTCCCGCGGCCTGGACGTGGACGTCTTCGCGCCCGGCCTGTCCTTCTTCTTCGACGCGCACGTGGACTTCTTCGAGGAGATCGCCAAGTTCCGCGCCGCGCGCCGGATCTGGGCCCGCTGGATGCGCGAGCGCTTCGGCGCCAAGACCGACAAGGCGCAGTGGCTGCGCTTCCACACCCAGACCGCCGGCGTCTCGCTCACCGCGCAGCAGCCGTACAACAACGTGGTCCGCACCGCCGTCGAGGCGCTGGCCGCGGTGCTCGGCGGCACCAACTCGCTGCACACCAACGCCCTGGACGAGACCCTGGCGCTGCCCTCCGAGCAGGCCGCCGAGATCGCCCTGCGCACCCAGCAGGTGCTGATGGAGGAGACCGGCGTCGCCAACGTGGCCGACCCGCTGGGCGGTTCCTGGTACGTGGAGGCGCTGACCGACCGGATCGAGGAGCAGGCCGAGGCGATCTTCCGGCGGATCCTGGACAAGGGCCGCGAGGACCACGAGATCGGCCCGATCACCTCCGGCATCCTGCGCGGCATCGAGGAGGGCTGGTTCACCGGGGAGATCGCCGAGGCGGCCTTCCAGTACCAGCAGTCGGTGGAGAAGGGCGACAAGCGCGTGGTCGGCGTCAACTGCCACCCGCGCAGCGTCACCCCGGAGCTGGAGATCCTGCGGGTCAGCCACGAGGTGGAGCGCGAGCAGGTCCGGGTGCTGCGGGAGCGCAAGGCGGCCCGGGACGAGGCGGCCGTGCGGGCCGGGCTGGACGCCATGCTGGCGGCGGCGCGCTCGGGCGAGTCGATGATCCCGCCGATGCTGGACGCGGTGCGCGCCGAGGCGACGCTGGGCGAGATCTGCAACGCGCTGCGCCAGGAGTGGGGGACGTACCAGGAGAACGCGGCCTTCTGAGGGCCCCGGCGGTGGCCTTCCGAGGCCGCGGCCGACGAGCGGCCGCCCGTACGGAACCCGTACGGGCGGCCGCGCCGTGCCCGGGCGTCCTCAGCAGGTGGTGAGCGGCCCGAGCAGCAGGTCGGTGAAGCGGCGGGTCCACTCCGGGGTGATCGGCTCACCGCTGACCAGGACGCGGTGCTCGACGGCGCCCGCGATGGTGTCGAAGATGATGTCGACCTCCTCGCGGGCCGTCGCGCTGTCGGTGTCCCCGTCCAGCTCGCCGCGCGCCTGGGCGGCCGCCCGGCCCTGGCGGACCAGCCGCTTCTGCGGGTCCACGATGGACTCGCGGATCCGGCACCGCAGTTGCCGGTCGCGGGTGCCCTCGGCGAACAGCGCGAGCAGCGCGGTCTGGGTCTCCGGGCGGGCCAGCAGGTCGGCGAACTGGGCGACCACGGCCTCGATGTCGGCCCGCAGGCTGCCGAGGTCGGGCATCACCAGCTCGTCGAAGAGGCTGGCGACGGCGTCCACCACGAGCTCGTTCTTGGAGGGCCAGCGGCGGTAGAGGGTGGTCTTGGCGACCCCGGCGCGGCTCGCGACGTGGCCCATGGTCAGTCCGCCCCAGCCGAGTTCGGCCAGTGCCTCGCGGGTGGCGTCGAGGATGGCGAGGTCGGCGGCGGCGCTGCGCGGGCGGCCCTTGGCCCGGGCGGTGCCCGCCGTTTCGGGGACCCGGCCGGCCGGGTCGGGCCGCACCCGGCCCGTGCTCTCCGTGCTCTCCGTGCGGTCCGGGGTCGCTGGGGGCTGGGCGGCCGGCACCGGGCCTCCTTGCGCTTTACTGGTAAGTAACTTGGGTGGGGCTGGTAACGGTAGCGACTGTTCGCCCGTTCGGGCAGCGGGGCGGCCCGGGAAAGTGGGGCAGCTCACGTCCCCGAACCGCCGGTGGGGCTTGCGGGCGGGGCACCGCCTCCAGTTACGCTACGACTCGTAGCGAAAGCAGCGACAACCAGGCGCCGCGTCCCGTGGGACGGGAGCGGCGCGGGCGCGGGTGGGGATCCGCGCCGAACGGTCCAGGCTACCGGGGGACGAGCGCGAGGCCAGGGAACCAGCACCGCGCGCCCCGCGCGGGGCGACTTTCCGGAGGTTGGTGCCCGCGAGCAGTGCGGACGGGGGAGGATGGTGCCATGCAGCCACGGAATTCGCGTCTCAACAGCTCCGCCCTGCGCGGCGCGGTCGACCTCGCCGCAGTGAAGGCGGCCGGCGAAGCCGCCCAGAAGGCCGAGCAGGCCAGGGCCGAGCGGGCCCGCCAGGCCGCCGCCGCCGAGTCGGGCGGAGCCGCCCCGGCCCCGTCCGCCCACCAGCTCGTCATCGACGTCACCGAGGACACCTTCGAGACCGAGGTCGTCCAGCGTTCCACCGAGGTGCCGGTCGTCATCGACTTCTGGGCCGAGTGGTGCGGGCCCTGCAAGCAGCTGAGCCCGGTCCTGGAGGGCCTGGTCGAGGAGTACGCCGGCCGCTTCGTGCTCGCCAAGATCGACGTGGACGCCAACCCGCTGCTCTCCCAGCAGTTCGGCATCCAGGGCATCCCGGCCGTGATGGCCGTGGTGGCCGGCCAGCTGGTGCCGCTGTTCCAGGGCGCGGAGAGCGCCGCCAACATCCGCAAGATCCTGGACCAGCTGATCCTGGTCGCCGAGCAGCGCTTCGGCGTGGCCGGCGTGGCCGGCGGTGCGGCCGCCCCGGGCGAGGCCGGGGCCGCCGCCCCGCAGCGCCCCGAGGACCCGGCGCTGTCCGCCGCCCACGAGGCGCTGGACGCCGGCGACCTGGGCGGCGCCATCCAGGCGTACAAGAACGTGCTGGCCGAGCAGCCGGGCAACACCGAGGCCAAGCTGGGCCTGGCCCAGGCCGAGCTGCTGAAGCGGATCGAGGGTCTGGACCTCCAGGCCGTCCGGGCGGCGGCCGCGGCCGACCCGAAGGACGTCGAGGCCCAGCTCAAGGCGGCCGACCTGGACCTGGTCGGCGGTCACGTCGAGGACGCCTTCGGGCGTCTGGTGACCACCGTCGGGCGGACGGCCGGCGAGGACCGGGACACCGCCCGGCTGCGCCTGCTGGAGCTGTTCGAGGTGATCGGCCCGGAGGACCCGCGGGTCGTCGCGGCCCGTACGGCGCTGGCGCGCGTGCTGTTCTGACGCCGGTTCAGGCCGGGCCCGGGTCCGCTCGGCGCCCGGCCGGGGCGCGCCGTCTGGCACGGCGGATGACCTGCGGTGTCGCCTGGTGATTTGGCGACAATCCGGTCAACCGGACAGAGGTTTACCAAATCTTGATTTCACCCGCGGATAGTCACCATGTGTGACCATCCGCGGGTGTTTCGCTTCTGTTTCCGGTGGATTCAGCCGTCACGATTCCTTCAAGGCGTCACGCAGGGTGCAACTGGGGCCGATCCCATGATCAACGCCACCTGATGTTGCATTACCCGTCAGTAAGGAACCTCTTGTGCTTCGCCCGGGATTCAAGCACGATCGGCCACGCCCGGTCCCAGACTCCACACCCGCCGACCCGGTCGGCCACGCGGAGCGCGGGATCCCCACCGGGTGATCCGCCGGCCCCGGCCGGCGGGAGGGAGGGCAGGGGGGTATCCGCGGTCCCACGGCGGTTCCTGTCCTTCGACCGGCCGCGCGGCCCTGCGCGGTCGCTGGTTGTCGCTCGGGGGTGATCGCCGATGTCGTCGGTCCTGCCCGCCGCCCCGCAAGGACGGCCGGTGCTTGGACGGGAGGCCCGCCGCAGGCAGGCCGTTCCCGCGTCCGACGACGCCCAAGGCGCTCTCCGCTACCGAGGACGTAGCTCTCTCCCATCCCAGGCCCCCACCGGTGCGGGACGCACCGCCGGGAGCCGGAGATGTACGTCCTAGAAGGAGGACTCGCATGTCCCAGACCTACGGCAAGACCCGCTGGAAGCGCTTCGCACTGGTGATGGTCCCGAGCGTCGCGGCCACCGCGATGGTCGGCATGTCGATCGCCAACAACGCGCTGGCGGCTTCGTTCAGCGTGTCCGGCCAGAGCTTCAAGGTCACCACGCCGGAGCTGCACGGCAAGAACTTCGCCCAGTTCGGCTCGATCGACGCGGAGCAGAACGGAACCCCGCACCCGGTCGCCGTCTCGGCCTTCGACGAGGCCACCATCAAGGGCCTGTGCCAGTCCGTGGTGACCGACCCCAACGTCATCCCCGGCCTGCCGTGGAAGCTGCCCAAGATCATCCTGCGCCTGGAGGCGGGCAACAGCGACGACGTCAAGAAGCAGGTCTACGCCAAGAACCTGCTGATCGACCTCGACCAGCTGAACGCGGACGCCGAGTTCAGCAACATCAACATCGGCCAGGACGCCTCGACCCTCAAGGGCGAGGCCACCCAGGGCTGGAAGTCCAAGCTCGGCGGCCTGCCCACCGGCGCGACCGGCTTCGCCCAGGCCGCCGAGAAGGCCGACCTGTACAACGTGCAGCAGACCGCCTGGGCCACCTCGGCCGGCACCTTCCGGCTCTCCGGCCTGAAGCTCGCGCTGCACACCGACGGTACCGGCGAGTGCTACTAGGCCGTTGACGGCGGGCGGACCGAACCCGGCCCGCCCGCCGTGACGGCACCTGCGGGACCGGGGGCGGCGCGTACGCCGTCCCCGGATCCCGCGTCTCGTCCATCCCTCGTTCACACCATCGAGGAGCTGCACCGTGTCCAGCGCCCTTGCCTCCTACCGGCCCGCCGAGCACGAGAACCCCGCCCAGTGGCTGCGCCGGGTGTTCCGTACGTTCCGCCGGACGCGGCCGTACTACGGCGGTCTGCTGGCCATGATCGCCGGCGTCCCGATCATGTACTTCCCTTACGCCCACCTCTCCTTGGGCGGCATGACGGTGGCCATGGCCACCACGGGGGGCGCCGGGGCGCTGATCATCGGCGTGCTGCTGATCGTGCTCGGGCTGACGGCCTGGTTCCAGCCGGCCGTGCGGGTCTTCGCCGGCATCGCCACCACCCTGCTGACGCTGGTCTCGATCCCGGTCTCCAACCTGGCGGGCTTCGGACTGGCCCTGCTGCCGGGCCTGATCGGCGGCGGGCTGATGGTCTCCTGGGCGCCGCTGCCCGAGACGGCGCAGGCGGAGGCCGCCAGGGGCCGGCGCCGACGCCGCGGCAAGGGCGGCGCCGAAGACGCGGCGGCCGACAACGCCGTGGCACAGAGCGTCGCTGCCGAGAACGCCACCGAGAACGCCACCGGGCCCGCCGTCGAGGCGCCCACCGCCGAGCTGCCCGCCCAGGCCGCGCCGCGGCAGGCCGGCACCGTGGACCAGGAGGAGGCACGGTGACCGGGCCGGCCGAGCAAGCCGACGGTACGACCGTCCCCGCGCAGCGCTCCGGCCGGCACGCGGCCCCGCGCACGCCCGTACGGGCCCGGTTGAGAGGCCGGGCGCTGGCCATGGCGGCGGTGCCGACCGCACTGCTGATGGCCGCCGCCTACACGCCCAACCCGGCGGTCGCCGAGTCCGCGGCGGGCAAGCCCTGCGGCACCGCTCCGGCCGCGGTGCCGGACGTGGCGCCGGTCGAGACGCCGGTGCCCAAGAGCGAGCTGCCCGAGCCGCCGCCCGGTCCGTCCGGCGCGCCGGGTTCGGCCCCGGCCACCACGCCCCCGGCCACCGCGTCCCCGGCCGGCCCGTCGACCGACCCGGGCTCGGTGCCGGGCCAGGTGCCGAGCGCCGCGCCGACCGGGCAGCCCACCTCGCCGGTCAAGCCGTCGGCCACCGGCACGCCCGCCCAGCAGTCCGCCGTCCGTTCCGCCGCCACCGGTGGCGCGGGCGCGTCGAGCGCGGTCCTCCAGGGCAGCGGCACCGGAACCGGCAGCGGCACCGGAACGGCGGCCCAGGCCGGGCTGATCGACGACCTCGTCGGCGGCGTCAGCCGGCTGCTCAACCCGAACGGTTCGCCGAGCCAGAGCCCGAGCGGTGCCCCCACCACCCCGGCGGCGCCCGGCGGCCCGGCCGCTCCGACCACCCCGACCGCCCCGACCGCCCCGGCCCAGGCCACCCAGCCGCGGGCCAAGGCCGCCGCCCCGCAGGCCGCGCCGTCCACGGCCCCGCCCGCCGCCGACGAGCCCTCGCCCGCCGCCACGTCGAGCGGCGGGGCGGGCGGCAAGCCGGCGCCCTCCGCGAAGCCGTCCGCGGACGCCCCGGCGACGCCCTCCGAGGGCGCCTCCGGCACCCCGTCCGCCACGCCGACCGAGGACCCGAACTGCGATGTGGACACCCGGGGTCTGACCGCCGCCGCGGCCGCCCCCGGACACGTCGTCCCGGAGCAGAACTGGACCCTGAAGACCAGCCGGCTCGCCCTGCACGGCGCGGCCTTCCACGGCGTCTACGACGTGCGGACCCCGACCGGCACCAAGCGCGTCCTGAAGTTCGTGGTCGACAGCGTGGACATCGACAACCTCGACATGTCCACCCTGGAGGGCAACGGCGTGACCTTCCACGTCCAGGGCGCCCCGGGTTCCACCTCGACCATGCGCAACGGCCCGGTCACGATGTACGTGGAGCGGCTGTCCGGCCACCTCTCCAAGGTGCTCGGCATCCCGGTGTTCGACCTGGGCGAGATCACCCTCACCCCGGACACCCTGCCGCGCTGGCTGTACGACCTGATCGGCGCCATCCCGATCCCGCTGGAGCTGGAGCTGACCGGCGTCACCGCCAAGCAGGCCGGTCAGTTCGGCGGCACCCTGCGCATCCCCGGGATGCGCCTGTTCAACGACGACGCCCCCTACAGCGACAAGTAGTCCGGGCGGCAGTGCGTACCCGGCGCCACAAGGCCCGCGGGGCGGCCCTCCGGGAAGGAGGACCGCCCCACGGGCGTTCGGGCCGTACGGGTGCTCACTCGCTCCGGGTGCCCAGGTGGTGCACCTGCACCATGTTGGTGGTGCCGGGAACGCCGACCGGGACACCGGCGGTGACGATGACGGTCTCGCCCTCGCCGAGCCGGCCCATCTTCAGCAGCTCCCGGTCGACCTGCGCGACCATCGCGTCGGTGGTGGCCACCTGCTCCGTGACGTACGCCTCGACGCCCCAGCTCAGCGAGAGCTGGTTGCGGGTGGCGGAGTCCGGGGTGAAGGCGATCACCGGGATCGGCGAACGGTAGCGGGACAGCCGGCGGGCGGTGTCACCGGACTTGGTGAAGGCGACCAGCGCCTTGCCGTCCAGGAAGTCGCCCAGCTCGCACGCGGCGCGGGCGACGGAGCCGCCCTGCGTGCGCGGCTTGCGGCCCGGGTTGAGCGGCTGGAGGCCCTGGGAGAGCAGCTCCTCCTCGGCCTTCTCGCAGATCCGGCTCATGGTGCGGACGGTCTCGACCGGGTACTTGCCGACGCTGGACTCGGCGGACAGCATGACCGCGTCGGCACCGTCCAGGATGGCGTTGGCGACATCGGAGACCTCGGCGCGGGTCGGGCGCGAGGCGTGGATCATCGACTCCATCATCTGGGTGGCGACGATGACCGGCTTGGCGTTGCGGCGGGCCAGGGTGACCAGCTGCTTCTGGACCAGCGGCACCCGCTCCAGCGGGTACTCGACGGCCAGGTCGCCGCGGGCGACCATGATGGCGTCGAAGGCGAGGACGATCTCCTCCATGGCCTCGACGGCCTGCGGCTTCTCGATCTTGGCGATGACCGGCACCCGGATGCCGACCTCGTCCATGACCTCGTGGACGTCCTTGATGTCGTCCGCGTTGCGGACGAAGGACAGGGCGATCATGTCGACGCCCAGGCGCAGCGCGAAGCGCAGGTCGTCCTTGTCCTTCTCGGACAGGGCGGGCACGTTCACGGCCGCGCCGGGCAGGTTGATGCCCTTGTTGTTCGAGAGCACGCCGCCCTCGACCACCACGGTCTTCACCCGCGGGCCGTCGACGCTGACGACCTCCAGGGCGATGACGCCGTCGTTGATCAGGATCGGGTCGCCGGGCTTCACGTCGCCGGGCAGGCCCTTGTAGGTGGTGCCACAGATGTACTGGTCACCGGGGACGTCCTCGGTGGTGATGGTGAACTCGTCGCCGTTGTCGACGGTCACCGGGCCGTTGGCGAAGGTCGCCAGACGGATCTTCGGACCCTGGAGGTCGGCCAGGACGCCGATGGCCTTGCCGGTGTCCTCCGAGACCTGGCGGACCTTGCGGTACCGCTCCTCGTGGTCCGCGTGGTTGCCGTGGCTCATGTTCAGTCGGGCGACGTTCATGCCCGCCTCGACGATGGCCTTCAGCTGTTCGTAGGAGTCCGTCGCCGGACCCAGGGTGCAGACAATTTTCGCTCGGCGCATATGGATCAGTCTATCCGTTCGTGTTATACGTGCATTCGGCATGCACCGGGAGGAATCGCCGACGAGATGTTCCGAGGAGTGGGACAGATCCGTATCAGTCCTCGGACACCCGGCGTTCCCGGTGCACCAGCGCGAAGGCCTGTCGGGCGATCTCCAGCTCCTCGTCGGTGGGCACCACGGCGACCGCCACCCGGGCGTACTCGGGGGAGATGATCCGGGCCTCGCCGGACCGCACCGAGTTCAGCTCAGGGTCGACGGCGATGCCCAGTTCCTCCAGTCCCGCGGTGGCCGCCGCGCGCACCGGCGCGGCGTTCTCCCCGACACCGGCGGTGAACGCGATCGCGTCCACCCGGCCGAGCACCGCGTAGTAGCCGCCGATGTACTTGCGCAGCCGGTGGACGTACGAGTCGAACGCCAGCTTGGCGTCCTCGTCCCCCTCGTCGGCCCGGCGCATGATCTCGCGCATGTCGTTCTCGCCGCACAGCCCGCGCAGGCCGCTGCGGCGGTTGAGCAGGTCGTCGATCTCGTCCACGGACAGCCCGCCGACCCGGTGCAGGTGGAACACCACGCCGGCGTCGATGTCGCCCGAGCGGGTGCCCATGACCAGGCCCTCCAGCGGGGTCAGGCCCATCGAGGTGTCCACGCAGTGGCCGCCGCTGACCGCCGAGGCGGAGGCGCCGTTGCCCAGGTGCAGCACGATCACGTTGACCTCGGCCGGGTCCCTGCCGAGCAGCCGGGCGGTGGCCCGCGAGACGTACTGGTGCGAGGTGCCGTGGAAGCCGTAGCGGCGCACCCGGTGCTGGTCGGCGACGGCCCTGTCGATCGCGTACCGGGCCGAGTACTCGGGCATCGAGGCGTGGAAGGCGGTGTCGAAGACGGCCACCTGGGGGAGGTCGGGGCGCAGCGCGCGGGCCACCTCGATGCCGGTGATGTTGGCCGGGTTGTGCAGCGGGGCGACCGGGATCAGCCGGCGGATCTCCTTGAGCACGTCGTCGGTGATCACGGTCGGTTCGGTGAACCGCAGGCCGCCGTGGACGACCCGGTGGCCGATCGCGGCCAGCTCGGGGGAGTCCAGCCCGAGGCCGTCGGCGGACAGCTCCTCGGCGACGGCCTTGAGCGCGGCGGAGTGGTCCGGGAAGGCCTGGACGCTCTCGCGCGCCTCGCCGCCGCGCGGGGTGTGCACCAGCCGCCCGCCGGTCTCGCCGATCCGCTCGACCAGGCCGGAGGCGAGCTTGGCCCCGTCCAGCATGTCGATCAGCTGGTACTTCACCGACGAGGAGCCGGCGTTCAGCACGAGAACGCGGGTACCTTCGCTCATGCGCCCACCTCGCTGCGCTCGGCAGTCGCTTCGCGAGACGCGCACCTTCTGATCGTTCGCTCGCTTCGCTCGCTCATGCGCCCACCTCGCCGCGCTCGGCAGTCGCTTCGCGGAACACGCACCTTCTGATCGTCAGCTCGCTTCGCTCGCTCATGCCTGGGGCTCCTTGTGGTCCTGCGACTGGATCGCGGTGATCGCGACGGTGTTGACGATGTCCTGCACCAGCGCCCCGCGGGAGAGGTCGTTGACGGGCTTGCGCAGCCCCTGGAGCACCGGGCCGACCGCGACGGCGCCGGCCGAGCGCTGGACCGCCTTGTAGGTGTTGTTGCCGGTGTTGAGGTCCGGGAAGATCAGCACGGTGGCCCGCCCGGCGACCGCGGAGCCCGGCAGCTTGGTGGCCGCGACGTGGGCGTCCACCGCCGCGTCGTACTGGATCGGGCCCTCGACCAGGATGTCCGGCCGCAGTTCGCGGACCAGCTCGGTGGCCTTGCGGACCTTGTCGACGTCGGCGCCGGAGCCGGAGGTGCCGGTCGAGTACGAGAGCATCGCGACCCGCGGCTCCACCCCGAACTGGGCGGCGGTGGCGGCGGACTGGATGGCGATGTCGGCCAGTTGCTGGGCGTCCGGGTCGGGGTTGACGGCGCAGTCGCCGTACACCAGCACCTTGTCGGCCAGGCACATGAAGAAGACCGAGGAGACGATCGAGGCGCCCGGCGAGGTCTTGATCACCTCGAAGGCGGGCCGGATGGTCGCGGCGGTGGAGTGCACCGCGCCGGAGACCATGCCGTCCGCGATGCCCTCCTGGACCATCAGGGTGCCGAAGTACGAGACGTCGGTGACCACGTCCAGGGCCAGTTCGACGGTCATCCCCTTGTGGGCGCGCAGCTTCGCGTACAGCTCGGCGAACTGGCGGCGCAGCGGGCTGGTGGCCGGGTCGACGATCCGCACCTGCGCGCGGTCGGCGGTCGGCGGCTCGGTCGGGAGGTCGATGCTCAGGCCCGCGGCCTTGCGGCGGACGGCGTCCACCTCGCCGAGGAGGGTGAGGTCGCAGATGTTGCGGCGCAGCAGGATCTCGGCGGCGCGCAGCACCCGCTCCTCGGTGCCCTCCGGCAGCACGACGTGCCGGCGGGCGCCCCGGGCGCGCTCCAGCAGCTCGTGCTCGAACATCATCGGGGTGACCCGCTCGGACCGGCCGACCTCGATCAGGTTGGTCAACTCGGCGGTGTCGACGTGGAGTTCGAACAGGCCGAGGGCGATCTCGGCCTTCCGGGGGCTGGCCGAGGTGAGCTTGCCCTCCAGGTGGGTCAGGTGGGCGGCGGTGGGCCAGCTGCCCTCGGGGACGACCGCGACCGGGGTGCCGGGGGCGAGCCGGGCGGCCAGCGCCATCACGTTGGGGCCGGGGTGCTGGCCGAGCGTCAGCAGCACGCCGGCGATCGGCGGGGCGCCGGCGGCGTGCGCGGCCAGCGAGCCGATCACCAGGTCGGCGCGGTCCCCGGGGGTGACGACGAGGGCGCCCTCGGTCAGCGCGTCCAGGAAGGTGGGCAGCATGGCGCCGCCGAAGACGTAGCCGCGCACGTCCCGGGCGAGGCCGGCGGCGTCCCCGATCAGCACCTCGGCGCCGGTCGCCTCGACCAGCTGCGCGACGGTGGGCGCGGCCAGGGCCGGTTCCTCCGGGATGACGTAGGCGGGGATCGGCAGCTTCTCGGTGAGGGTGCGCTGGATGCGCTGCTTGGCGCCGGGGGCGACCCGGTTGGCGACCATCGCCAGGGTCTGGCAGCCGAGGTCGGTGTACGCCCGGTGGGCGTTGCGCACCTCGGCGATCACCGTCTCGGCGTCCGCGCCGTGCCCGCCGACCACGGGCAGCACGGCGGCGCCGAACTCGTTGGCCAGGCGGGCGTTGAAGGCCAGTTCGTCCGGGATGCCGGTGTCGGCGAAGTCGGTGCCGAGCACCAGCACCGCCTGGCAGCGCCGCTCCAGCGCGTGGAAGCGGTCGACCAGGACGGAGACCAGCTCGTCCTGCCCCAGGGCGGCCCTGAGCGCGGCGGCCTCCTCGTAGGTGAGGCCGTACAGCTCGGTGCTCGGCAGGTCGAGCCGGTAGCGGCCGCGCAGCAGCTCGACCACGTGGTCCGTGCCCGGCTTCCCGGGCGCGGCGGCGTGCACCAGCGGGCGGAACACCCCGACCCGGTCCACCTGGCGGGTGAGCAGTTCCATGACCCCGAGTTCGACCGCCTGTCGGCCGTCCCCCCGGTCGATGCCGGTCACGTACACGCTGCGCGCCACGTGGGTGTCTCCGTCCCGTCGTCTCGGAAAGTGGTCATATCGACCATACCTTCGCACCCCGAACGGCCGTCCGCGAGCAGAACGGCGGGGTTCGGGCAAGGGACGGAGGTCCCGCCCTGGTGCCCGCCGGGAAGGGCGGACACCGGGGCGTTCGGCGGGGTGCGCCCTCAGCGGGCGGGACGGAACCAGACGGTGGCGAGCGGCGGGAGGACCAGTTCGGCGGACCGGGGCTGGCCGTCCCACTCCACCGGCTCGGCCTTGACCGGGTGCGAGTTGCCGACGCCGCTGCCGCCGTACTCCTCGGCGTCGGTGTTCAGCACCTCCTCCCACAGCTGCTCGCGGCCCGCCAGCCGGGGCAGGCCGACCCGGTGGCCGTGCCGGACGACCGGCGAGAAGTTGCAGACCGCGACCAGCGGGGAGCCGTCGGTCGCGTACCGGACGAAGGAGAGCAGGTTGTCCTCGGCGGCGCCGCCGTCGAGCCAGCGGAAGCCGTCCGGGACGCTGTCCAGCTCCCACAGCGCCGGGGTGTCGAGGTAGCACCGGTTGAGGTCGCGGACCAGCCGGCGCACCCCGAGGTGGTCCCCGTGGGCCGGCCACTGCTCGTCGAGCACCCACCACTGCGGGCCCTGCTCGTGGTCCCACTCCGCGCCCTGGGCGAACTCCTGTCCCATGAACAGCAGTTGCTTGCCCGGGTGGGACCACATGAAGCCGAGGTAGGCGCGGTGGTTGGCGCGCTGCTGCCACCAGTCGCCCGGCATCTTGGAGACCAGCGCCTGCTTGCCGTGCACCACCTCGTCGTGCGAGATCGGCAGCACGTAGTTCTCGGAGTAGGCGTACACCATCGAGAAGGTGATCTCGTTGTGGTGGTACTTGCGGTGCACCGGCTCCTTGGACATGTAGACCAGCGAGTCGTGCATCCAGCCCATGTTCCACTTCAGCCCGAAGCCGAGGCCGCCGGCGTCGGTGGGGCGGGTGACCCCGTCCCAGGCGGTGGACTCCTCGGCGATGGTGATCACGCCCGGGCAGCGCCGGTAGACGGTGGCGTTCATCTCCTGGAGGAAGGCGGCCGCGTCCAGGTTCTCCCGGCCGCCGTACCGGTTGGGCGTCCAGTCGCCGCCCTCGCGGGAGTAGTCGAGGTAGAGCATCGAGGCGACGGCGTCCACCCGCAGGCCGTCGATGTGGAACTCCTCGCACCAGTACACCGCGTTGGCGACGAGGAAGTTGCGCACCTCCTTGCGGCCGTAGTCGAACTCCAGCGTCCCCCAGTCCGGATGCTCGGCGCGCAGCGGGTCGGCCGGCTCGTACAGCGGCTCGCCGTCGAAGCGGGCGAGCGCGAAGTCGTCCTTGGGGAAGTGCGCGGGCACCCAGTCGACGATCACGCCGATGTCGTGCCGGTGCAGGGTGTCCACCAGGTACCGGAAGTCGTCGGGGCTGCCGAGCCGGGCGGTGGGGGCGTAGTAGCCGGACACCTGGTAGCCCCAGGAGCCGCCGAAGGGGTGCTCCATCACCGGCATGAACTCCACGTGGGTGAAGTTCAACTCCTTCAGGTAGCCGGGCAGTTCCTCGGCGATGGCGCGGTAGTCGGTGAGCTCGGGCCGCCAGGACGGCAGGTGCAGCTCGTACACCGACATCGGTGCCCGGTGGTGCGCGGCGCGGGCCCGGCGGGCCATCCACTCGCCGTCCCGCCACACGTGGCCGGAGGAGGTGACCACCGAGGCGGTGCCGGGCGGGCACTGGGCGGCCCGGGCCAGCGGGTCGGCCTTGTCCAGTACCCAGCCCTGCCGGGTGTGCACCTCGTACTTGTAGGTGGTGCCCTCGGCCAGGCCGGGGACGAACAGCTCCCAGATCCCGGACGAGCCGAGCGAGCGCATCGGGTGCCCGGTGCCGTCCCAGTGGTTGAAGTCGCCGATCAGCCGCACCCCGACGGCGTTCGGGGCCCAGACCGCGAAGGCGGTGCCCGGCACCCCGTCGACGGTGCGCACGTGCGAGCCGAGCGCCCGCCACAGCTGCTCGTGCCGGCCCTCGGAGATCAGGTGCAGGTCGAGTTCGCCGAGGGTGGGCGGGGTGCGGTAGCCGTCGTACTGGCGCAGCGGCTCGCCGCCGGGGTACGTCACCAGCAGGGTGTACTCGGGGAGGTCGCCGCCGGCCACCAATCCGGTGAACAACCCGCCCTGCTGGTGGGTGAGTTCGGCCGGCCCCTGGGAGGTCTCGACGACCACCCGCTCGGCGAACGGGCGCAGCACCCGGATCGCCGTGCCGCCGTGCACCGGGTGCGCGCCGAGCAGGGCGTGCGGGTCGTGGTGCTGCCCGCCCACCAGCCGGTCGACCTCGGCCGGCGGCAGCGGCGCCTCGGGCAGCCGCAGCGCCCCGCTGGGGGCCGGACGCCCGGGCCCCAGGGGGTCCGCGGCTGCGGATGGGACGGCTGCCGGGGGCTCCGCGCCGGTGCCGGCACCCCCCTCCTCCTCGGCCGCCCGGTGCGCCCCGCGCCCGCGGCCGGCGCGCCCTTCGGCTGCCCGCCCTTCGGCTGGGAGCGGTCCGGCCAGGAAGGTGGCCGGTACGGGGCGGGTGGGGCGGCCGGTCGGGTCGATCGGCGTCACGGCGGGGTCCTCCTGCGGCGGGGGTGGGCGAACTCCTGCGGGCGGAACAGGAAGCGGTGGTCAGGAAGCGGTGGTCAGGAAGCGGGACTCGGAAAGCAGTGGTGAAGAGGTGATCGGAAGCGGCGGTCGGGAAGCGGGACTCGGACGGACGGGACTCAGACGGACAGGGCCAGCCGGCTGATCGCGGCCAGCGGGATCGGCAGCCAGCTCGGCCGGTGCCGGGCCTCGTACACCACCTCGTACACCGCCTTGTCGATCTCCAGCGCCCGCATCAGCTCCGGCGAGGCGGCCGGGTCGGCGCCCCCGCCGGCGGTGTAGCCGGCGCAGTAGGCGGTGCGGTTGCGCTGGGCCCAGGCGGCGGCGAGGTGGGCCAGTTCCGGGTCGACCGGGCCGCCGGCCAGCAGGTGGGCGGCCGCGTAGTCGAAGGAGCGCAGCATCGCGGCGACGTCGCGCAGGGCCGGCTGGGGCTCGCGGCGCTCGTTGACCGACTTGGCCGGCTCGCCCTCGAAGTCCAGCAGCACCCAGCCGTGCGGGGTGCGCATCGCCTGGCCGAGGTGCAGGTCGCCGTGGATGCGTTGGACCGGCAGGCCGTCCGGGTGGGCGTCGGCGAGCTGTTGGAAGGCGGTGCGCAGCGCGGCCCGGAAGCGCAGCAGCCCGGGGACGGCGGCGACGGCGCTGTCCAGCCGGTCGGCCATCGCGCCGGCCAGCCGCCCGGTCTGGGTGCGGTCGAGCCGGGCGACCGGCATCGAGCGGGCCAGCACCCGGTGCACCTCGGCGGTGGCCCGGCCGAGCCGGTGGGCCTCGATGGCGAAGTTGCCGGGGGAGCGGTCGCCCTTGAGCCGGCCGACCTGGTCGAGGGCCAGCTCCCAGCCGTCCTCGGCGTCCGGCAGGTAGCGCTGCAGCAGTCCGAGGGTGGCGGGCTCGGCGCGCTCCATCCGGCTCTCGAACCAGGCGGCGACCCGGGGGATGCGGGTGGAGCCGGCCCGGGAGAGCGCGAGCGAGAGTTCGAGGTCGGGGTTGGTGCCGGGGTGGATGCGGCGGAACAGCTTCAGGATGTACGAGGTGCCGTAGATGACCGAGCTGTTGGACTGCTCGGCGGTGGAGGCGCGGCCGGGGAGGTTGGTGGGCAGTCCGGAGCCGGGGGTGCGGCGGAAGGACAGCGCGCCGAAGCGGTCGCCGGTGGCCAGGTGCTCCAGCAGCCGCCCGGTGAGCTCGGGGTCGTGCACCGCGTCGTAGAGGGTCGCGCCGTCGTACGGGCCCTGGGTGAGCCGGCCGAGCACGGGGCCGGGCCCGATGTCCCCGAGCCCGCCGGAGCGGATGCCGAGCAGCAGCTGGTAGATGTCGCCGTGCGGGGCGCCGGCCGTGGTGGCGTGCTCGACCCGCAGCAGCAGGTGCAGCAGGGCCGGGTCGCCGACCTGCAGCGGGGTGCCGACCACCGGGGTGAGGCCGGTGATCGGCCGCCCCTTGCCGGCGTACCAGCGCTGGGTGGGCAGCCACGCGGCGATCAGTGGCAGGGCCGCCTGGACGAGTTCGCTGACGCCCAGGGTGGTTCTCCGGGCCCCGGTGCCCCGGGGGCCCGCCGCGCTGGCGGGGGCGTCGCCCGGGAGGTGGGCTTGAGAACGGGAGGTTTCGGACATGGCTCCCTTTCCCCGGAAGCACGCGGACTGCCCGACGGGTCGTGGCCGGGTCCGTCAGTCTTCCGGATTGCGGCGGCGCGGCGGTCGCGGCACGCGAGCACGGCTCGGGTGTCACGCCTTCGTGTGGGTGGCCGTTGGGCTGTTCTCCGTACGCGGTGGTGCAGAGAACACCGGGGGCGCGGGGGTCAACTCGCGCCCCCGGAGGGTCTGGTGGTGCTGTCCATGCTGGTGTGCGGCGTGCGACGGATCGTTACTTCGACCGCCTGGTCCCGCTCAGGCGCGGGGGCTGCCGGAGCTGGAACCAGTAGAAGCCGTGCCCGGCCAGGGTGAGCAGGTAGGGCCACTCGCCGATCGACGGGAAGCGCACCCCGCCGATCAGCTCGACCGGGTACCGCCCGCCGTACTGCCGCAGGTCCAGCTCGGTCGGCTGCGCGAACCGCGAGAAGTTGTTCACGCACATGACCAGGTCCCCCTCGTACTCGCGCACGAACGCCAGCACGGCGGGGTTGCTGGAGGGCAGTTCGGCGTAGCTTCCGAGGCCGAACGCCGGATTGAGCTTGCGGATCTCGATCATGCGACGCGTCCAGTGCAGCAGTGAGCTCGAACTGCTCTGCTGCGCCTCGACGTTGGTCACCTGGAAGCCGTACACCGGGTCCATGATGGGCGGCAGACTGAGCCTGCCCGGGTCGGCGGAGGAGAAACCCGCGTTGCGGTCCGGGGTCCACTGCATCGGGGTGCGCACGCCGTCCCGGTCGCCGAGCCAGATGTTGTCGCCCATGCCGATCTCGTCCCCGTAGTAGAGCACCGGGGAGCCGGGCAGGGAGAGCAGCAGGGCGGTGAACAGCTCGATCTGGTTGCGGTCGTTCTCCAGCAGCGGGGCGAGCCGGCGGCGGATGCCCACGTTGGCGCGCATCCGCGGGTCCTTGGCGTACTCCGCGTACATGTAGTCGCGCTCCTCGTCGGTGACCATCTCCAGGGTCAGCTCGTCGTGGTTGCGCAGGAAGATGCCCCACTGGCAGCCGCCGGGGATCTGCGGGGTCTTGGCGAGGATCTCCGAGACCGGGTAGCGGGACTCGCGGCGCACCGCCATGAAGATCCGCGGCATCACCGGGAAGTGGAACGCCATGTGGCACTCGTCGCCGCCCGAGCCGAAGTCGCCGAAGTAGTCGACGACGTCCTCCGGCCACTGGTTGGCCTCGGCCAGCAGCACGGTGTCCGGGTAGTTGGCGTCGATCTCCTTGCGGACCCGCTTGAGGAACTCGTGGGTCTCCGGCAGGTTCTCGCAGTTGGTGCCCTCTCGGGCGAACAGGTACGGCACCGCGTCCAGCCGGAAGCCGTCGATGCCGAGGTCGAGCCAGAACCGCAGCCCGGCGATCATCTCGTCCTGGACCCGGGGGTTGTCGTAGTTGAGGTCCGGCTGGTGCGAGAAGAAGCGGTGCCAGTAGTACTGCTTGCGGACCGGGTCGTAGGTCCAGTTGGACGTCTCGGTGTCGACGAAGATGATCCGGGCGTCCGGGTACTGCTTGTCGTCGTCGGCCCACATGTAGAAGTCGCCGTACGGCCCGTCCGGGTCGGAGCGGGAGGCCTGGAACCATGGGTGCTGGTCGCTGGTGTGGTTCATGACGAAGTCGATGACGATGCGCATGCCGCGGGCGTGGGCGGCGTCGACGAACTCCATGAAGTCGGCGAGGTCGCCGAACTCAGGCAGCACCGAGGTGTAGTCGGAGACGTCGTAGCCGCCGTCGCGCAGCGGCGAGGCGAAGAACGGGGGGAGCCAGAGGCAGTCGATCCCGAGCCACTGGAGGTAGTCGAGCTTGGCCGTGAGCCCCTTGAGGTCCCCGACCCCGTCGCCGTTGCTGTCCTGGAAGGACCGCACCAGCACCTCGTAGAAGACCGCACGCTTGAACCACTCGGGGTCGAGCTTCTTCTTCGAGGTCTCGGGGAAGGTGTCGGGGACGGGCTCGTTCACTGTCACGCTGGGTTCCTCCGAACCGTGAGGAGGTGAGCCGGCTCGGCTGAGGGGTCGAGCCGGACGTAGTTGTGCCGGCCCCAGGTGTAGACGGCGCCGGTGAGCTCGTCGTGCACCGCGTACGGGCCGTCGCCGTCCAACGTGACGGTGGCCTCCTGGACGTGGTGCGGGTCGAGGTTCACCACGGTGATGACCTGGTCGGTGAGCCCCTCGGGGGTGGTCGCGGTCTTGGAGTAGGCGAGCACCTGGTCGTTGTCGGTGGGGTGGAAGCGCAGGTCGCGCAGCTGCTGGAGGGCGGGGTGGCGGCGGCGCAGCCGGTTCAGCACCGTCAGCAGCGGGGCCAGGGTGTCGGTGCGGCTCCAGTCGCGCGGGCGCAGTTCGTACTTCTCCGAGTGCAGGTACTCCTCGGAGCCCGGGTGGGCCGGCTCGTTCTCGTACAGCTCGTAGCCGGCGTAGACGCCGTAGCTGGGGGAGAGGGTGGCGGCGAGCACCGCGCGGACCGCGAAGGCGGCCCGGCCGCCGTGCTGGAGGTACGCGTGGAGGATGTCCGGGGTGTTGACGAAGAAGTTGGGCCGCATGTGGGCGGCGGCGTCACCGGTGAGCTCGGTGAGGTACTCGGTGAGTTCCGGTTTGGTGGTGCGCCAGGTGAAGTACGTGTACGACTGGTGGAATCCGATCTTCGCCAGGGTGTGCATCATCGCCGGGCGGGTGAAGGCCTCGGCCAGGAACACGACGTCCGGGTCGGTCCTGGCGACGTCGGCGAGCACCCTCTCCCAGAACACCACGGGTTTGGTGTGGGGGTTGTCGACCCGGAAGATCCGCACCCCGTGGGACATCCAGAACCGGAGGATCCGGATTGTTTCCTTGACGATTCCGTCCATGTCCTGGTCGAAGTTGATCGGATAGATGTCCTGGTACTTCTTCGGCGGATTCTCGGCGTACGCGATGGTGCCGTCCGTGCGATGGCTGAACCATTCCGGATGCTTGTTCACCCAGGGGTGGTCGGGGGAGCACTGGAGGGCGAAGTCCAGCGCCACCTCCAGGTGCAGCGCCTGCGCCTCGGCGACGAAGTGGTCGAAGTCCTCGATGGTGCCGAGGTCCGGGTGGACGGCGTCGTGGCCGCCCTCGGGGGAGCCGATCGCCCAGGGCGAGCCGACGTCGTGCGGACCGGCCGTCAGGGTGTTGTCCGGGCCCTTGCGGAAGGCTCGGCCGATCGGGTGGACCGGCGGCAGGTAGACCACGTCGAAGCCCATCGCGGCGACGGCCGGCAGCCGCTCGGCGGCGCTGCGCAGGGTGCCGGAACACGGCGGCTCGACCCCGGTCGGGTCGACCACGGCGCCCTCCGAACGGGGGAAGAACTCGTACCAGGAGCCGAACAGCGCGCGCTCGCGGTCGACCTGGAGCGGCAGCGGGCGGGAGGCGCTGAGCAGCTCGCGCAGCGGGTGGCGGGTCAGCGCGTCGAGCACCTCGGGCGCGAGCGCGGCGGCCAGCCGGGACAGCGGCGGCAGGGACGGGTCGCGCAGCGCGTCGGCGGCCGCGAGCACGTCGGCGCGGCCCTCCTTCTTGGGCACCCCGGCTGCGGCCTGCTCCAGCAGCCGGGCGCCCTCCTCCAGCACCAGCGCGGTGTCGATCCCGGCGGGCAGCTTCACCGAGGCGGTCCTGCGCCAGGTGGCGACCGGGTCGCTCCACGCCTCCACCAGGTACGACCAGCGGCCGGGCGCCGTCGGGGTGACGTACGCGCCCCAGCGGTCGGTGCCCTCGGCGAGTTCGCGCATCGGCGTCCACGGGCCGCTGCGGCCGCGCGGGTCGCGCAGCACCACGTTGGCGTTGACGGCGTCGTGGCCCTCGCGGAAGACGGTCGCGGTGACCAGGAAGGTCTCGCCGACGACGGCCTTGGCCGGGCGGCGGCCGGAGTCGACGAGGGGACTGACGTCCAGGACGGGGATGCGGCCGATCACGGTGTCGCTCTCTGTCGTCTTGCGGGCGGCGGGCTTGCGAGCGGGGGACTTGCGAGCGGGCGCCCTGGTGGCCGGGGGCTGCGCGGCGGCGGACTCGACGCCGGGCTTCGCGGTGCCGGCCCTCGGGGCGGTGGCGGTGGTGCGGCGCGTGGTGGTGGTGCGCCTGCGGGGTGCCGCCGTCCGGTCCTCCTCGACCCCGGGGTGTCGAGTCGCTGGGGAGGCTTCGGATTCGGAGGATCCGCCAGGGACCGCTCCGGACGTCCTCGGCGCCGGCATCGCCGGATCTGTCCGAGTGTCAGAATCCATCCGTCCGGCGGATTCCGCGACCGCTGCGTCGAGGCCTTCGGCCACCGGTGTGGACTGGTCCCGCGTGTCGCCGTGCATGCCAAGCTCCTGCCCGAGATCGGCGGCAGCTCCCCGCGGGCCGGGGTCGGGCCGGGGGAGTACCGGAGGACTGCTGGGTGGGGAGGACGTGCGACCGGAAGCCTGCCCGCGCCGCTGTTCCCGGCAACCTGCCCGACGCCCGCCGAGCCGGCGGCGGGGCGCCCCGGAGCCCGTGCGCGTCCCGGCGCACGCCTGCACGGGGCGCGTCCCCGGCCGACCCGGTCCACCCGTGAACGAGCGGGCCGGGCGTGAGGACACGCGTCCGTGCGCGGTGAGCGCCGAATGGGCTAAGAAGGGCGGGAACGGTCAACGCGAAAAGGATTCGGACGTGCTGCTTCGCGGGGGACGCCACCCGTCGTCGTACTCCCCACAGCATCAACGGCCTTCGGTCATCCTCGCACCGGTGACAAGGTTTTTGCAGCGGTACGACAGTAGTTTCGGGCCTTCTCCCGGCCGGATGAGTGGTCGGAAATGGAACCGTACCGAAGAGTTCACGTATTGGTAGCGCGGGCCCCCGAAATGTGCGCCTCGCGCGCCCCCCGTGCAGACCAATGCGCCGAATGCGATCTCATCAATAGCCCGAACGGATGCCCAATAGCCCACTTGACGCGCTGTCGGGCCGACCGCCGAGGCTACGCTTCACGCCGTGAAGGCAATCCGCAGATTCACCGTCCGCACCGTCCTGCCCGAACAACTCCAGCCGTTGCACGAGCTGGCCCTCAACCTGCGCTGGTCCTGGCACCCCGAGACCAGGGACCTCTTCCGGTCCGTGGACCCGGAGGTCTGGGCCGCGACCGGCGAGGACCCGGTACGGCTGCTCGGGGAGGTCCCGGCCGCCCGGCTGGCCGCGCTCGCCACCGACCGGCGCTTCCTGCGCAGACTCGGCGACCTCGCCGACGACCTGCGCGAGTACCTCACCGGCCCCCGCTGGTACCAGAACCGGCAGCACTCCGAGGCCGCCCCGCTGCCCGCCGCGATCGCCTACTTCTCGCCCGAGTACGGCATCGCCGCCGCGCTGCCCCAGTACTCCGGCGGGCTCGGCATCCTGGCCGGCGACCACCTCAAGGCCGCCAGCGACCTCGGCGTGCCGGTCGTCGGAGTCGGCCTGTTCTACCGGCACGGCTACTTCCGCCAGTCCCTCAGTCGGGACGGCTGGCAGCAGGAGCGCTATCCGCTGCTCGATCCGGACGAACTCGCGGTCAGCCTGCTACGCGAGGCCGACGGCACCCCGAGCCGGGTCGACCTCGCCCTGCCCGGCGGCCGCACCCTGGCGGCCCACATCTGGAAGGCCCAGGTCGGGCGGGTCCCGCTGCTGCTGCTCGACTCCGACATCGAGGCCAACTCGCCGGCCGAGCGGGAGATCACCGACCGGCTGTACGGCGGCGGCAGCGAGCACCGGCTGCTCCAGGAGATGCTGCTCGGCATCGGCGGCGTCCGGGCCGTGCGCGCCTACTGCCGGCTCACCGGCCACCCCGCCCCCGACGTCTTCCACACCAACGAGGGCCACGCCGGCTTCCTCGGCGTGGAACGCATCCGCGAACTGATCGCCGACGACCGCACCGGCCTCGACTTCGCCGCCGCCCTGGAGGCCGTCCGGGCCGGCACCCTCTTCACCACCCACACGCCCGTCCCGGCCGGCATCGACCGCTTCGACCGCGAGCTGGTCGCCCGCCACTTCGGCGGCGACGCCGCGCTCCCGGGCGTGCCGGTCGACCAGGTGCTCGCGCTCGGCGCGGAGAGCTGGTCCGACGGGGACCCGAAGCTCTTCAACATGGCCGCCATGGGCCTGCGGCTGGCCCAGCGCGCCAACGGGGTCTCCACCCTGCACGGCGAGGTCAGCCGCTCGATGTTCAACGGCCTGTGGCCCGGCTTCGACCCCGCCGAGGTGCCGATCACCTCGGTCACCAACGGCGTGCACGCCGCCACCTGGATCGACCCGGCGGTGGTGCGGCTCGGCGCCGCCGAGATCGGCGCCGAGCGTACCGAGGAGGCGATGACCACCGGCGAGACCAAGCGCTGGACCGGCCTGGAGAGGATCGGCAACACCGAGGTCTGGGAGCTGCGGCGCACCCTGCGGGCCCAGCTGGTGGAGGAGGCCCGCCGCCGGCTGCGCGCCTCCTGGCGCCGGCGCGGGGCCGGCGAGGCCGAGCTCGGCTGGGTCTCCTCGGTGCTCGATCCCGACGTGCTCACCATCGGCTTCGCCCGCCGGGTGCCCTCGTACAAGCGGCTCACCCTGATGCTGCGCGACCAGGAGCGGCTGCGGGCCCTGCTGCTGCACCCCACCCGGCCGGTGCAGATCGTGGTGGCCGGCAAGGCCCACCCGGCCGACGACGGCGGCAAGCGGCTGATCCAGCAGATGGTCGCCTTCGCCGACGACCCGGCGGTGCGGCACCGGATCGTCTTCCTGCCGGACTACGACATGGCGATGGCCCAGCGCCTCTACCCGGGCTGCGACGTCTGGCTGAACAACCCGCTGCGCCCGCTGGAGGCCTGCGGCACCTCCGGGATGAAGGCCGCGCTCAACGGCTGCCTCAACCTGTCCGTCCTGGACGGCTGGTGGGACGAGTGGTACGACGGCCGCAACGGCTGGGCGATCCCCACCGCCGACGAGAGCGGCGGGGCGCTCGACCCGGACAGCGGCGAGGCCGAGCGGCGCGACGACATCGAGGCGGCCGCGCTCTACGACCTGATCGAGAACCAGGTCGCCGCCCGCTTCTACGACCGGGACGCGGACGGGCTGCCGCAGCAGTGGATCGCCATGGTCCGGCACACCCTCGTCACCCTCGGGCCCAAGGTGCTGGCCGGCCGGATGGTCCGGGAGTACGTCGAACGGCTGTACGCGCCGGCGGCGCAGGCCCAGCGGGAGCTGGCGGGGCAGCAGGCGGGCGGCCGGTTCACGGGCGCGCGCGAGCTGGCGGCCTGGAAGGCGAAGGTCCGGGAGGCGTGGCCGGCCGTCCGGGTCGAGCACGTGGAGGCGGACTGCCCGGCCGAGGCGCAGGAGCTGGGCAGCTCGCTGGCGCTGCGGGTGCAGGTCGCGCTCGGGACGCTGGAGCCGGGCGACGTCGAGGTGCAGGTGGTCTCCGGCCGGGTGGACGAGCGGGACCGGATCTCGGAGGCCTGCCTGCTCGCCCTCAAGCCGGTCGGCGGGCCCGACCTGGACGGCCGCACCCGCTACGAGGGCTCGCTGGAGCTGTGTCGGACGGGCCCGTTCGGCTACACCGTCCGGGTGCTGCCCGCGCATCCGCGGCTGGCCTCGCCGGCCGAGCTGGGGCTGGTCGCCCTGCCGGCCGAGTCGGCCGGGATGGACGCCGGGCTGCTGCGCTGAGCCCGGGGCCGTCCCCCGGACGGCCTCCACCCGTCCGTCCGCGCGGGCGGAGGGCGGCCGTCCGGTCGTGAACCGCGCGGACGGCCGCGCCCGTACTCCTGTTCGGGAAGTGGGGTGGCCCGGCCGGGTGCGTGACGGCGCACCCGGACGGGCACATTCGTGGGGCCCTGGAGCCGGGCCCGGGCTGACCCTAGACCAGGCTGTCCCGCCAGGCCCGGTGGAGGGCGGCGAAACGGCCGGAGCCGTCGATCAGCTCCCGTGGGGAGCCATCCTCCACGATCCGGCCCTGATCCATCACCAGGACACGGTCGGCGATCTCCACGGTGGAGAGCCGGTGGGCGATGATCACGGCCGTCCGGCCGGCCAGCACGGTGCGCATCGCCCGCTGCACGGCCTGCTCCCCGGGGACGTCCAGCGAGCTGGTCGCCTCGTCCAGGATCAGCACCGCGGGGTCGGCCAGCAGGGCGCGGGCGAAGGCCACCAGCTGGCGCTGGCCGGCCGAGATCCGGCCGCCGCGCTTGCGCACGTCGGTGTCGAAGCCGTCCGGCAGGGCGGCGATGAACTCGTACGCGCCGATGTCGCGGGCGGCCTGCTCGACCTCCTCGCGGGTGGCGCCGGGGCGGCCGATCGCGATGTTCTCGGCGACGGTGCCGGAGAACAGGAAGGACTCCTGGGTCACCATCACCACCCCGCGCCGCAGCTCGGGAGTGGCCAGCTCGCGCAGGTCCACGCCGTCCAGCCGGATCCGGCCGTCGGTCGGGTCGTAGAAGCGGGCCAGCAGCTTGGCGACCGTCGACTTGCCCGCGCCGGTCGCGCCGACCACCGCGACCGTCTGCCCGGCCGGGATCAGCAGGTCGAAGACCGGCAGCACCTCCTTGCCCGTCCGGTAGGCGAAGCGGGTGCCCTCGAAGGAGACGGCGCGGCCCTTGCCGGAGGACTCGGGCAGCCCGGTGGGCTCGGCCGGCTCGGCGACGGTCGGCTCGTGGGCGAGCAGGCCGGAGATCTTCTCCAGGGCCGCGGCGGCCGACTGGTAGCTGTTGAGGAACATCGCCAGCTGGTCGATCGGGTCGAAGAGCCGGCGCAGGTAGAGCGCGAAGGCGGTGAGCACGCCCAGCTCCAGCGCGTCGTCCACGACCAGGTACGCGCCGAGCAGCACCACGCCGGCGGTCCACAGGTTGGCGGTGGCGCGGGAGAGGCCGACGTAGCGGGCGATCTCCAGCAGGCCGTCCGCCGTCGCGGTGGCGGACTGCTTGTTGACCACGGCGAAGGCGGCGTCGTTGGCCTTCTCCCGGCGGAAGGCCTGCACCGGGCGGATGCCGTTCATGGTCTCGGTGAAGCGGACGATCAGTGAGGCCGCCGAGGTGCGCGAGCGCCGGTAGACCCGGCGCGAGCGGCGTCGGAAGGAGCGGGCGATCAGGGCCAGCGGCAGGAAGGCCGCCAGCGAGACCAGGCCGAGCTGCCAGTCCAGCACCAGCAGCAGCACCGAGATGTAGCAGACCGACAGGAAGACCGTCAGCAGCTCCTGCAGGCCCTCGGAGAGCAGCTCGCGCAGCGCGTCGATGTCGCTGGTGGCGCGGGAGATGATCCGGCCCGAGGTGTAGCGCTCGTGGAAGTCCAGGCCGAGCCGCTGGGCGTGCCGGAAGATCCGGCCGCGCAGCTCCAGCACGATGTCCTGGTTGACCCGGGCGCTGATCTTGATGAACGCCCACTGCAGCACCGGGCTGAGCAGCGCGCAGAACAGGTAGGCGGCGACCACCGCGATCAGCGGGCCGGAGTCGTGTTCGCGCAGCGCCGGGATGCCGCGGTCCATCGCCACCGCGACCAGCAGCGGGCCGGACTGGAGCGCGGCCTGCTGGACCAGGATCACCACCATCGCGACGGCGATCCGGGCCCGGTGCGGGCCGAGCAGCGAGCGCAGCAGCGCCCGGGGCGCGCCCGGCGGGACGGGGATGTCCTCCTCGTCGGCGGGCGGCGGGGGCAGCTCCTCCTCGGGCGGCTCGGCGGGCCCGGCCTGCAGGGGTTCGGCGGTGGTGGTCATGCGCTGCTCCGTTCGGGCACCGGGGCGGCCTCGCCCGACATCAGTTCTCGGTAGTGCGCGCAGTCGCGCAGCAGCTCCTGGTGGGTGCCGACGGCCACGATCCGGCCGTCCGCCAGCACCGCGACCCGGTCGGCGAGCAGCACGGTGCTGGGGCGGTGGGCGACCACCAGGGCGGTGGTGGTGCCGAGGACCTCGCGCAGTGCCCGTTCGACCAGCGCCTCGGTGTGCACGTCCAGCGCGGAGAGCGGGTCGTCCAGCACCAGGAAGGCCGGGTCGCCGACCACCGCGCGGGCCAGCGCGAGGCGCTGGCGCTGGCCGCCGGACAGGCTCAGGCCCTGCTCGCCGACCTCGGTGTCCGGGCCCTGCGGGAGCTTCTCGACGAAGCCGGCCTGGGCGGTGGCGAGGGCGGTGCGCAGCTGCTCCTCACCGGCGCCGGGGGCGCCCATCAGGACGTTCTCCCGGACGGTGGCGGAGAACAGGGTGGGCTCCTCGAAGGCGACGGCGACGAGTTCTCGCAGCCGCTGCCGGGGCAGTTCGCGGATGTCCCGGCCGTCCAGGGTGATGGTGCCGGCGGTGGCCTCGTACAGCCGGGGGAGCAGCGCGGTGAGCGTGGTCTTGCCGCTGCCGGTGGCGCCGACCAGGGCCATGGTCTCGCCGCTGCGGACGTGCAGGTCGATGCCGGCCAGCAGGTCGGGGCCGTCCTCGGGGGCGTCGGGGTAGCGGAAGCGGACGCCGGTGAAGCGGATGCCGTCCGGGGCGGCGAGTTCGGTCGCGGTGCCGGGGTCGGGGCTTTCGGGCTCGTCCAGCACCTCGAAGAAGCGGTCGGTGGCGGTGGCCGCCTCGTTGGCGTAGGCGAGCAGCCAGCCGAGCGACTCGACCGGCCAGCGCAGCGCGAGCGCGGTGGAGAGGAAGGCGACCAGGGTGCCGGCGCTCAGTTCGTCGTGGGCCACCAGGTAGGCGCCGACGGCGAGGGCGCAGCCGAGCGCGATCTCCGGCAGGCCGACGATGACCGCCCAGAGGTTGGCGAGCAGGTGCGCCTTGCGCAGTTCGGTGCCGCGCAGCTCCTGGGACTGGGCGCGGAAGCGCTCGGCCATCGAGCGGTGGCGGCCGAAGGCCTTGAGGATGCGGATGCCGAGGACGGACTCCTCGACCACGGTGGCGAGGTCCCCGTTCTGGTCCTGGGCGAGCCGGGAGACGTCGGAGTAGTGGGCCTCGAACCGTCGGGTGAGCACGAACAGCGGGACGGCGGGGACGAGGGCGATCAGTGCGAGCCGCCAGTCCTGGGTGAACATCACCACCGTGCCGGCCAGGAACATCACCGAGTTGACGACCAGGAAGACCAGCGGGAAGGCCAGGAACAGCCGCATGGTGTACATGTCGGCGGTGGCCCGGGAGAGCAGCTGGCCGGAGCCCCAGCGGTCGTGGAAGGAGACCGGCAGCCGCTGGAGCTTGGCGAAGAGGTCCCCGCGCATGGCCGTCTCCAGCCCGGCCAGCGGGCGGGCCAGCACCACCCGGCGGGTGAAGAACAGCGCGGACTCGACCAGGCCGAGGACCACCAGCAGGCCGACCAGCGGCCAGAGGCCGGCCAGGTCGTGCTCGGCGAGCGGGCCGTCCACGATCAGGCCGAGGACCACCGGGACGGCGAGGGTGCTCAGCATGCCGAGCGAGGCGGCCGTCACCGAGACGGCCAGCCGGCCGCGGACGGCGCGGGCGTACGGCCACAGGCGGAGCAGGGAGCGGACCGTGGAGTGGCGCGGTGCGGTCCCGGCCGGGCCGGCCGCGGTTCTCGCGGTGTCCGTGTCGGTTCGGGGGGTTGCCGGGGTCGGGTCGTCGGGGTCTTGTCTGTTCTCGGCCATCGCGGTGAGGGTAGGCAGAGAGACCGTCACTTCTCATCCGGTTTTTCGCCCCTGTCGGTGACGTCAGGCGAGAACCGGCCACCCGAACGGGTGGTGCGGGCGCGAACATGGGGCGCGCGCATCCGTTCGTGCGGGGGCGAGTGCGCCGCGCGCGTCTTGCGAGCGCCTGCTCGTCGGCCGATTACATCTCCTGACGGATGCTCATGAACACGCAGGCGACAGGAGTGCGCGGATGACGGTCGAAACCGAGCCCACCCCCGGTCACGGTTCCGCAACCGTGCGGGTACGGGCCCAGCTCAGCCTCAGCACGACCGCGGCGCGGAACCTGGCGACGACGACCAAGTCGAAGCCGCAGATGCAGGAGATCACCTCCCGCTGGCTGCTGAAGATGCTGCCGTGGGTGCAGGTCAGCGCGGGCACCTACCGGGTCAACCGGCGGCTGAGCTACGCCCCCGGGCAGGGCCGGGTGAGCTTTGCCAAGACCGGCTCCGCGGTGACGGTGATCGCTCCCTCGCTGGCCGAGATGCCGGCGCTGCGCGGCTTCGAGGACGAGGAGGTGCTCGACGAGCTGGCCCGCCGGTTCGTGCAGCGGGACTTCGCGCAGGGCGACGTGCTGGTGCAGGAGGGGGCGCCGATCGACGAGGTGTTCCTGATCGCGCACGGCAAGGTGGACCGGATCGGCACCGGCAAGTACGGCGAGCAGACCGTGCTGGGCTCGCTCGCCGACGGCGACCACCTCGGCGACGAGGCGATCACCGAGGGCGGCGGCACCTGGCCGTACACCGTGCGGGCGAGCACCTCCGGGGTCGCGATGGCGCTGTCCTGGCCGGTGCTCCAGGAGCTGGTCGGCCGCTCCGAGTCGCTGCGCGAGCAGCTGCTGGGCTTCGCCGCCGACGCCGCGCAGGCGCAGAACGAGCACGGCGAGGCGAGGATCGACCTCTCGGCCGGCCACCGGGGCGAGTACGAGCTGCCCGGCGCCTTCGTGGACTACGAGTTGACGCCGCGCGAGTACGAGCTGAGCGTCGCGCAGACCGTCCTCAAGGTACACACCCGGGTCGCGGACCTCTACAACAAGCCGATGAACCAGACCGAGGAGCAGCTGCGGCTGACCATCGAGGCCCTGCGGGAGCGGCAGGAGCACGAGATCATCAACAACCCGGAGTTCGGGCTGCTCAGCAACGCCGACTTCGACCAGCGGATCCAGACCCGCACCGGGGCGCCCACCCCGGACGACCTGGACGAGCTGCTGAGCATGCGCCGTGACACCGACTTCCTGTTCGCCCACCCGCGGGCGATCGCGGCCTTCGAGCGGGAGTGCAACCGGGCCGGCGTCTACCCGTCCACGGTCGACGTCCTCGGCAAGCACCGGCCGACCTGGCGCGGGGTGCCGATCTTCCCGTGCAACAAGATCCCGGTGTCCGGCCAGCAGACCAGCGCGTTCATCGCGATGCGCGTCGGCGAGGACAACCAGGGCGTGGTCGGCCTCACCCAGGTCGGCATCCCGGACGAGGTGGAGCCGGGTCTGAACGTCCGGTTCATGGGCATCGACGAGAAGGCGATCGCCTCGTACCTGGTCAGCACCTACTACTCGGCGGCGGTGCTGGTGCCGGACGCGATCGGTGTGCTGGAGAACGTCGAGGTCGGGCACGCCGGCAGCTGATGCCTACGTCTCCTGGGCGGGGGAGCGGAGCAGGCGCAGCGAGCGCCCGCCCAGGACGACGGTGCCGCCCGGAGCGACGGTGCCGCCCGGGCCCGGGTCCGCGGTGTCGACCACGCTCTCGTACGGGGCCGCCGGCGCCGCCCAGGGTTCGCCGGGCAGGGTGAACACCACCGGTTCGTGGCCCGCGTTGAGCATCAGCAGGAAGCTGTCGTCGCCGGGTGCCGGCCCGTCCTCGTCCCGTTCGGGCAGCGCGGTGCCGGAGAGCAGCATGCCGAGGCAGGCGGTCGGTGCGAACCAGTCGGCCTCGGTCATCTCGGTGCCGCGCGGGGTGAACCAGGTGAGGTCGGGCCGGCCGCCCGGGGTGGTGGCCCGGCCGGAGAAGAACGCCCGCCGGCGCAGCACCGGGTGGGCCCGGCGCAGCCGGACCAGCCGGGCGGTGAACGCGCACAGCTCCTGCCAGCCGGGCTGCTCCAGCAGTGACCAGTCCAGCCAGCCGACCTCGTTGTCCTGGCAGTAGGCGTTGTTGTTGCCGCCCTGGGTGCGGCCCAGTTCGTCCCCGGCGGTGAGCATCGGGACGCCGGCGGAGAGCAGCAGGGTGGCGGTCAGGTTGCGCAGTTGGCGCAGCCGCAGCGCGTTGACCGCGGGGTCGGTCGTCTCGCCCTCGGCGCCGTGGTTCCAGGAGCGGTTGTCGTCGGTGCCGTCGCGGTTGTCCTCGCCGTTGGCCCCGTTGTGCTTGCGGTCGTAGGAGACCAGGTCGCGCAGGGTGAAACCGTCGTGCGCCGTCACGTAGTTGACGGAGGCGTACGGGCGGCGGCCGGCCCGCTGGTAGAGGTCGGAGGAGCCGGAGAGGCGGTAGCCGAGCTCGCGCACGTCCGGGCGGGCGCCGCGCCAGAAGTCCCGTACGGTGTCGCGGTAGCGGTCGTTCCACTCGGCCCACAGCGGGGGGAAGCCGCCGAGCTGGTAGCCGCCCGGGCCGACGTCCCAGGGCTCGGCGATCAGCTTCACCCGGCCGAGCAGAGGGTCCTGGGAGACGGCGGTGAGGAAGGGGTGGTCCATGTCGACGGCGTCGCCGCCGCTCGGGCCGCCGCGGGCCAGGGCGGCGGCGAGGTCGAAGCGGAAGCCGTCCACGCCCATCTCGGTGACCCAGTAGCGCAGCGAGTCGGTGATCAGCCGGACCACCTGCGGGCGGCGGGTGTCCAGGGTGTTGCCGCAGCCGGTGTAGTCGGCGTAGCCGCGCGGGTGGTTCGGCGGGAGGCGGTAGTAGGCGGCGTTGTCGATGCCGCGCAGTGAGAGTGACGGGCCGAGGGCGCCGCCTTCGGCGGTGTGGTTGAACACCACGTCGAGGATCACCTCGATCCCGGCGGCGTGCAGGGCGCGGACCATCCGCCTGAACTCGCCGACCTGGCCGCCGCGGGAGCCGGAGGCGGAGTAGCCGGCGTGCGGGGCGAAGTAGCCGATCGTGTTGTAGCCCCAGTAGTTGACGAGCCCCCGGGCCTGGAGGTGGTCCTCGCTGGCGTACTGGTGCACGGGCAGCAGCTCGACGGCCGTCACGCCGAGGCGGGTGAGGTGGGCGAGGGCGGCGGGGTGGGCGAGGCCGGCGTAGGTGCCGCGCAGGTGCGGGGGGACCTCCGGGTGGCGCATGGTGAAGCCGCGCACGTGGAGCTCGTAGAGGACCGTCTCGGACCAGGGGGTGTTCGGGCGGTCGCCGTCCTCGTGGCGTTCGTCGTCGTGGACGACCACCGATCTCGGGACGTACGGCGCGGAGTCGCGGTTGTCCCGGACGGTGTCGGCGACGTCCGCCTCGGGCCAGTTGCGGACGGCGGCGCAGGCGGCGTCGTGGGAGGTGTAACAGCCGTCGACGGCGCGGGCGTACGGGTCGAGCAGCAGCTTGGCGGGGTTCCAGCGGGCGCCGGTCCACGGGTCCCAGCGGCCGTGCACGCGGAAGCCGTAGCGGGTGCCCGGGAGCACGCCGGGGAGGAAGCCGTGCCAGACCTGGGCGTCCTGCTCGGTGAGGGGGTGGCGGGTCTCGTGGCCCTCCTCGTCGAACAGGCAGAGCTCCACGGCTTCGGCGCCGGCGGCCCAGAGGGCGAAGTCGGTGCCCCGGCGGCCTCGGTGGTCGGTGTGGAGGCGGGCGCCCAGGGGTTGCCAGTTGCCGGGGTTCAGGTGCGGTGCCGACGCCATGGCGGTGGCCTTCCTGGGCGGGGTGTTCCGGGTCCATTCACCTTCTCTTTCCCGGATTGCTGCCGGCAGAAGCGGTGGGGGTTTCCGTGGGTCGGGGGATTCCGGGTGATCGGCGTGTCCCCGTGTCGAGGGCCATCGTTGTTCCGGGCGTCGGTTGTGAACAGTGGGAGGGGCCCCGGGATGCGGCGCCGAGGACGGGTGTGGGCGCGGGGCGTGGCGGCGGTGGTCTGCTGTCTGGTCGTCCTGGCGGGTTGTGGCGGTCCGGTGAGGGTGTCGGAGGGGGACGCGGCCGAGGGCGGTGCGCGGGCGGTGCCGCCGGTGCCGTCCCGGGCGGTGCTCGCCGTGCAGCCGGCCGACGGGGCGCAGGACGTGCAGCCGGAGGGCGCCGTCCGGGTGGGGGTGACGCAGGGGCGGCTGGTGTCCGTGCGGCTGGCGGACGGCAAGGGCACCGAGGTGCCGGGGACGATCGCGGCCGACGGCGGCGGGTGGGTGCCGGACGGGCCGTTGCCGCTCGGGACGGCGTTCACGCTGGACTCCGTCGCGGAGGACGACCAGGGGCGCAGGGCGGCCTGGCACTCGGCGTTCACGACCGTCGCGCGGGCGCACACCTTCGCGGCGTTCTTCACCCCGGAGGACGGCTCCACGGTCGGCGTGGGCATGCCGGTCTCGCTGCGCTTCAGCCGTCCGATCACCGACCGGGCGGCGGTGGAGAAGGCCGTCCAGGTCGTCGCGGACCCGCCGGTGCCGGTGGCCGCGCACTGGTTCGACGGGCAGCGGCTGGACTTCCGTCCGCAGCAGTACTGGGCGGCGGGCACCCGGGTGACGGTGGCGTTGCGGCTCAAGGACGTGCAGGGGGCGCCGGGGGCGTTCGGGACGCAGAGCCGGGACCTGCACTTCACCGTCGGCCGGGCGCAGGTCTCCACCGTCGACCTGGACGCCCACACGATGACCGTCCGGGCGGGCCGGGGCGGCCAGGTGGTCCGGGTGCTGAAGATCTCCGGCGGCAGCCCCGACCACTCCACCTACCGGGGGGTGATGGTGGTGTCGGAGAAGTACAAGGTGACCCGGATGAACTCGCAGACCGTCGGCATGGGCGACGAGTACGACATCCAGGACGTCCCGCACGCGATGCGGCTGACCACCTCCGGCACCTTCGTGCACGGCAACTACTGGGCGGATCCCGGGGTGTTCGGCACCGCCAACACCAGCCACGGCTGCATCGGGCTGGCCGACGCCAAGGGCGGGGCGAGCAAGGACTCGCCGGCGGGCTGGTTGTTCGAGCACACCGTCCCGGGGGACGTGCTGGAGGTGAAGGCCTCCTCCGGGGACTTCGTGCCGCCGCAGAACGGGCTCAACGGCTGGAACGTGCCGTGGGACCAGTGGGTGGCCGGGAGCGCGCTGCGGCCGGTTCCGTAGGCCTCCTCCGAACCTTCACCTCTCGTCAACCCGACTCCTCTCAGGTTTCACTCGGACGGCTTAGCTATCCTGCTCCGGCGCGTCCGGGATCCGGCCGGAAAGATCGGCCGGACGGTGCAACTCATGGGGGCACTCAACGCGTCAAGTGAGTGGATACCGGGAGGGGAGAAACCGTGAAGACGGGTAAGACGGTCGGCGCAGCGATACGCACCACCAACCGCTACGGGCGCAGGAGTGCGATGGCGCTGGTCATGGGTGGGGTGCTGCTGCTGACGGCTGCCTGCAACGACGACAAGGGCGGCGGCTCGGGGGGTTCCGGCGGCGGCAACGCGGCCTCCGCGCCGGCGGCGGACGCGGGCGGTGGCTCGGCGACGCCGAAGCCCTCGGCCGCGGTGCTCGCCGTCCAGCCGGCCGACGGCGCCCAGGACGTCGCGCCGAACGGGCTGGAGGTGGCCGTCTCCAACGGCAAGCTCAGCACGGTCGAGGTGACCGACAAGGACGGCAAGCCGGTCGAGGGTGCGATCACCCCGGACGGCGCCGGCTGGAAGCCCACGGGGGCGCTCGCCGTCGGCATGGCGTACAAGGTGAACGCGCAGGCCAAGGACGCGGAGGGGCTGGTGGCCGCGTCCACCACCACCTTCACCACGCTGACGCCGGAGAAGAAGGTCTCCACCAACGACAACATCAGCGACGGCGCCACCTACGGCGTCGGCATGATCGTCTCGGTGAACTTCAACAAGGACGTCAAGAACAAGGACGCCGTCCTCAAGGGCATCACGATCGAGTCCAGCAACGGCACCGTGGTGAAGGGCCACTGGTTCGGCGACCGCCGGGTGGACTTCCGTCCCGAGAAGTACTGGGCGCCGGGCACCAAGGTGACCGTCAAGTACCGGCTGAAGAACGTCGAGGTCGCCCCCGGCATCTACGGCGACGTGGACAAGGACGAGCCGTTCACCATCGGCCGGTCGATGGTCTCCACGGCGGACGCCAAGTCGCACCAGATGACCATCGAGCGGGACGGCCAGAGCACCACCGTGCCGGTCACCCTGGGCGCGGACGCCACGCCGTCCTGGGGCGGGACGATGGTGGTCATGTCCAAGGAGAAGGTCACCCGGATGAACTCGCAGACCGTCGGTCTCGGTGGCGAGTACGACATCAAGGACGTCCCGCACGCGATGCGGCTGACCACCTCCGGCACCTTCGTGCACGGCAACTACTGGGCCAGCCCGTTCGGCAAGACCAACGCGAGCCACGGCTGCGTGTCGATGCAGGACGTGAAGGGCGGCAGCGACTCCTCCGTCGCCGGCAAGTTCTTCAACGACTCGATGGTCGGCGACCCGATCAAGGTCGTGAACACCAAGGAGAAGACCGTCTCGCCCTCCAACGGGCTGGGCGGCTGGAACGTGGACTGGGCCGCCTGGTAGGCCCTTCCCGGTAGCGGGCCCGGCTGTTCCGGGCCTTCCGGCGAGTTCGCCGTCGTGCGGCCCGATCCTCACCCGTTGGGGTCGGGCCGCCGCGGTTTCCGGGGCGACGAGCCCCACGAATGGCGCAACCTTTCCGATGGCCCGGAGCGTGTGACGTTCGGGTCCGCCGGATTCACGGGGATCACGGGGTTCTGAGGGAGGATCGACGTTGAGGTCGATACGCAGAGTGGTGGCGGTCGGTCTGGTCGGCGGCGCGATGGCGCTGACGGCCGCCTGCGGCGGGGGCGGTGGGAGCACGGCGGGCGGCGCGGCCAAGGCCGACCTGGGGGCGGGTGCGGCCGGTGCCAAGCCCGCGGCGGCGCCCAGCGCGGCGGCGTCCACCGGCACGGTGCCGAAGGTCTCCAAGGCGGCCGTGAGCATCGAGCCCAAGCCGGGCTCGGTGGACGTGGCGCCGAACGCGCTGAAGATCGGCGCGACCGGGGGCAAGCTCACCACCGTCAAGGTGAACGACAAGGCGGGCAAGGAGGTCCCCGGCACCATCTCCGCCGACGGCTCCTCCTGGACGCCCACGGCCGGCCTGGAGGTGGGCACCGCCTACCAGGTCAGCGCGATGGCCGCGGACGCCGACGGCGCGGTCGCCACGGCGGACAGCGACTTCTCCACACTGACCCCGACGGCGCTCGCCAAGGCCTCGGACAACGTGGACAACGACGCGACGTACGGCGTCGGCATGATCGTCTCGGTGAACTTCAGCAAGGACGTCGCGAACAAGGACGAGGTCGCCCGGGGCATCAGCTTCGAGACCAGCAACGGCACCGTGGTGAAGGGCCACTGGTTCGGCGACCGCCGGCTGGACTTCCGCCCGGAGCAGTACTGGACGCCCGGGACGAAGGTGGTCGTGCACTACCGCCTCAAGAGCGTCGAGATCGCCCCCGGGGTGTACGGCGGGGACCGGGACGAGCCCTTCACGATCGGGCGGTCCCAGATTTCGACGGTTGACGCCGCGACGCACAAGATGACGGTCGTATCGGCAGGTCAGACGAGCGAGATCGACATCAGCGCCGGCGCGCCCGAACACCCCACCTGGAACGGGACGATGGTGGTCATGTCCAAGGAGGGCGTGGTGCGGATGCAGTCCAGCACCCTGCCCGGCATGACCGGTGCGCCGTACGACCTCCAGGTCCCGCACTCGATGCGGCTCACCGACTCCGGCACGTACGTGCACGGCAACTACTGGAGCAGTAGCAGCACCTTCGGCGAGGACAACGTCAGCCACGGCTGCGTGGGCCTCAAGGACGTCCAGGGCGGCGGCGCCAACACTTCGATGGGCAAGTTCTACGACGGCTCGCTGGTCGGCGACGTGATGGTCGTGAAGAACTCGACGAGGAAGGAGACGCTCGACCCGTCGAACGGGCTGAGCGGCTGGAACGCGCCGTGGAGCACCTGGTGACCGGTCGCTGAGGTGGGGGAGGGGTCAACCCGGGATTGACGGAATTCGGCCCGGGTCGACCCTTTCTTGCATCCGGCATATGCCGACGCGACGTGATCGTTTGCTCATTGTCCGTACGCGGCTGCTTGCGTTCCGCAATGATGGTCCGCATGGCGGGTTGGGGCGAAGCAGATCAGTCAGTGGTTCCCGGGGTCGGAGTGGTGGCCGAGGCATCCTGGATCGACGTCCGGGGCGGTGGGCTCTCGGCACTGGAGCGGCTCACCTCCGAGGAGCTGGAGGAGCTGTACTCCGGCAGACTCCGTGACCCGTCGGCCCCCAACGAGGTACGGCTGCCGTCCCGGCCGGAGTCGGGCCCGGTGGCCCGCAGGCTGGTGCTCTCCGTCCTGGAGTCGTGGGAGCTCCACCAGCACCTGGAGGCCGGGGAGTTGCTCACCAGCGAGCTGGTCGGCAACGCGGTCCGGCACGCGGCCGGGCGCACCATCGGCCTGCACGTCAGCCGCAAGCCCGGGTGGCTGCGGATCGAGGTCCGGGACTCCTCGCGGGCGCTGCCGTGCATGATCCTCGCCGAGTCCAAGCCGGTGAACGAGCGCGGGCGGGGGCTGAGGATCGTCGACGACCTCGCCGACCGCTGGGGAGCGGACCTGCTGCCGCGCGGCAAGGGCGTCTGGTTCGAGCTGAAGGTGCGCGAGCGGCCCTGAGGGCGGGTGAACCGCTGTTCCGTGCATTCCCCGGGAAACACGCAGGGCCCCCGGATTCGCCGTGGTCCGGCGGATGGGGGCCCCTGCAAGTCATCGCGCCGGCCAAGGGGGTGCGTGCCGCGCGATGGGCGTCGGCAGTGCCAGGTCGGGCCCGCCGAAGTCATCGGCCCAGGGCGGCGTGCTGTGTCGCCCGCCGTTGGGTTGCTCCGACTATCGCACGGATCTCAGCATGCGGGCAAACCGGATGACTTGGAATGCAAGGTGTGTTACCTAGTTCACCTTTGGATTCCGCATAGGTTCACGCTGATGCCTGTGAATATTCATGATCCAGGGAGCCGCACGTGCCGGGCCGCCGCCCAGGGGTTGCGCAGCGAGAGCATCGGGGTGTCGACTCCGAGCTTCGCCGCGGTGCTGTGCGGCGACTCGCGGAGGTACGGATAGAGCACGGTGACGCCGATGAGTTCGAAGAACCCCCGCTGGAGTTCCGAGTCCGGCTCGAGCAGTGAAGGGCCCCCGGGTCAGGACAGTGAGAAGCCCATCTGGTTGACCACCGGCGTCATCGGCACGTACAGCACCTGCGAGTAGCACTTGGCCGGGTGCGCCGTGGATCCGGCCGGGCAGCCGACCTCGGACCTCGCCGCCACGATCACGCCGCGGGCCTCCATGTCGCCGTTCGGGCCGGACGGGTTCGCCACCGCCGGGCCGCCGCTGTCGCCCTGCGCGGCGATCGCCCGGCGGTCGCCGCCCTTCGACTCGGCGACGTCCACCGGCCTGATCTTCGTGCCCTCGTCGTTCGTCGTCTCCACGTCGACCCGCTTGATCTGCACGTCGCACTTCCACCCCGACTGGGCGCCGCTCAGGCAGACCAGGTCCCCGACGTTGTTCCGCCCGGCCCCGTACGTGTGCCGGGACGAGCCGCCGTTGTCCGACCAGGCGCCGTCGTAGAACCGGCCGCCGCCGCTGCCGTTGACCGCGATCATGCCGACGTCCAGGCCGTCGCCGACCGAGGACAGGTCGCCGATGTAGCCGCCGGTGCCGTTGTAGTACCGGCCGCCGCCGCAGTGCGCGGCGGTCAGTACCACCTTCGTCCCGCCCTTCCAGCCGCTGAACGCCGTCGAGCAGAACGACGCCTTCGCCGTGCTCACCTCGGCCCCCGCGTAGTACGGCGCGCTGTCGGAGTGCCGGTTGCCGGACAGCGCCACCGGGGTTCCCTCGACGCTGGCCGTCACCGGCATCCCGGCGATCTCGGCGGCCCGTGAGGAGTACGCCTGCGCGTCCGCGTCACCGCCGGTGAGCCGCTTCGCCGCCGCCGGCGCGTACGTGATCGCGATGGCGGCGCCGTCCTCCTGGGGGCCGATCGACGTCCAGGCGTCGCGGGCCACGGCGGCGGTGAAACGGTCGATCGCGGCGCGCATCTCCGCGCGGGAGTACGGGCTCCGGTGGACGTCGACGGTGTAGCCGGGCCGGGTGTTCGCGTCGAGCAGGGAGCGGACCGTGGCCGGGGCCGCGCCCTTCCAGTAGACGTCGGCGTGCCGGTCGGACGCGTCGATCACCGTCCCCGCGTAGCCGGCCGCCGCCGGATCCCCGGACTCCACCCAGTCCTGCACCGGGTCCGTCATGCGGTGGAGCAGCTGCTGGGCGTCCGGATCGCGGAGCACCGGCAGACTCACGGACAGGTACGGTTCCTCCTGCGCCACATCGGCGGCGACCAGGCCGGAGCCGACCACGACGGCCAGCACCATGGGCAGCACGAGGCGGGAGCGGCGCATGAGCGGGTCCTTCCGGTGAGCCGATGGGCCGACACTCAGCGTAGGGATTCGTTGACGGTCCGCCACGGGGGAAAGCCGAACGGGAGGCCGCCAACGGGTGTGCGCGAGCGGCAACGCGCCCCCGGGAGGGGCGGGGCGACCCCCCGGAGGCGGGTGGGGCGCCTGCGCGGGAAGTCGGCTCTGTCGACTTCTCGTGCAGGCGGATAGCATCGGGCCCGTGAACCTGTACTGGCACGTCGTGCTGCCACCGCTCAGCGCCTGATCGGGCGCGCGCTTCGGTGGCTTGATCCCCTGCGACCCCGGCACGGCCCGATGGCGGCCGCCGTGGGCCGATGGCGTGCGCCCGTTCTCGGAACCCCTCTCCTGACGGTCTTCGACGACGGAAGTTCACGACTGTGCCGAATCGCTTGTCCTCCCCTGCCCGTACCGTTCCCTCCGCTCCCAAAGCCCCTCGCCGCGCCCGCCCCCGCGGTGGCGCGGTGCCGATCCTGATCGCCGCCGTCCTCTGGGGCACCACCGGCACGGCCGGCTCGCTGGCGCCCTCCGGCGCCCCGGCGGCCGGGATCGGCGCCGCCGGGCTGGTGCTCGGCGGACTGCTGCTGTTCCTCACCGACCGCACCGCCCGGGAGTTGCCCCGGGTGTGCGCGCCGCGCGAGCGGTGGCTGCTCGCGGCAGGAGCCGTCGCGGTGGCCGGGTACCCGCTGACCTTCTACCCGGCGGTGAGCCGTACCGGCGTGGCCGTCGCCACCGTGATCGCCCTCGGCAGCGCGCCGGTGTTCACCGGACTGCTCGGCTGGCTCGCCCGGCAGGGCCGGCCCGGCGGGCGGTGGGCCGGGGCCACGGCGCTCGCCGTACTCGGCTGCGCGGTGCTCGTGCTGGGCCCCGAACTCGCCGGGGGCGGCACGGCGGTGGACCCACTGGGCGTGCTGCTGGCGGCGCTCTCGGGGCTCTCGTACGCCGTCTACTCGCTGATCGGCGGACGGCTGATCAACGCCGGGCACCCCTCGGGCGGGGTGATGGGCGCGATGTTCGCCGGCGGGGCGCTGATCGTCCTGCCGGTGCTGCTCACCGGTGACCTGGCGTGGCTCGCCTCGGCGCGCGGAGCGGGCGTGGTGCTGCACCTCGCGGTGGTCACCACCTTCCTCGCGTACTGGCTGTTCGGCCACGGCCTGCGCCACACCACCGCCCAGACCGCCACCACCCTGACCCTCGCCGAACCGGCCGTCGCCGCCGTCCTCGGCGTGGCCGCCCTCGGCGAGCGCCTCCCCGCCGTCTCGTGGTGCGGCCTCGCCGTCCTGGCCGGCGGCCTGGCCTTCCTCGCCCTCCCCGCCCGCCGCTAACCGCCCGCCCCGCACGGGAAGTCGGCCCGGCCGACTTCCCGCGCGTCGGGGCGAACCGGTTGTCGGCAGGGGCGCCGTCTGTTGGGCTGGCCGGATGGGACACCTGGAAGAGCAGAGCGGGTCGGCGGCGTATGACCGCATCGGCGTCGGGTACCGGCGGATCCGGCGGCCGGATCCACGGCTGCACGCGTTGATCGGGTCCGCGCTGCGGGGGGCGCGCACGGTGGTCAACGTCGGTGCGGGGGCGGGGTCGTACGAGCCGGAGGGCGCCGAGGTCACGGCCGTCGATCCGTCGCAGGTCATGCTCGACCAGCACCCCGGGCGGCGGAAGATCAAGGCATCGGCCTCGCAACTCCCCTTCACGGACGGGGCGTTCGACACGGCGATGGCCGTGCTGACCGTCCACCACTGGCCGGACCCACAGCAGGGGCTCGCCGAGCTGAGGCGGGTCGCGCGGCGGCAGGTGGTGTTCACCTGGGATCCGGCGCACCGGCCGCAACTGTGGCTGCTGGAGGACTACCTGCCGGAGATCCGGGAGCTGGAGGACGGCCGCTTCACCCCGCTCGCCGAGGTGGTGGAGGCCCTGGGTGCCCACACCGTGCTGCCGTTCCCCATCCCGCACGACTTCACCGACGGCTACCAGGCCGCCTACTGGCGGCGGCCCGAGCTCTACCTCGACCGGGCCGTCCGGCAGGCCAGTTCGACCTTCGCGACGCTGCCGCCGGAGGTGGTGGAGCCGGCGGTCGAGCGGCTGCGGGCCGACCTCGCCTCGGGGGAGTGGCACCGGCGGTACGCCGACCTGCTCGACCGGGAGAGCGTGGACTACGGCTACCGCCTGATCATCGCGGGCGAGCAGGAGGCCGGGTAGCGGCCGCGGCCGCCGCACGGGAAGTCGGACCGGCCGACTTCCCGTGCCGTGTCGGTCACTTGACGAACACGCCGGCGCCGAACTCCTGGGTCGTCTGCTCGCCGGGCGGGACCACCGCGATCACGTGGCCGGTGCGGTTCCGGCCGTCGGGCACGAGGGCGTGGTCGTCGGTCTGGTTCCGTAGGATCACCGGAACGGTCGGGGCGTTGTACCAGCCGCTCGGGTGCTCGACGACCATGTCGGGGGAGGCGTGGAGCGCCCCCGTCGGCCGAGGGGGTCCGCGCGGCGCGGCCGGTCAGAGGCCGAAGTGGGCGGCGATGCCGTCGAGGACGCAGTCGAGGCCGGTCTCGAACTGCCAGTCGGGGTCGTCCTTGCGGGTGGCCTCGTGGAGGTAGCGCTGGTAGCGGGGGTAGCGGCCGGTGTTCATCAGCCAGCTCATCCGGGGGGCCAGGCCGGCCCGGGTCTGGTCGCCGTCGGACCAGCCGCGTTCGCGGCGCAGGGCCGCGAGGGTGATTTCGGTGGTGACCGAGCCGTGGACGTAGCCGGTGACGGTGCGGAACACCGCCATGGTGGTGTCGGCGTCCAGGCCGTGCTCGGCGAGGGCGGCGAACGCGTGCTCGGGGACGGCCAGTTGGTTGGGGCTGAGGGAGAACGGGGTGGCCGCCCGGACGGTCCAGGGGTGGGCCAGGTGCATGGCCCGCAGGTGGACGGCCAGGGTGCGCATGGTGTCCCGCCAGTCCTCGGCGGGGGCGTCCAGGGGGAGCCGGCCGTAGGCGAAGTCGACCATCAGCTCGATGAGTTCGTCCTTGCCGGAGACGTACCGGTAGGCGGCCATCGGGGCGACGCCGAGTTCGGCGGCCAGCCGGCGCATGGTGACGGCGTCCAGGCCCTCGGCGTCGGCGATGGCGACCGCGGTCTCGGCGATCCGGTGCGGGGTCAGGGTGGTGCGCGGCGCGGGGGCCGGGCGGGCCAGGCGCTCCCAGGGCGGGACCTGGATTCTGTCGCTGTCACCACTGGGGGCCTGCTGGGCGGGCATGGGGCGGGCTCCTTCCGGCCGGGTTCGTTCTCACCGTAGCACTTCCGGTGTACGGCGTATCCACAGTGGACGGCGTACACATCGATGTGTACGTTGTATCCGACGGATACGCCGTGCCCAGTGCCCATCCCGGAGGGGGATCCCCATGTCCACGGAGCAGAACCTGAAGGTCGCCGTCCTCGTCGGCAGCACCCGCGAGGGCCGTTTCGGCCCGGTGGTCGCCGACTGGCTGCTCGGCCACCTCGAAGCGCGCGGCGACCTGACCGCCGACCTGATCGACCTGGTGGAGACCCCGCTGCCCGTCACCTTCCCGTCCTTCGGCGGCGAACCGGCGCCGGGCGACGCCGAGTTGCTGGCCGCCGTGTCGCCCCGGCTGGAGGCGGCCGACGCGTTCGTGATCGTCACGCCCGAGTACAACCACAGCTTCCCGGCCCCGCTGAAGAACGCCATCGACTGGCACAACCGGCAGTGGCACGGCAAGCCGGTCGGCTTCGTCTCGTACGGCGGCCTGTCCGGCGGCCTCCGTGCTGTCGAGCAACTCCGCGTGGTGATGGCCGAGTTGAACGCCGCGACGATCCGCAACACGGTCAGCTTCCACAGCGCCGCGCAGTGCTTCGACGCCGACGGCAGGGCGGTCGACCCGGCCGCCGACGCGGCCGCCAAGACCATGCTCGACCAACTCACCTGGTGGGCCCAGGCGTTGCGGGACGCCCGCCGGGCCCGCCCGTTCGCGGCCTGAGCCGGGGGAGTCCCGAGCCAGGGGAGTCCTGAGCCGGGGAAGGCCCGGGGAAACGCGAAGGCCCCCGGGTGGAGGGGAACTCCGCCCGGGGGCCGTCAGGCCGCCGCGATCAGCACTCGATGACGTTCACGGCGAGGCCGCCGCGCGAGGTCTCCTTGTACTTGATCTTCATGTCGGCGCCGGTCTCCTTCATCGTCTTGATCGCCTTGTCCAGCGAGACGTGGTGCCGCCCGTCGCCGCGCAGCGCCATCCGGGCCGCGGTGACGGCCTTGACCGAGGCCATGCCGTTGCGCTCGATGCAGGGGATCTGGACCAGGCCGCCGACCGGGTCGCAGGTGAGGCCGAGGTTGTGCTCGATGCCGATCTCGGCGGCGTTCTCGACCTGCTCGGGGGTGCCGCCGAGGACCTCGGCGAGGCCGCCCGCGGCCATCGAGCAGGCGGAGCCGACCTCGCCCTGGCAGCCGACCTCGGCGCCGGAGATGGAGGCGTTCTCCTTGAAGAGCATGCCGATGGCGCCGGCCGCGAGGAGGAAGCGGACGATGCCGTCCTCGTCGGCGCCCGGGATGAAGTTCAGGTAGTAGTGCAGGACGGCCGGGATGATCCCGGCGGCACCGTTGGTCGGCGCGGTGACCACCCGGCGGCCGGAGGCGTTCTCCTCGTTGACCGCCATCGCGTAGAGGGTCACCCACTCCATCGCGTTGGCCGGCCCGATGCCCTCGGCGCGCAGCGTCCGCGCCGCGGCGGCCGCCCGGCGGCGGACCTTCAGGCCGCCCGGCAGGATGCCCTCGCGGGTCATGCCGGCCCGCACGCACTCCTGCATCACGGACCAGATCTCCAGCAGCCCGGTGCGGATCTCCTCCTCGCTGCGCCAGGCCTTCTCGTTCTCCAGCATCAGGCCGGAGATGGACAGGCCGGTCTCCCGGGTGAGGCGCAGCAGCTCCTCACCGGTGCGGAAGGGGTAGCGCAGCGCGGTGTCGTCGGGCTTGACCCGGTCCGCGCCGATGGCGTCCTCGTCCACCACGAAGCCGCCGCCGACCGAGTAGTAGGTCTTCTCCAGCAGGGTCGAGCCGTCCGCCGCGTACGCCCACAGGGTCATGCCGTTGGCGTGGTACGGCAGCGAGCGGCGGCGGTGCAGGACCAGCTGGGTGTCCGGGTCGAAGTCGATGGTGTGCTCGCCGAGCAGGCTGATCCGCTTCTCGGCGATGATCCGCTCGACGTCCTTGTCGGCCTGGTCGACGTCGACGGTGCGGGGCGAGGCGTCCTCCAGGCCCAGCAGGACGGCCTTCGGGGTGCCGTGGCCGTGGCCGGTGGCGCCGAGCGAGCCGTACAGTTCGGCGCGCACGCCGGTGACCCCGTCCAGCAGGCCCTCGGAGCGCAGTCGGCGGGCGAACATCCGGGCGGCGCGCATCGGGCCCACGGTGTGGGAGCTCGACGGGCCGATGCCGATGGAGAAGAGGTCGAAGACGCTGATGGCCACGGGGGACGTCCTTGTCTGGTCTCGTGGAAGGACTTGCAGGCAGGGGAGGGCTGACACGGGACGGGGCACCGCACGCACTGTCCAGTGTGCGCGGTGCCCCGGGGTCCCCAGGTACGCCGGCGGGGTGAGGCCGGTCACCTGATCCTGAGCCCGACCGGGCCCTGGAAGGACTACTCCTGGTTGGCCAGGTTGGGGTACAGCGGGTACTTGTCGGCCAGGGCGGTGACCCGGGCCTTGAGGGCGGCGGCGACGGTCTCGTCGAAGGCGGGCTTGAGCGCCTCGGCGATGATGTCGGCGACCTCGCGGAAGTCCTCGGCCTGGAAGCCGCGGGTGGCCAGGGCCGGGGTGCCGATGCGCAGGCCCGAGGTGACCATCGGCGGGCGCGGGTCGTTCGGGATCGCGTTGCGGTTGACGGTGATGCCGACCTCGTGCAGCCGGTCCTCGGCCTGCTGGCCGTCGAGCTGGCTGTTGCGCAGGTCGACCAGGACCAGGTGGACGTCGGTGCCGCCGGACAGCACGCTGGCGCCGGCCTCGGCCACGTCGGCCTGGAGCAGGCGCTCGGCGAGGATGCGGGCGCCGTCCAGGGTGCGCTGCTGGCGCTCCTTGAACTCCTCCGAGGCCGCGATCTTGAAGGCGACCGCCTTGCCGGCGATCACGTGCTCCAGCGGGCCGCCCTGCTGGCCGGGGAAGACCGCGGAGTTGATCTTCTTGGCGAGCTCGGCCTTGGACAGGATGACGCCGCCGCGCGGGCCGCCCAGGGTCTTGTGGGTGGTGGTGGTGACCACGTCCGCGTACGGCACCGGGTTCGGGTGCAGCCCGGCGGCCACCAGGCCGGCGAAGTGCGCCATGTCCACCATGAGCAGCGCGCCGACCTCGTCGGCGATCCGGCGGAACGCGGCGAAGTCGAGCTGGCGCGGGTAGGCCGACCAGCCGGCGATGATCAGCTTCGGCTGGTGCTCCTTGGCGAGGCGCTCGACCTCGGCCATGTCGACCTGGCCGGTCTTCTCGTCCACGTGGTACGCGGCCACGTTGTAGAGCTTGCCGGAGAAGTTGATCTTCATGCCGTGGGTCAGGTGGCCACCGTGGGCCAGGCTCAGGCCCAGGATGGTGTCGCCCGGCTGGATCAGCGCGAACATCGCGGCGGCGTTGGCCTGCGCGCCCGAGTGCGGCTGGACGTTGGCGTGCTCGGCGCCGAACAGGGCCTTGATGCGGTCGATCGCGATCTGCTCGACCACGTCGACGTGCTCGCAGCCGCCGTAGTAGCGGCGGCCGGGGTAGCCCTCCGCGTACTTGTTGGTGAGGACCGAACCCTGCGCCTCCATGACCGCCACCGGGGCGAAGTTCTCGGAGGCGATCATCTCCAGGGTGGTCTGCTGGCGGTGCAGCTCGGCGTCGACCGCGGCGGCGATCTCCGGGTCGAGGGCGTGCAGGGACTGGTTGAGAACCGTCATGGTGTGGTCTTCCCGGTGGAGGAGAGCGGAGGGACGGTAGGGGCGGGCCGACGAGCGGCCCGCCCGGTCACGGGCTGGTCAGCCGCCGATGAAGGCGGTGTACTCGTCCGCGCTGAGCAGCGTGTCGGTGGCCTCGACGCGCACCTTGAACAGCCAGGCGCTCCCGAACGGGTCCGCGTTCACGGAGGCCGGGTCGTCGATGACGTCCTGGTTGATCTCGGTGACCTCGCCGGTGGCCGGGGAGAACAGGTCGCTGACCGACTTGGTGGACTCCAGCTCGCCGCAGGTCTCACCGGCGGTCACGGTGTCGCCGACCGCGGGCAGCTGCACGTAGACGATGTCACCGAGCGCGGTGGCGGCGTGCTCGGTGATGCCGACCGTGGAGACACCGTCCTCGGCGGCCGTCAGCCACTCGTGCTCCTTGGTGTACTGCAGGTGCTGGGGGTTGCTCATGGCGTCATTCTCCAGGATGGGAAGCGGGCACGACGAAGCGGGCCGCCGCGCGGACGGCTGCGACGTGCGTGTATGGGAAAAACGGGGGCGGGACGAAGGCTCAGCGGGCGCGCTTGTAGAACGGCAGCGCCACGACCTGGACGGGCTCGTGCTTGCCGCGGACGTCCACCGCGACGGTGGTGCCGGGCTCCGCGTGGGCGGCGTCGACGTAGGCCATCGCGATCGGCCGGCCGAGCGTCGGGGACGGCGCGCCGGAGGTGATCCGGCCGATCGGCTCGCCCTCGGTGGAGACCACGGTGTAGTCGGCGCGCGGCACCCGCTTGCCCTCGGAGACCAGGCCGACCAGCTTCTTCGGCGGGTTGGTCTCGGCCGCGGCGGCGGCCTGCTCCAGCGCCTTGCGGCCGATGAAGGCGCCCTCGTTGGTGGTCTTGTCGAAGCGGACGACCCGGCCCAGGCCGGCGTCGAACGGGGTCAGGTCGGTGGACAGCTCGTGCCCGTACAACGGCATGCCGGCCTCCAGGCGCAGCGTGTCGCGGCAGGACAGGCCGCACGGGATCAGGCCGTGGCCCTCGCCGGCGGCGGTCAGCGCCTGCCAGACGGGCTCGGCGTCGACCGGGTGGCAGAAGATCTCGAAGCCGTCCTCGCCGGTGTAGCCGGTGCGGGCGAGCAGCACGTCGCGGCCGGCCACCCGGGCCGGGAGGATCGCGTAGTACTTCAGGCCGGGCAGGTCGGCGTCGGTGGTCTTCGCCAGGATGCCGGTGGCCTCCGGGCCCTGGACGGCGATCAGCGCGTAGGTGTCGCGGTCGTCGGTGACGACGGCGTCGAAGCCCTTGGCGCGGGCGATCAGCTCGTCGAGGACCAGCTGGGCGTTCGAGGCGTTGGCGACGACCAGGAAGGCGTCCTCGCGCAGGCGGTAGACGATCAGGTCGTCCAGGATGCCGCCGTCCTCGGCGCAGATCATGGTGTAGCGGGCGCGCAGCACGCCGAGCGCGGAGACGAAGCCGACCAGCGCGTGGTCCAGCATCTCGCCGGCCTGCGGGCCGGTGACGGTGATCTCGCCCATGTGCGAGAGGTCGAACAGGCCGGCCTTGGTGCGGACGGCGAGGTGCTCCTCGCGCTCGCTGCCGTAGCGCAGCGGCATGTCCCAGCCGGCGAAGTCGGTCATGGTCGCGCCGAGGGCGCGGTGCAGCGCGTCGAGCGCGGTCAGGCGGAGGGACGACATGGCCAGGAACTCCTCGGTCGGGGCACTCAGGGGTGCACGCACCGGATCGGACCCGCTCGGGGGCCGACCCTGCGCGCGGGCATGCGGCGGCGTGGGTCTCCCCATCTGTCGTCGAACCTGAGAGCTTCACCGCCCCGCCGCCCGCAGCCGTTTCCAGCTTGGGGGACAGCATGGCGGCTTGCACCGTGGGTGGGCGTACGACAGGGCCGTGCGCCGCTTTCCAGATGTGCCTAACCCGTGCGGTAGGGGTGCCTGAGAGATTCCGGGGAGGACTTGCTCCTTCGGCGCCGGCTGTGCCTGAGCGGCACTCCGGGCTCTCCCGCGCGGGTTCGAGCGGCCGGTGTGGAGTTGTAGGGGCCCGCGGCGCATGCCGTCGGACGGGCACATCATGGCACGTCCCGGGCGACGAGGGGAGGGGGGACCCGGTCACACCGCGTGGTATCCGGACACGGGCCCCGGACGGCACCCGGACACGAGGCCGGGCGGGCCCGAGGCCGGGCCCCGGACGGCACCCGAACACGAGCCCTAAAACGGCACCCGAACACGAGCCCTAAAGAGGAAGGCCCCGGGGCCCTAGACTGCTGCGCGTCGGCGCAGCAGTGGGCGGCCGACCGGCAGAGGGCGGAATCGGCGGCGCATGGGGTACCCGGTGGAGCAGCAGCAGGGGTGGGGCGGTCCGGAGGAGGCGCCGGCGGGCGGCTCCTGGCCGGCCAACGAGCTGGAGCAGGTGCTGACCGCGGCCCTGGGGGACCCGGGCGCGACGCCGCGGGTGATCGAGGTGCTGGCGCGCAGCCAGGTGTGGGTGCCGCTGCCGGCCGGGGCCGACCCGCAGGGGCAGTCGCTGGACCTGCCGACCATCGAGCTGGGCGGCGACCCGTACGTGCCGGTGTTCTCCTCGCAGGAGGTGTTCCTCCAGCAGGCGCCGGGGATGGCCTTCGCGATCGCGCCGGTGTGGGAGTTCGCCCGCGGGTTGCCGCTGGGCCTGGGCATCGCGGTGAACCCGGAGGCGGCGGTGGGCATCCCGGTGCCGCCGCAGGGGGTCGCCGAGCTGCGCCGCGGTCCGCGCGCGGACCGCTGGGAGGGCGCCGGCGACGCGTCGGAGCCGACCGGCGGGCGGGTGGCGTTGCGCGAGCCGGTGCCGGGCGAGGACCCGGAGCACTTCCTGGCCGCCTGCCGGAGCGAACTGTCCGCGCTGCCCGGGGTGCTGACCGCCCGCAGGGCGCTGGCCAGCATCGAGGGCGAGCCGACCGTGATGTTCGTGGGCGTCCAGCTGGACCCGGCGGCACCGGCCGATCCGGCCGCGGTGAACGAGGCACTCGGGCGAGCCCTGGGAACCGCGCCGCTGCCCGGCGGCGTCCACCTCGTACTGCTCGACCTCGCCGACGACCCGGTGGTCGAGTGGCTGCTCACCCGGGTGCAGCCGTTCTACGCGCGGGTCTGAGCGGGGTCCGTATCAAAGGCACGTCGCCGTGGCGGTGGCCGGTGCCGCGCCATAGGGTGCGTGCAGACGGCCGACGGGTCGGCGGGTTGAGGGAAAGAGGCGCGGCGAGGTGGGCGCATGAGTGCGGGAACGGGAGCGGGCGGTGTGCCGGGGCCCTGGGGCCAGGCACCGGCCGGGCGCCCGGGAGCTGATCCCGGCGCGTTGGAGCGCGCCCTGCGCGATGTCGCGCCGGAGCGCTACGACGCGTACGAGCGGCTGCTGCACGCGCTGGCGGACGGTCAGGTCTGGATGCTGCTGTGGCACGGCACGCCGGGCAGCCCGGACGCCCAGTACGGGAACATGGAGATCAGCGGCCACGGCTACGCGCCGGCCGTCACCTCGTCCGAGCAGCTGACCGCCTCCGGCTGGGCGCGGGCCCACGAGGTGGTCTCGGGCCGGGAGATCGCGGCCTCGCTGTACCGCACCCGCTGGGGCCTGTGGCTCAACCCGCACGCGCCCGGCGGCGGCGTCGGGGTGCCCTGGGCGGACCTCCGGCGGATCGCCGCGGGCCTGGACCGGCTGCCGGCGGGGCCGTTGAAGCTGAGCGAGCCACAGCTGAACGCCCAGCCGTTCTTCGCGCTGCTGGAGCGGCAGGCCGTCGAGGTGCGTCCGGTGCGGGCGCTGCGCCGGGCCTGGGTGCAGCCCGCGGTGGGGGAGCCGTACCTGGCCATCGGCCTTGACCTGTACGAGAGTTCGCCGCCGGCCGTGGAGGCGGTGCGGGCGCTGATGCAGCGCGCGATCGCGGTGGCCCCGGAGGGGCTCGCGGTGTCCACGGTGGCGATGTCGGACGAGTACGACCCGGTGGCGCTGTGGATGCGCGCCAACGCGCGGCCGTTCTTCGACCGGGAGGCGGGGCGCCCGCCGACCGGCCCGTACCCGCCGGTGCCCCCGCCGCCGTACCCCGGGCAGTCGATGCCGGGTTACGCGTACGGCACCCAGCCGCCGGCCCAGGGCTGGCAGCAGCAGCCGCAGCGGCCGTGGCCCGGCTACCCCGGGCGCTGATCCCCAAAACCCATTCCGCGAAGCCGACTTGATTGTCCATCAAGTCGGCTTCGATGCTTTCCGGACGAATTTCCGGATGTGTGCTCAGATCATCTTGACATGGCAGTAACAGCTATGTGAAGAGGTATATGCCGAAGATCGGGGAAGTGCATGTGCGCAGATCACAGTTGGGCATCTGTCGGTTGGCAGGGCTGGCGCAAGTCAGTTCGGATGGCAGAGAGTTCTGCGCAACGCACCGCGCGTGCTGGAACCCCACAAAGGTGAGCGCGCACGCCGACAGCCCCGCCCACGCGACGCCCATCCCGCGTGGTGGCAGTGCCCGTGCACCACGCACTGCCGTCAAGACCGCTCCTCCACAGCACTTCCGCACGTCCGCAGCCGCACCGCCGAAGCCGGCGACCGGCACCCGTGGGCCGGCCACCGTCGGCGAGGGGACCAACTGACCATGACCGCATCCGTGACCACCGCCGGGAACGAACCGGAGGCACCAGCCGCCGAGAGCCCGGCCAAGAAGATCGAGGGCCGCTCCCTCGGCCAGATCGCCTGGACCCGCTTCAAGCGGGACAAGGCCGCCGTCGCCGGCGGCGTCGTGGTGATCCTGCTGATCCTGCTCGCCCTGCTGGCGAAGCCGATCGAGTCGTTGTTCGGGCTCGACCCGGACGCCCTCCACCAGGACCTCCTGGACGCCGACCTCGGTGGCCTGCCGTTCGGCGACTGGGGCGGCATGAGCGCGGACCACCCGCTCGGCATCGACCCGCTGCAGGGCCGTGACCTGCTCACCCGCGTCATCGAGGGCTCCTGGGTCTCCCTGCTGGTCGCCTTCGGCGCGACCGTCCTGTCCAACACCATCGGCACCGTGCTCGGCATCATGGCCGGCTACTACGGCGGTTGGGTCGACACCGTGATCAGCCGGGTGATGGACGTCTTCCTGGCGTTCCCGCTGCTGCTGTTCGCCATCGCGATCTCGACCTCGCTCCAGGGCGGCGCGTTCGGCCTGCACGGCCTGCCGCTGCACATCCTGGTGCTGATCTTCGTGATCGGCTTCTTCAACTGGCCCTACATGGGCCGGATCGTGCGCGGCCAGACGCTCTCGCTGCGCGAGCGCGAGTTCGTCCACGCGGCCCGCAGTCTGGGCGCCCGCGGCCCGTTCATCCTGTTCAAGGAACTGCTGCCCAACCTGGTCGGTCCGATCCTGGTCTACTCGACCCTGCTGATCCCGACCAACATCCTCTTCGAGGCCGGGCTGAGCTTCCTCGGCGTCGGCATCCAGCCCCCGCAGGCCTCCTGGGGCGGGATGCTCCAGGACGCGATCCGGTACTACCAGGTGGACCCCCAGTACATGGTGGTCCCCGGCCTGGCGATCTTCGTCACCGTGCTCGCCTTCAACCTGCTCGGCGACGGCCTGCGCGACGCCCTCGATCCCAAGAGCAACTGACCGAGCGTCATCGAACACCGCTGAACGATCGACTGACTCCACGTCAGGACCCTCCACCGCCTCCACATCCCCAAGGGGTTGATCTCACCCATGCGTAGGTCCCGTACCGTCGCCCTGACCGCGGCGGCTGCCGCCGCGGTCCTGGTCGTGACCGGTTGCACCAGCTCGTCGAAGAGCGGCGGCTCCTCCTCGGCCTCCGGCTCCGCCGGGGGCGGCGCCAACGCGGCCACCAAGAGCATCGTCAACGCCTCGGACAAGAAGGGCGGGACGGTGACCTTCGAGATGAAGGGCACCCCGGACTCGCTCGACCCGGGCAACACGTACTACGCGTACATCTACAACTTCTCGCGCCTGTACGCCCGTTCGCTGACCACCTTCAACCCGGCGCCGGGCGAGGAGGGCAACAAGCTCGTCCCGGACCTGGCCGAGTCGGAGGGCAAGCCGAGCGCGGACGGTCTGACCTGGACGTACAAGCTGCGTCCGGGCCTGAAGTACGACGACGGCACCCCGATCACCTCGAAGGACGTCAAGTACGCCGTCGAGCGCTCCAACTTCACGGACGTGCTCACCAACGGCCCGACGTACTTCCGCAACCTGCTGGTGGACAACCCGACGCCGTACCAGGGTCCGTTCAAGGACAAGGAGGGCGGCCTCGACTCGATCCAGACGCCCGATGACCTCACCATCGTCTTCCACCTCCAGCACCCGTTCGCGGACTTCGACTACCTGGTCGCCACCCCGCAGACCGCTCCGGTCCCGCAGGCGAAGGACACCGGCGCCGACTACGTCAAGCACATCGTGTCCTCGGGCTCCTACAAGTTCGAGTCCTACGAGGACGGCAAGCAGGCCGTCCTGGTGCCGAACCCGACCTGGGACAAGAGCACCGACCCGATCCGCAAGCAGCTCGGCGACAAGATCGTGCTCCGGTTCAACATCGACCAGGCCACCATCGACAAGGACCTGCTGGCCGGCAACGCCCAGGTCGACCTCGGCGGCACCGGCGTCGACCCGCAGACCCAGGCGCAGATCCTCCAGGACCCGAAGCTCAAGGCCAACACTGACAACGCCTACGGCGGCCGGCTGGTCTACCTGGCGATGAACTCCAAGCTCGCGCCGTTCGACAACGTCGAGTGCCGCAAGGCCGTCCAGTACGCGATCGACAAGGTCTCGGTGCAGACCGCCGTCGGCGGCCCGATCCGCGGCCAGATCGCCAACACCGTCCTCCCGCCGGACATCCCGGGCCACCAGGACTTCAACACCTGGGAGACCAAGGACAACAAGGGCGACGAGGCCAAGGCCAAGAGCGCCCTGAAGGCCTGCGGCAAGGAGGGCGGCTTCAACACCGTCATCTCGGCCCGCACCGAGCGCTCCACCGAGATCGCCGCCGCGACCTCGATCCAGGCCGCGCTGAAGAAGATCGGCATCAACGCCGAGATCCAGCAGTACCCGTCGTCCAAGTACCTGACCGACAACGCCGGTTCGCCGAAGTTCGCGGCGGAGCACAACATCGGCCTGATGATGATGCAGTGGGGCGCCGACTGGCCGACCGGCTACGGCTTCCTCCAGCAGATCGTCGACGGCCGCGCGGTCAAGGACACCGGCAACAACAACCTGGCCCAGCTGGACGACCCGGCGGTCAACAAGCTGATCGACGACGTCGCCGTCAACCCGGACAAGGCGGCCCGCGAGAAGATCTACGCGGACATCGACAAGAAGGTCATGGACCAGGCGGTCTACGTCCCGCTGACCTACTTCAAGGTCTTCCTGTACCGCCCGTCCAACGCCACCAACCTGGCCTCCACGTCGGCGTACTCGGGTCAGTACGACTACCTGAACATCGGCACCACCAAGTAAGAGCCTGGCTCCGCATCCCTGAAGGCAGGTGAAGGCAGCGGCGCCCGCCGCCGTCCGGAAGATCCCGGACGGCGGCGGGCCGCCGGAGCCGCCCAACTGTGTTTGCCTACATCATCCGCAGGATCCTCGCGGCCCTGGTGCTGCTGCTGGTCGTCAGCGCCGTCACCTTCGCGATCTTCTTCCTGCTCCCGCGCATCGCCGGTGAGACGGCCGACCAACTGGCCGCCCAGTTCATCGGGAAGAGCCCGTCCCCCGAGACGATCGCGGCGGTCAAGCAGAACCTCGGCCTCGACCAGCCGCTGTACGCCCAGTACTGGAAGTTCCTCAAGGGCCTGGTCGCCGGCGCCGAGTACAACTTCGGGCCGGAACCGGCCACCTGCCACGTGCCCTGCTTCGGCTACTCCTTCAAGAACCACCTCGAAGTCTGGCCCGAGCTGTCCAAGCGGATCCCGACGACCATCTCGCTCGCCGCCGGCGCGGCCGTGCTCTGGCTGGTCTCCGGCGTCGCCACCGGCGTCGTCTCCGCCCTCAAGCCGAAGTCGATCTTCGACCGGCTCTCCATGGGCATCGCGCTCGCCGGCGTCTCGCTGCCGGTCTTCTTCACCGGCGCGCTGCTGCTCACGCTGTTCAGCTACGAGTGGCCGATCCTGGACAACCTGCAGTACGTGGACTTCACGGACAACCCGCTGATGTGGGCCCGCAACCTGATCCTGCCGTGGATCTCGCTGGCCTTCCTCTACTCCGCGCTCTACGCCCGGCTCACCCGCGCCGGGATGCTGGAGACGATGAGCGAGGACTACATCCGCACCGCCCGGGCCAAGGGCCTGGCCGAGAGCAAGGTCGTCGCCCGGCACGGGCTGCGCGCCGCGCTCACCCCGATCGTCACGATCTTCGGCATGGACCTCGGGCTGCTGCTCGGCGGCGCGCTGATCACCGAGCAGGTCTTCTCGCTCCAGGGCGTCGGCCAGTTCGCCGTCCAGGCGATCACCGACAACGACCTGCCCAAGATCCTCGGCGTCACCCTGCTCGCCGCCTTCTTCATCGTCGTCTGCAACCTCGTGGTCGACCTCCTGTACGCCCTCGTCGACCCCCGGGTGAGGCTCTCGTGACCGACCTCCAGAAGACCCCGGCGGACGCCGCGCAGAGCCCGTCCGGCGACCCCTTCCTCTCCGTGCGCGACCTGCGGATCCACTTCGACACCGACGACGGCCTGGTCCGCTCGGTGGACGGGGTCAGCTTCGACCTGCACAAGGGGCGCACCCTCGGCATCGTCGGCGAGTCCGGCTCCGGCAAGTCCGTCACCTCGCTGGGCATCATGGGCCTGCACCGCTCCAAGCGGGCCCGGATCAGCGGCGAGATCCGGCTGAACGGCGAGGACCTGATCGCGGCCGGCCCGGACCGGGTGCGCCAACTGCGCGGCCGCGAACTGGCGATGATCTTCCAGGACCCGCTGACCGCGATGCACCCCTACTACACGGTGGGGCAGCAGATCGTCGAGGCCTACCGGGTGCACCACCCCCAGGCCTCCAAGAAGCAGGCCCGGGCCCGCGCCGTCGAGATGCTCGACCGGGTCGGCATCCCGCAGCCCGACCGCCGGGTGGACGACTACCCGCACCAGTTCTCCGGCGGCATGCGCCAGCGCGCGATGATCGCCATGGCGCTGGTCAACGACCCCTCGCTGCTGATCGCCGACGAGCCCACCACGGCCCTGGACGTCACCGTCCAGGCGCAGATCCTGGACCTCATCCGCGACCTCCAGGAGGAGTTCGGCTCCGCCGTCATCATCATCACCCACGACCTCGGGGTGGTCGCCGAACTGGCCGACGACATCCTGGTCATGTACGGCGGCAAGTGCGTCGAGCGCGGCCCGGCCGAGACCCTCTTCGACGCGCCCGAACACCCCTACACCTGGGGCCTGCTGGGCTCGATGCCGCGACTGGACCGGGAGCTCCAGGACCGGCTGGTGCCGGTCAAGGGCACCCCGCCCAGCCTGATCAACGTGCCGTCCGGCTGCGCGTTCCACCCGCGCTGCCCGTACGCCGCCCTGACCGACGGGCGCTCCACGCGCGAGACCCCGGTGCTGGCCGAGGCCGCGCCCGGGCACTTCGCGGCCTGCCACCTGGCGGCCGGCGAGCGGCACCGCATCTTCGCCGAAGAGATCGCGCCCCGGCTGTGAGCCCGGCCTCGTACCACCTTTCTGGAGAGAACCGATGACGGACACTCAGGCGGCTTCGATCCCGTCGCCGGCCCCCGCCCCCGGCCGCGAGCCGCTGCTGAAGGTGGCCGGTCTGACCCGGCACTTCCCGATCCGCAGCGGACTGATGCGGCGCCAGACCGGCGCGGTGCGGGCCGTCGACGGCATCGACTTCACGGTCAACGCCGGCGAGACCCTGGGCGTCGTGGGCGAGTCCGGCTGCGGCAAGTCGACCATGGGCCGACTCGTCACCCGGCTCGACGAACCGACCGGCGGGACCATCGAGTTCGAGGGCACCGACATCACCCACCTGAGCGTCGGGGCGATGCGGCCGCTGCGCCGCGACATCCAGATGATCTTCCAGGACCCGTACTCCTCGCTGAACCCCCGGCACACCGTCGGCACCATCGTCGGCGCGCCGTTCAGGCTCCAGGACGCGGTGCCGGAGGGCGGCCTCAAGAAGGCCGTCCAGGAGCTGCTGGAGCTGTGCGGGCTCAGCCCCGAGCACTACAACCGCTACCCGCACGAGTTCTCCGGCGGCCAGCGCCAGCGCATCGGCATCGCCCGGGCGCTCGCGCTGAAGCCGAAGATGATCGTCGCGGACGAGCCGGTCTCCGCGCTGGACGTCTCGATCCAGGCCCAGGTGGTCAACCTGCTGGACGACCTCCAGGAGGAGCTCGGGCTGACCTACCTGATCATCGCGCACGACCTCTCGGTGGTCCGGCACGTCTCGGACCGGGTCGCGGTGATGTACCTCGGCAAGATCGTGGAGATCGCCGACCGGGACTCGCTCTACCGCAGCCCGAAGCACCCGTACACCACCGCGCTGATGTCCGCCGTGCCCGTCCCCGACCCGCGCCGCCGCCAGCGCGCGGGCCGCGAGCGCATCCTGCTCAAGGGCGACGTCCCCTCGCCGATCAACCCGCCCAGCGGCTGCCGCTTCCGCACCCGGTGCTGGAAGGCGCAGGACGTGTGCGCGAGCCAGGAGCCGCCGCTGGTGACGCTCGGGACCGGGCACCAGGTGGCGTGCCACTTCCCCGAGCGCAGCGAGGGGAACGACTAGCACAGCCCGGAGAACGCCCCCGAGAACGCGGCGGACGCCACGGCCTGAGGCCTTCGACGCGAAGAGACCGCCCACCCGGGACTCCGGGGCGGGCGGCCTCCTCGTCGAGACGGCCGCATCCGGATCATGAGCGTTTTCCGGAGCACTCCGGGACATCGGGTACACATGGACGGTGACATCCCAGCTCTTCCCGTCCGACGTGCAGCAGTCGCTGGACCTCGTCGGCATATTCGTCTTCGCCCTCTCCGGGGGCCTGCTCGCCGTCCGCAAGAACATGGACATCTTCGGGATCTGTGTGCTGGCCGAGGCCACCGCCCTCGGCGGCGGGGTGATGCGCGACCTGGTCATCGGGGCCACCCCGGTCGCCGCGTTCACCAACCTCGGCTACTTCCTGACCCCGCTCGCCGCCGGGCTGGTGGTGTTCTTCCTGCACCCGGAGGTCGAGCGGATCAACCGGGCCGTGCAGACCCTGGACGCGCTCGGGCTCGGGCTGTTCTGCGTGACCGGCACCGCCAAGGCGCACGACTTCGGCCTCGGCGCGGTCGCGGCGATCGCGCTCGGCATGGTGACCGCGGCCGGCGGCGGCGTGATCCGCGACGTGCTGGCCGGGGAGATCCCCTCGCTGCTGCGCTGGGACCGCGAGATCTACGCCGTCCCGGCCCTGGTCGGCGCCACCGTGGTCGCGCTGCTGATCGGCGCGAACCGGCTCACCGGCGTGACCGGCACCGCGGCCGCGCTCACCGCCTTCGGGCTGCGGATGCTCGCGCTGAAGTACGGCTGGCGTGCCCCGCGGGCCTGGCACCGCAACGGTTCTCGCACCAGCGAGGAGTAGGCGAGCCGCCGTACGCGAGCGAGATCGCCTCGGCGGTGCAGAGCAGTTCCGGCACCATCCGGGCCAGTTCGGCCGGCGGCACCTCGCTCGCCGGGGCGCTCAGCGCGCAGGCCGCCACCGTCCGCCCGCCGCTGCCCGCGACCGGCGCGGCCACGCAGGTCACCGGCTCCCGGTGCTCGTAGGACTCGGCCGCCCAGCCCCGGCGGCGCACCGCCGCCAGCTCGGGCTCCTCGCGCCCGCCGTCCGCGGCCAGCCCGGCGAGCAGCACCCGGCCGACCGCCGTCCCGTCGACCGGGGCCCGGCGCCCGATCCGGGACGGCTCCGCACCCGGCGGCCCGGCCACCTCGTCCAGGTAGAGCACCTCGCCGTCGTGCAGCACGGCCAGCCGGACGGTGTAGCCGCAGCGGGCGTTGAGCGCGGCCAGGTACGGCGCGGCGACCTGCCGGACGTCGAAGTCCTCCAGCGCGCGGTGGGCCAGCGAGAGCACCCGGCCGCCGATCCGGTAGCGCAGGTCCGGCTGGCGGCGGGCGAAGCCGTGCTCCTCCAGGGTGCGCAGCAGCCGCAGGGCGGTGGACTTGTGCACCCCGAGGCTGCTGGCGGCCTGCTCCAGCGAGAGCGGCGCGTCGCCGAGTGCGTCGAGCAGGGTCAGCGCGCGGTCGACCGACTGCGACATGGCGTTCCCCGTGGATCCGGCTGACTGGTGGCGTCAGGCTAACCGCTGGGTGGCGCAGTGGTGCAAACCAGTGCCGGACGCGGCCGTCCGGCAGTGGTGCGGCGGCCGTCCGGCAGTGGTGCGCCGGCGCCGGCCCGGGGCGTGCGCGGCCGGTGGCCTGATCGGTCCGTAGGGCTGGAGGACCGCGCGACGGGGCGCTCTACAATCGGATGGTTATGCCATACCTGGACCATGCGGCGACCACGCCGATGCTGCCCGAGGCGATCGCCGCGATGACGGCGCACCTGGGGGTGGTCGGCAACGCCTCGGCCCTGCACGCGGCCGGCCGCCGGGCCCGCCGGGTGGTCGAGGAGTCCCGGGAATCGCTGGCCGATTCGCTGGGCGCCCGCCCCAGCGAGATCGTGTTCACCGGCGGCGGCACCGAGTCCGACAACCTGGCGGTCAAGGGCCTGTACTGGGCCCGCCGGGACGTCGACCCGGCCCGCACCCGGGTGCTGTGCAGCCCGGTCGAGCACCACGCGGTGCTGGACGCGGTGCACTGGCTCTCCGAGCACGAGGGCGCCGACGTCGAGTACCTGCCGGTGGACGAGTACGGGCGGGTGCACCCCGAGGCGCTGCGCGAGGCGATCGAACGGGACCCGGCCGCCGTGGCGCTGGTCACCGTGATGTGGGCCAACAACGAGGTCGGCACCGTCCAGCCGGTCCGCGAACTGACCGCCGTGGCGGCCGAGTACGGCGTCCCGGTGCACGCCGACGCGGTGCAGGCGCTCGGTCAGGTCCCGGTCTCCTTCGCCGAGTCCGGCCTCACCGCGCTCACCGTCACCGGGCACAAGATCGGCGGCCCGTTCGGCATCGGCGCGCTGCTGCTGTCCCGGGGCGCCTCACCCGTACCGCTGCTGCACGGCGGCGGGCAGGAGCGCGACGTGCGCTCCGGCACCCTGGACGCCCCCGGCTCGGCCGGCTTCGCGGCCGCCGCGGCGCTCGCCGTGGAGCGGCGGGCCGAGCACGCCGTCACACTGGGCGCGCTGCGCGACGAGCTGGTGGCCTCGGTGCTGGCCGCCGTCCCGGACGCGATCCTCAACGGCGACCCGACGGCCGAGGGCCGGCTGCCCGCCAACGCGCACTTCTCCTTCCCCGGCTGCGAGGGCGACGCGCTGCTGATGCTGCTCGACGCCCAGGGCATCGAGTGCTCCACCGGCTCGGCGTGCTCGGCCGGGGTGCCGCAGCCCAGCCACGTGCTGCTCGCCATGGGCGTCGACCCGCTGCTGGCGCGCGCCTCGCTGCGGTTCTCGCTCGGGCACACCTCGGTGCGCGAGGACGTCACGGCGCTGGCGCGGGCCATCGGGCCCGCGGTGCAGCGGGCGCGCAACGCGGGGCTGGCCTCGGTCCGGCGGTAGGGCATGTACGGGAGCCCCGTACGCTTGTAGTCACCATGACTGACTTCCCTGGGGCCCCGACCACTCCGTCCACCGGCCGCCTGCGGGTGCTCGCGGCGATGTCCGGCGGAGTCGACTCCGCCGTCGCCGCCGCCCGCGCCGTCGAAGCCGGGCACGAGGTGACCGGCGTCCACCTGGCGCTCTCCGCCAACCCGCAGTCCTTCCGGACCGGCGCCCGCGGCTGCTGCACCATCGAGGACTCCCGGGACGCCTGGCGGGCGGCCGACGTGATCGGCATCCCCTTCTACGTCTGGGACCTCGCCGAGCGCTTCCGCGAGGACGTGATAGACGACTTCGTCGCCGAGTACGCGGCCGGGCGCACCCCCAACCCGTGCCTGCGCTGCAACGAGAAGATCAAGTTCGCGGCGCTGCTGGACAAGGCGATCGCGCTGGGCTTCGACGCCGTCTGCACCGGCCACTACGCCCGGATCGTCGACCTGCCCGACGGCTCGCGCGAACTGCACCGCGCCGTCGACGCCGCCAAGGACCAGTCCTACGTGCTCGGCGTCCTCGACGCCGACCAGCTCGCCCACTCGCTGTTCCCGCTCGGCGACACCACCAAGGAAGCCATCCGCGAGGAGGCCGAGCGCCGCGGCCTGGCCGTCGCGAAGAAGCCCGACAGCCACGACATCTGCTTCATCGCCGACGGTGACACCCAGGGCTTCCTGGCCAAGCACCTCGGCACCGCGACCGGCGACATCCTCGACGTCGACGGCACCAAGCTCGGCGAGCACGACGGCGCGTACGGCTTCACCATCGGCCAGCGCAAGGGCCTGCGGATCGGCCGCCCGGCGGCCGACGGCAAGCCGCGGTACGTCCTGGACATCTCCCCCGTGAACAACACCGTGACGGTCGGCCCGGTCGAGGGCCTCGACGTCACCGGGCTGACCGCCATCCGGCCCCGCTGGTGCGGCACCGAAGCGCTGGCCGACGGCCGCTACACCGCCCAGCTGCGGGCCCACGGCGAGGAGGTGCCGGTGAGTGCCTCGGTGGTCGACGGCGAGCTGCGGGTCCGGCTGGACACCCCGGTGCGGGGCATCGCCCCCGGCCAGGCCGTGGTGCTGTACGACGGCACCCGCGTCGTCGGCTCGGCCACCATCGCCACGACGGAGCGCCCGGCCGTCACCGCCTGAGCGGAAGCACCTGGGCGGGCCGGTCCAGCCAGGCCCACTGCGCTTCCTCGGTGACGGTCAGCCCGAAGCGCTCGGGGCCGGGGCAGCCGCGCTCCTCCCACCAGCGGTGGGCGGCCTCGACCTCGTCCCAGAGGCGGCGGGGGCCGTACTGCCAGACGGTGGGGTGGTCGCCGTCGGTGTCGACGGCGGCCCAGGAGCGGGCGTCGGTGGTCGCGACCCAGAGCCGCTCGTCGTCCCAGGCGTCCGGCTCCAATAAGTGATGATCAGATGCCGACCCAGTGCGCCATGCTGCTGAGCGAAGGACGGTCCGGTTCGTGAGTGACAGCGTTGGTCGAGCCGCGCTCCACTCGGTGTCCGTCGCCGGGGTGGTGGTCCGTGAGGACGGGCGGGTGCTGGCGATCCGCCGAGTCGACAACGGGACTTGGGAGCCGCCAGGTGGGGTCCTCGAACTGGCGGAGGCCGTCGAGGACGGCGTGCGCCGGGAGGTCTACGAGGAGACCGGGATCAAGGTCGGCGTGGAGCGGCTGGCCGGCGTGTACAAGAACATGAGCCGCGGAATCGTCGCGCTGGTCTTCCGCTGCCGACCGGAGGGCGGCGCCGAACAACTCTCGGACGAGTCGGCCGAAGTGGCCTGGCTCACCCCGGCCGAGGTCTCCGACCTGATGGCCGACGTTTACGCCGTGCGCGTGCTGGACGCGCTCCGGGACGACACGACACCGGCCCTGCGCGCCCACGACGGCCAGCACCTGCTCTGACCCGGCGGCCTGCTCGTCGAGCAGGCCGCCGGACCGTAATGCCGGTGAAGTGGTGCCGCGGGGCGTGATAGACCAGACGACATTATGAATATCTGTGTCTTCTGCTCCGCGTACTCCCTCGACGACCGCTACTCCGCCCCCGCCGCGGAGTTCGCCCGGCTCCTCGGGGAGGGCGGGCACACGCTCGTCTGGGGCGGCTCGAACGCCGGGCTGATGGGCCTCCTCGCCGACGAGGTGAAGGCCGCCGGTGGCCGGACCGTCGGGGTGATGGTCGAGATGCTGCGGCACAAGGCGTACGTCGGCGCCGACGAGCTGGTGTGGACCGCCGACCTCCCCGAGCGGAAGGCGGAGCTGGCCTCGCGGGCGGACGCGATCGTCGTGCTCGTCGGTGGGCTGGGCACCATGGACGAGGTCACCGAGGTACTGGAGCTCAAGAAGCACGGCCGCTTCGACAAGCCGGTGGTCGTCCTGGACACCGAGGGCTTCTACACGGGCCTGCGCACCCAGATGGAGCGGATGGACACCGAGGGCTTCCTGCCCCGCCCGCTCGCCGAGCTGATCACCTTCGCGGACACGCCCGCCGAGGTCTTCGCCCAGCTCAAGGCCTGATTAGATCAAGACCATGGCTGCACATCTGATCACCGGCGCCGGCTCCGGCATCGGCGCCGTCCTCACCGAGAAGCTCGCCGAGCGCGGGGACGAGCTCTGGCTGCTGGCCCGCGACGCCCGTCGGGCCGCCGAACTGCGCGAGCGCTTCCCCGGGGCGAAGACCCTGGCGGGCGACCTGGGGAACCCGGGCAAGCTCTCCTGGGCCTTCGGCCACCAGCAGCTGCCCGTCGAGCTGGACTCGCTGCTGCACGTCGCGGGCGTGGTCGAGCTCGGCACGGTCGGCGACCTGACCCCGAAGGCCTGGCAGGAGACGCTCAACGTCAACCTGATCGCCCCCGCCGAACTCACCCGGCTGCTGCTGCCGTCCCTGCGGCTCGCCAAGGGCCACGTGCTGTTCGTCAACTCCGGCGCCGGCCTGAACGCCCACGCCGAGTGGTCGGCGTACGCGGCCAGCAAGCACGGCCTGAAGGCGCTCGCCGACTCGCTGCGCCAGGAGGAGCACGCCAACGGCGTCCGGGTCACCTCGGTCTACCCCGGCCGCACCGCCACCGCGATGCAGGTCAAGGTGCACCAGCAGGAGGGCAAGGAGTACGACGCCGACCGCTGGATCGAGCCGCAGTCCGTCGTCAGGGCGATCCTCGCCGCCCTGGACGCCTCGCGGGACGCGGAGATCACCGACATCACCGTCCGCCCCGGGCGGTAGTGCGCCGCGTGGGAAGTCGGCCCGGCCGACTTCCCACGCGTTCAGCCCGGCCCGTCCGGCTGAGTAGGCTCGGACGGGTGAGCACCCCACACCCCTTCCCCGACCTGCGCGGCGCCGCCACCGGCGTCGGCTCGCTGCCCGGCACCGACGCCCGGGAGGCGGCCAAGACGTCCACCGGCGCCCTGGAGCACCTGCCGTTCCTCCCCGAGCTGCCCGCGCGCGGACCGGGCGCCGACATGATCGGCCGCGGCGCCGGCCTGCTGGTCGAGCTGTTCGCGCAGACCGAGCCGAGCGGCTGGCGGTTCACCGACCGTCCCGGTCGGGACACCCGGCGCGCCCACTCCTGGCTCGGCGAGGACCTGGACGCGCTGGAGGAGTTCACCCAGGGCTACCAGGGCGCGCTCAAGGTCCAGGCCGTCGGCCCCTGGACGCTCGCCGCGAGCATCGAGCTCAAGTACGGCGAGAAGGCGCTCTCCGACCCCGGCGCCTGCCGTGACATCGCCGGCTCGCTCACCGAGGGCCTGCGCCGCCACCTCGCGGACGTCCGCAAGCGGGTGCCCGGCGCCGAGGTCGTGCTGCAGCTGGACGAGCCCTCGCTGCCCGCCGTGCTGGCCGGGTCGGTGAAGACCGCCAGCGGCTTCCAGCGGCTGCGCGCCGTCGACCGGCAGGTCGCCGAGGAGGTGCTGCGGGAGACCGTCCGCGGTATGGACGCGCCCGTGGTGGTGCACAGCTGCGCGCCGGACGTCCCGGTCCCGCTGCTGCGCCGGGCCGGGGTCGCCGGGATCTCCCTCGACTTCTCCCTCCTCACCGAGCGCCAGGACGACGACCTCGGCGAGGCCGTGGAGGGCGGCACGATGATCCTCGCTGGTGTCGTCCCCGCCACTGACCAGGCAGTGTCCGACCCTGCCGGTAGTGTCCAGGGGGTCAGGACCCTGTGGCGCAGGCTCGGGTTCGCCCCGGAGCTGCTGGGCCGTCGCGTACTGGTGACGCCGACCTGCGGGCTGGCCGGGGCCTCCCCGGCGTACGCGCGCAGGGCGCTGTCGTCCGCGGTGCGGGCGGCGCAGAGCCTGGTGGACAACCCGGAATGAGAAGGTAGGAGGCTTGCGGTGACGGCTGTCGAGGGCTGGGAGGACGTCCCGGCGGAGGTGCGCAGGCGGCACGCCGAGCTGTCGCAGGAGATCACCGACCACCGGGCCCGGTACTACGAGCAGGACGCGCCGGTCGTCAGCGACGCCGAGTTCGACGCGCTGATGCGGGAGCTGGAGTCTCTGGAGGCCGAGCACCCGGCCCTGGTGACGCCGGACTCGCCGAGCCAGAAGGTCGGCGGGGCCGCCACCGGTCTGTTCGCCGAGGTCGAGCACCGCGAGCGGCTGCTCAGCCTGGACAACGCGATGGACGACGAGGAGCTGGCCGCCTGGGCCGAGCGGGTCGCCACCGAGCTGCACGGCATCGACTACCACTACCTGTGCGAGCTCAAGGTGGACGGTCTGGCCGTCAACCTCACCTACGAGAACGGCCAGTTGGTGCAGGCGGCGACGCGCGGCGACGGCCGGGTCGGCGAGGACATCACCGCCAACGTCCGCACCATCAAGGAGATCCCGCACCAGCTCAAGGGCGACGACATCCCGGAGCTGGTGGAGATCCGCGGCGAGGTCTACTTCCCGACCGAGGCCTTCGACGCGCTCAACGCGTCCTTCTCGGAGGAGAATGAGCGCCGCCGGCAGGAGAACGAGGAGCGCGCCAAGGAGGGCAAGCGGCCCCGGGCGATGATCCGGCTGTTCATGAACCCCCGCAACGCCGCCGCCGGTTCGCTGCGCCAGAAGGACCCGCACGTCACCGCCTCCCGCCCGCTGCACATGGTGGTGCACGGCATCGGCGCCCGGGTGGGCTTCGACATCGACAACCAGTCGCACGCGTACCGGTTGCTGCACGACTGGGGACTGCCGACCGCCCGGCACAACAAGGTGGTGGGGACGCTCGCCGAGGTGCGGGCCTTCATCAAGCACTTCGGCGAGCAGCGGCACTCGGTCGAGCACGAGATCGACGGCGTCGTGGTGAAGGTGGACGAGATCGCCCTGCAGGGCCGGCTCGGCGCCACCTCCAAGTCCCCGCGCTGGGCGATCGCCTGGAAGTACCCGCCGGAGGAGGTCACGGGCAGGCTCGCCGAGATCCGGGTGGGCATCGGCCGCACCGGCCGGGCGACGCCGTTCGCGGTGCTCGCCGAGCCGGTGAAGGTGGCCGGCTCGATGGTGCAGTACGCGACGCTGCACAACCAGGAGATCGTCAAGGCCAAGGACGTCCTGCTCGGGGACACCGTGGTGCTGCGCAAGGCCGGCGACGTCATCCCGGAGATCCTCGGCCCGGTCTACGACCTGAGGGACGGCACCGAGCAGGCCTTCGTGATGCCCTCGCACTGCCCGGAGTGCGGCACCGAGCTGCGGCCGATGTCCGAGGGGGACATCGACCTGCGCTGCCCCAACGCGCAGCACTGCCCGGCGCAGATCAGGGAGCGGATCGCCTTCCTCGGCGGGCGGTCCTGCCTGGACGTCGAGGGGCTCGGCTACGTCGCGGCCACGGCGCTGACCCAGCCGCTGGAGCCGGCCGAGGCGCCGGTGCGGAACGAGGCCGACATCTTCCGGCTGACGGAGGAGAAGCTGCTGCCGATCAAGGTGCTGGTCCGGGACCCGAAGACGGGCATGCCCAAGCTGGACGACCGGACGGGCAAGGAGAAGGAGGTCTTCTTCTTCGCCACGACCAAGGGCGAGCCGAAGAAGTCGCTGCAGCTGCTGCTCGACAACCTCGCGGCGGCGAAGGAGCGGCCGCTCTGGCGGTTCGTCAACGGCCTGTCGATCCGGCACGTCGGCCCGGTGGCCGCGCAGGCGCTGGCCCGCGAGTTCCGCGACCTGACGAAGATCTTCGAGGCGAGCGAGGAGCGGCTGGCGGCCGTCGAGGGGGTCGGCCCGACCATCGCCCGCTCGATCCGGGAGTGGTACGCGGAGGAGTGGCACCGGGAGATCCTCGCGAACTGGGCGGCCGACGGCGTCCGCTTCACCGAGGAGTTCGCCGAGGAGGAGGGGGCGGAGCGCCCGTTGGAGGGCCTGACCGTGGTGGTGACCGGCACCCTGGCCGGCCACACCCGGGACGGCGCCAAGGAGGCGCTGACCACGCGCGGAGCGAAGGTGACCGGTTCGGTTTCGAAGAAGACCGACTTCGTGGTCGCAGGTGACAACCCAGGGTCCAAGTACGACAAGGCCGTTCAGCTCGGCCTGCCGGTCCTGGACGACGCGGGGTTCGCCGTGCTGCTCGCCGACGGGCCGGCCGCCGCCCGCGCCCACCTGGGACTTCCGGAGCCGGAGGAGGCCGTGGAGGTGGAGAAGAAGCCCGTCGAGGACTGATCCCGAGCCGACCCGAGCGGTCCGTGACCGCATCGGTGTTGTTATCGTCCTGATGCAGCGTCACCGGGTGCCACACAGTGAAAGCGGGCATTGTGTCACTGTGCGACACCCGAGCGCGGTGGCGCGTTTCCGGTTGTCCGAAAGTCTGCCCACCGGGTGGAGCCCGGCATACCCTGGAGCGCAACAGAGTGTCAGCAGGGGTGGGGGCACCGGCTGGGCCGGTGCTCCTCGGGGTCGCTCCATGCCCGGCAGCTGTCGGTACCGGCACGGTGCCTCACCGTAAGGCGGCCTGACGGGGCGGGCCCGACGGAGGACAGGGCTTATGGATCGTACGACCGGCGGTGCGCCCACACGCCCGCCGCAGGGGGTGGCGGGTGCGGTCCTGCTGCTCGGCGTGCTGCTGGCCGGAGCCGCGCCGCTCATCCCGCTGGCCGTCCTGGTCTACCGGTACGAACCCGAGTTGCTGCCGCTGTTCGCCGTGCCCCTGGCGGTGCTGGTGGCGGCCTGGCGGATCGCCCGGGACCGCGCCCGGGACCAGCTGAGCGACCCGCTGACGGATCTGCCCAACCGTCAGGCCCTGCTGCTGGCCGCCCAGGAGGCGATCGCGGAGTGCGAGCAGGGCTACAGCGTCGGTCTCATCCTGCTCGACCTCGATCGATTCCGATCACTCAACGACACACTCGGTCATACGGCCGGTGACCGGCTGCTGGTTCACATCTCCCGCCGGCTGCACCGGGCCCTGCGCTCCGGCGGCCCGGCCGGCAGCGCCACCCGGGAGTCCATCGACGACGTCTTCGCCGGCCTGCCCCGGCACTACCGCCGCGGCCGCCCGATGGTGGCCCGGATGGGCGGCGACGAGTTCGCCGTCCTGCTGCCCGGCATCAACTGCCCGGACAGCCTGGAGCGGGTCGCCAAGGCGCTGATCGCCGAACTGGCCGCCCCCATCCGGCTGGACGGGCTGCTGCTCGTCCTGGAGGCCAGCGCCGGCGTCTGCGTCTACCCGCAGCACGCCCAGGACGCCGAGGCGCTGCTGCGCCGGGCCGACGTCGCGATGGGCCACGCCCAGCGCGGGTGCAGCGGCGTCGCCCAGTACGACGAGACCCAGGACGCCGACACGCCGTACCGGATCGGACTGCTGGGGGACCTGCGCCGGGCGCTGGAGACCGGCGAGGTGCAGCTGCACTACCAGCCGAAGGTGGCCTTCGACGGCCGGGTGGTCGGCCTGGAGGCGCTGCTGCGCTGGGAGCGGCCCGGCCAGGGGAAGGTCTCGCCGGACGAGTTCGTCGGGCTCGCCGAGTCCAGCGGACTGATGCCCCGGCTCACCGACTACGTGCTGGAGGCCGCCGTCGGCCAGCTCGCGTACTGGCGCGACCAGGGCCTCCAGGTGCAGGTCGCGGTCAACGTCTCGCCGCGCGACGTGCTCAACCCGGGCTTCGCCCAGCGGGTGGCCGGCCACCTCGTGCGCCACCAGGTGCCGGCCCACGCGCTCCAGCTGGAGATCACCGAGCGGCTGCTGCTGGACGACTCCCGGCGGGCCGCCGACACCCTGGCCGAGCTGCGCGGCTACGGCGTCGGGATGTCCCTGGACGACTTCGGCACGGGGCACTCCTCGCTGGTGCGGCTGCGCAGTCTGCCGGTCGGCGAGCTGAAGATCGACCGCTCCTTCGTCTCCCGGATGGTCGCCGACGACCACGACGCGGCGGTGGTCCGATGCTCGGTGGAGCTCGCCCACTCGCTGGGCCTGACGGTGGTCGCCGAGGGCGTCGAGGACGACGAGACCTGGGAGCGGCTGCACTGCATGGGCGTGGACGCCGTCCAGGGCTGGCTGGTGTCGGCGGCGCTGCCGGCCGAGCAGGCCACCGCCTGGCTGCGGGTGCACCGCACCGGCGCCCCGCCGGTGGAGCGGCTCGGCGTGCCGCCCCAGCTGCACGCCGGCTTCCGACCGGGCCAGGGCGCCCAGTCGGCCGGGCCGCCGGTGCTGCCGCCGACGCTCCCGCCCGTCCGGCCGCCGGTCGCCCCGCCCCCGCTGCCGCCGGTGGCGCAGATGGTGCAGGCCGCGCACCGGGAGGTCGAGCAGCAGGGGTGCGCCGCCGCCCGCACCCAGCCGCAGCAGCGCCCGCCGGACGCCGCCGTCCGGCGGTGACGGCGGCCGGTGGGCGAACCGGTGGAGGAGGCGGTGGACGAACGGGTGGAGCAACCGGTGGACGCCCCGGTGGACGACCGTTGACGGGGGCCTCGGCTCACTCGTTGGCCGGGGTGGGGGACGGGCCCCATAGGATGGGGTCCAAAGACCATGAGGACGGAGCGCCGAACCCGGCTGCTCCTGCCCGGGCCCGGCACCGCCCGCAAGGCACCGCCGGGTCTCACCAGAACTCACCCTGAGGATCGCTGCATGCCTGGCATCACGCGCGAGGAGGTCGCCCACCTCGCCCGGCTGTCGCGTCTTGAGCTGAAGCCCGAAGAGCTGGACCACTTCGCCGAGCAGCTCGACGTGATCATCGGCGCGGTCGCCCGCGTTTCCGAGGTCGCCGGACAGGACGTCCCGCCGACCTCCCACCCGCTGCCGCTGACCAACGTCATGCGTGCGGACGAGGTGCGGCCGTCGCTCACCCCGGAGCAGGCGCTGTCCGGCGCCCCCGCCGCCGAGGAGCAGCGTTTCCGTGTGCCGCAGATCCTCGGGGAGGACTGACCGAGATGACCGAGCTGATCCGTTTCACCGCCGCCGAGACCGCGAGCGCCATCGCCAAGGGCGAGGTGTCCGCCGTCGAGGTCGCGCAGGCCCACCTGGACCGCATCGACGCCGTCGACCAGAAGGTCAACGCCTTCCTGCACGTCGACACCGAGGGCGCGCTGGCCGCGGCCAGGGCCGTCGACGAGAAGCGCGCCAAGGGCGAGGAGCTGGGCCCGCTGGCCGGCGTCCCGCTCGCGCTCAAGGACGTCTTCACCACCAAGGGCATCCCGACCACCTGTGGCTCGAAGATGCTCGAGGGCTGGATCCCGCCGTACGACGCCACGCTGACCAGCCGTCTCAAGGACGCCGACGTCGTCATCCTCGGCAAGACCAACATGGACGAGTTCGCGATGGGCTCCTCCACCGAGAACTCCGCGTACGGCGTGACCGGCAACCCGTGGGACCTCTCCCGCATCCCCGGCGGCTCCGGCGGCGGTTCGGCCGCCGCGCTGGCCGCCTTCGAGGCCCCGCTGGCGATCGGCACCGACACCGGCGGCTCGATCCGCCAGCCCGGCGCCGTCACCGGCACCGTCGGCGTCAAACCGACCTACGGCTCGGTGTCCCGCTACGGCCTGGTGGCGTTCTCCAGCAGCCTGGACCAGGGCGGCCCGTGCGCCCGCACCGTGCTGGACGCGGCCCTGCTGCACGAGGCCATCGCCGGGCACGACCCGCTGGACTCCACCTCGATCGACGCGCCCGTCCCGGCCGTGGTCGAGGCCGCGAAGATGCGCGACATCCGCGGCATGCGGATCGGCGTCGTCAAGGAGTTCGCCGGCGAGGGCTACCAGGCCGGCGTGATGCAGCGCTTCAACGAGTCGGTGGAGCTGCTGCGCGAGCTGGGCGCCGAGGTCGTCGAGGTCTCCTGCCCGTCGTTCACCCTGGCGCTGCCGGCGTACTACCTGATCGCGCCGAGCGAGTGCTCCTCCAACCTGGCCCGCTTCGACGCGATGCGCTACGGCCTGCGGGTCGGCGACGACGGCAGCCGCTCGGCCGAGGAGGTCACCTCCCTGACCCGCGAGGCCGGCTTCGGCCCCGAGGTCAAGCGCCGCATCATCCTGGGCACCTACGCGCTGTCCTCGGGCTACTACGACGCCTACTACGGCTCGGCCCAGAAGGTCCGCACGCTCATCTCGCGCGACTTCGACGCCGCCTTCGCGGGCGTGGACGTCCTGGTCTCGCCGACCACGCCGACCACCGCCTTCCCGATCGGCGAGCGCGCCGACGACCCGATGGCGATGTACCTGGCCGACCTGTGCACGATTCCGTCGAACCTCGCGGGCAACGCGGCCATGTCGCTGCCGGTCGGCCTGGCGCCGGAGGACAATCTCCCGGTCGGCCTGCAGATCATCGCACCCGCGATGGCGGACGACCGCCTGTACCGCGTGGGCGGTGCCGTCGAGGCCGCGCTCAACGACAAGTGGGGGCACACCCTGCTGGAGGAGGCACCGGCACTGTGAGCAAGATCGAGAAGGCCAAGTCCCAGTCCGCTTCGCTCAAGGGCTTCAAGCACAGCAAGCCCGGCCTGTGGCTGTCCATCGGCACCAGCGCGTTCGGCGCGATCTCCGTCGTCAAGGACGTCCGCAGGGCGCACGAGGAGAGCGACACCCTCAAGCTGGTCAACGCCCTGGTCAGCGCGGCCGCGCTGGTCACCGGCACGGCCCTGCTGGTGCGCGAGCTGCGCCGGCTGGGCTCCGACGACGTGCTGCTGGGCTGAGCCGAGCTGAGCGCCCCGGCCCGGCCCCGCGCGATGCGGCGGCCGGGCCCGTACCTCCCAAGCTTCAAGTGAGAAGGGACGCTGTGAGCGTCATGAACCTGGTCTCCTACGAGGACGCTCTCGCGTCGTACGACCCGGTGATGGGCCTTGAGGTCCACGTCGAGCTGGGTACCAAGACCAAGATGTTCTGCGGTTGCTCGACCGAGCTGGGCGCCGAGCCGAACAGCCAGACCTGCCCGACCTGCCTGGGCCTGCCGGGTTCGCTGCCGGTGGTCAACGCGGTCGGCGTGGAGTCGGCCGTCAAGATCGGCCTGGCGCTGAACTGCGAGATCGCCGAGTGGTGCCGGTTCGCGCGGAAGAACTACTTCTACCCGGACATGCCCAAGAACTTCCAGACCTCGCAGTACGACGAGCCGATCGCCTTCAACGGCTACCTCGACGTGCAGCTGGAGGACGGCTCGACCTTCCGGGTGGAGATCGAGCGCGCCCACATGGAGGAGGACACCGGCAAGTCCAGCCACGTCGGCGGGGCCACCGGCCGCATCCACGGCGCCACCCACTCGCTGCTCGACTACAACCGGGCCGGCATCCCGCTGATCGAGATCGTCACCAAGCCGATCGTCGGCGCCGGCGAGCGCGCCCCCGAGGTGGCCAAGGCGTACGTCGCCGAGCTGCGCGAGGTCATCCGCTCGCTCGACGTCTCCGAGGCCCGGATGGACAAGGGCCAGATGCGCTGCGACGTCAACCTGTCGCTGCGCCCGAACGGCACCGAGACCTTCGGCACCCGCTCGGAGACCAAGAACGTCAACTCGCTGCGCAGCGTGGAGCGGGCCGCCCGGTTCGAGATCCAGCGGCACGCCACGGTGCTGACCGACGGCGGCACCATCGTCCAGGAGACCCGCCACTTCCACGAGGACAACGGCACCACCACCTCGGGCCGGATCAAGGACAACGCCGAGGACTACCGCTACTTCCCCGAGCCGGACCTGGTGCCGGTGGCCCCCGCCCGCGAGTGGGTCGAGGAACTGCGCGCCGCCCTGCCCGAGCTGCCGCGGGTGCGTCGCGCCCGGCTGCAGGCCGAGTGGGGCCTGTCCGACAAGGACATGCAGTCGGTGCTCAACGCCGGTGCGGTGGGCCCGATCCAGGAGACCATCGCGGCCGGTGCCCCGGCCGACCAGGCCCGCAAGTGGTGGATGGGCGAGCTGGCCCGCCGCGCCAACGAGACCGGCACCGAGCTGAGCGAGCAGCCGATCACCCCGGTGCAGGTCGCCCGGGTCGCCGCGCTGGTCGCCGAGGGCAAGCTGAACGACAAGCTGGCCCGCCAGGTCATCGAGGGCGTGCTGGCCGGCGAGGGCGAGCCGGACGAGATCGTCGAGAAGCGCGGCCTGGCCGTGGTCTCGGACGACTCCGCGCTGGGCGCCGCCGTCGACCAGGCCATCGCCGAGAACGAGGCGATCGCCGCCAAGATCCGCGACGGCAAGGTCCAGGCCGTGGGCGCGCTGGTCGGCGCGGTCATGAAGGCGACCCGCGGCCAGGCCGACGCCGCCCGGGTGAAGGACCTGATCCTGGAGAAGCTGGGCGTCTCCGCCTGAGCAGCCTCTGAGCGCCCCCTGGCTTGTCAAGCCTGCCTTCCTAAGGCATCTAAGGCATCTAAGGCTCTCTAAGTAAGGCCTAAGGCCCTGCCTCACCTATGTATCTAGGTGAAGCGGGGCCTTAAACCTTTCTTGGCCACCGATCTAAGGCAGCTGGGCCCCGGAAGATGCGGCAGGCTCCCGATGCGGCACCCCCCACTGGCGGAGGAAGCTCTTACCTGTCAGCAAGACGGAGTGAGAACCCGAGGGGGAACCGGAAATGATCGAGTACCAGACCTTCCAGCAACAGGCCCACGAACTCGTGGCCCGCGCCGAGCACGAGCGCCTGGTGCGCGAGGCCAAGGAGGCCCGCCGACTGCGGCAGCGCCCGGTGGCCGCCCGCTTCCAGCGGCGCCCCGTGCGTCGGCCCGAATGCTGACGGTACGGCACCACGACGGTGCCGAAGGAGCTCCGGAGGGGGAGACGCCGCGAACGGGCGTCTCCCCCTCCGGGCGTTCGGGCCCGGAACCCCGTTCGCCTGGGGAGATAACCCCTCGGCCGGGCCCCACCGGCTATGGCATGCTCGCCTCCATGCAGCAGACATCGGTCAGCCCCGTCTTCGTCGGCCGCGGCAGCGAGATCACCGAGCTGACCGACGCGCTGCGCCGCGCGGGCACCGGCAGTCCGCAGGCCGTCCTGGTCGGCGGCGAGGCGGGGGTCGGCAAGACCAGGCTGCTGGAGGAGTTCCTGGAGCGGGCCGCGGCCCAGGGGGCGGTCACCACGCTCGGCAGCTGCCTGGAGGTCGGCGCCGAGGGCCTGCCGTACGCGCCGCTGGCCGCAGCGCTGCGACGGCTGCACCGCTCGTACGGCCCCGAACTGGAGGCCGCCGCGGCCGGCAGCGAGAGCCATCTCGCCCTGCTGCTGTCCGAGTTCGGCGAGGTGGACGGCGAACCCAACGACGAGTACAGCCGGGCCCGGCTGTTCGAGCACACCGCGAGGCTGTTCGAGCGGCTCGGCGCGGAGCGTACCCTCGTCCTCGCCGTCGAGGACCTCCACTGGGCCGACCGCTCCACCCGCGAGCTGCTCGCCTTCCTGGTGCGCACCCTGCACCGTTCCCGGGTGCTGCTGGTCGCCACGTACCGCACCGACGACCTGCACCGCCGGCACCCGCTGCGCCCCTTCCTGGCCGAACTCGAACGGCTGCGCACCGTCCAGCGGCTGGAGCTGGCGCGGTTCGGCCGGCGCGAGGTGGCCGCCCAGCTGGCCGGCATCCTCGGCACTGCCGCCGACCGCCAGCTGGTGGACCGGATCCACCGCCGCTCGGAGGGGAACCCGTTCTTCGTCGAGGAGCTGGCCACCGCCTTCGAGGACGGCTTCGGCGCCGGGCTGACCGACTCGCTGCGGGACATCCTGCTGGTGCGGGTCGAGGGCCTGGACGAGGAGGCCCAGCGGGTGGTGCGGATCGCCGCCGAGGGCGGAACGCACGTCGAACACGCTTTGCTGGCCGCCGTCCTGGACGACGAGGAGGCGCTGATCGAGGCGCTGCGGGTGGCCGTCGGCGCCAACATCCTGCGCCCGGACAGCGAGGGCGAGGGCTACCGGTTCCGGCACGCGCTGGTCCGCGAGGCGGTCTCGGACGACCTGCTGCCCGGCGAACGGCACCGGATCAACCGCAAGTTCGCGCTCGCGGTGGAGGCCCAGCCGCAGCTGGTCCCCGGCGACGCGCTGGCCGCCCGGCTGGCCAACTACTGGTACCACGCGCACGACCCGGCCCGCGCCCTGTCGACCGCCCTGGACGCCGCCCGCGCGGCCCGCCGCCGCAACGCCTTCGCCGAGCAGCTCGGCATGCTGGAACGGGCCCTGGAACTGTGGGACCTGGTCTCCGAGGAGGTGCTGGCGCACACCCTGCGCCCGTACGACTGGGCCGAGACCTATCCGCCCGGCTCCCGGGACCACGACGCCGCGGACGGGGACCGCGACCGGATCCAGCTGGAGGACGTGCTGGCCGAGGCGGTGGTCGCGGCCCGGCGCAGCGGCGACCGTGAGCGCGGCCTGAGCCTGGCCAAGCGCGGCATCCGGCTGGTCGACGAGGTGGAGCACCCGGTGCGGGCGGCCTGGTTCCGGATCAACCGGGCCCGGATGCTGGGCAGCCTGCGCCGCTCCGGGGACGAGGAGGAGATCGCCCACGCCCACCGGCTGGTGGAGCACCTGCCGCCGTCCGCCGTGCAGGCCGAGGTGTTCGCGCTCAGCGCCAACTCCGCCATGCTCAAGACCCCGGGGCCCGAGCACATCGAGCTGGCCGAGCGGGCGATCCGGATCGCCCAGGAGGTCGGCGCCCACTCGGTCGAGGTGCACGCCCGGATGACCCTCGGCGGCCTGCGCTACGACGTGCAGGGCGACGCCGAGGGCGGGCTGGCCGAACTCGCCGGCGCGGTCGAGCGGGCCCGCCTGCTGGGCGTGCCCGACCTCCTGCTGCGCGGCATCAACAACCTGGCCAGCATGCAGCGCGGGCTGGGCCGGCCCGAGGCGGCCGTCCGGCTGGCCAGGGAGGGGCTGGAGTTCGCGGACGGCAACGGCCTGCTGCGCAACATCGGCGCCATCCTGACCGGCAACCTGGTCGAGGCGCTGACCGACCTCGGGCGGGTGCGGGAGGCCACCGAGGTGCTGGCCGGCTACGAGTCGACCAGCCTGACCGGCACCCACGCCGAGTTCCTGGACCGGATGCGCGGCGACCTCGCCCTGCTGGCCGGGGACCTCACGACCGCGGCGGCCATGCTGGCGCAGGCCCGGGCGGCCAACCGGATCGGCCAGGTCCAGCACAGCGTGCCGATCAGTCGGCTGGCGATCCGGATCGCGGCGCTCGGCGGGCGGCCGCTGGAGGCCCGGGACGAACTGCTCGCCGTGCTCGCGGAGGACGGCAGGACCGGCACCGAGTCCGACGTCTACCCGCTGCTGGCCGAGGCGGCCGCGGTGGAGGCGGACAGCCGGGGCCTGCCGCAGGCCGAGGCGGGCCGGCCCGGGGTGCTGGCCGCGATCGCCGCGGCCGCCGCCGAGCTGCGGCCCAGGGCGCCGCTGCACCACGGTTGGGCCCGGCTGCTGGAGGCCGAACTGGCCCGGGCCGAGGGCGCCGACACCCCGCGGGAGTGGGCCGCCGCGGTCGAGGCGCTGCGGCCGACCGGCCTGCCGTACCCGCTGGCGCTCGCCCTGCTGCGGGCCGGCGAGGCCGAGGTGCAGGCCGGCCGGCGCGAGGCCGGCGCCGAACTGCTGCGCGAGGCGGCCGAACTGGCGGCCGTCCGGGACGACCGGCCGCTCGGCGGGCAGATCTCCGCGCTGGCCGAGCGGGCCGGGCTGAGCCTCGCCCCGGCCGAGCGGGCGGCCTCGGTGCCGGCCCAGGCCGCCGGGGACTCCTTCAACCTCACCCCCCGTGAGCGGGACGTGCTGCGACTGCTGGCCCGCGGCTGGACCAACCGGCAGATCGCCGAGGAGCTGTACATCTCTCCGAAGACCGCGAGCGTGCACGTCTCCAACATCCTCGGCAAGCTCGCGGTCGGCGGCCGGGGCGAGGCGGCGGCGCTGGCGCACCGGCTGCGGCTGTTCCCGGACGACCTGGCCTCCTCCGGCCGTTGAACGGGGCGCCGGCACGGGCCCGGACCGGCTCCGGCCGCTCCGGGCCCGCCGTTCGTCCACCCTGGCACCGGTGTTCGGGCGCCTCCCCGTGCTCCCGTGCGCGCCGCGTGAGCCCCCGCCCGCGCGCCGCCGCCAACCGGGCCGATCCGTAGGAATCGGGGGCATTTCCCCACCCTTCCGCCATTACTCTAAGTTGAGTGTGTGTGTCATTGAGTGACGGAATTGGTGTAGGGTCCATTTTGGGAGCATCGGTACGGTGTGGCGACCGGCAGGCCGCCCACCCCCTGGGCCACCGTCCTGACGGGGCGCCAGGCCATCGCGCACGTCCGAGAGGTGCGCGGCCGGTGGTCCGTGGCCGGGGCGCGAGGCCCCGGGCCGGAGGGGGAGAGGCCGAGTGAGCTCCACCGAAACGGTGCTGCGCGGAACCGGACGGCCGGACGCACCGCGCGCCGACACGTCCGCCGTCGACGCGCCCGCAGCCGTCCGCTGCAGACGGCTGTGCCGGATCCGGGACAGCCGCGCGCTGCCCGGCTTCGTCCTGGGCGCGCTCTGCGCGGCCTACGCCGCGGGCGCCGCCGCGGGCTGGGGATCGCACCAACTGTCCGTCTTCATGGGAGACTTCGGGCTGGCCGCGGCGGCCCTGGCGGCCGCGCTGTCCTGCCTGGTGTACGGCTGCACCGTCGGCGGGCACGCCCGCCCGGCCTGGCTGCTGTTCGGCCTCTCCTCGGTCATGGTCGCCTTCGGCAACGGCACCTGGGGCTGGTACGAGCTGGTCCTGCGCTCCCCGCTGCCCCAGGACTCGCTCGCCGAGTACGCCTTCCTGCTGTTCGCCCCGCTCGCCATCACCGGCGTCCTGGTGCTCGCCCAGCACCCGCGCACGGCGGCCGGCTGGCTCTGCCTGCTGCTCGACGGCTGGCTGATCGCCGGCTCGCTGTTCACCCTCAGCTGGAGCCTGGCGCTCGGCCGGATCGCGGCCGGGGAGGACGGCTCACCGCTGCGCCTGGCCCTCAACCTGGCCTACCCCGTGCTGGACATCCTGCTGGTCAGCCTGGTGGTCGGGCTGCGCTTCCGGGGCCGGGACGGCAACCGGGCGGCGGTGCACACGGCCATGCTGGCGCTCGCCGTCACCGTCACCTGCGACGCCCTGTTCACCTCCCCGGAACTGCGCAGCAGCTACCACTCGGGCGAACTGCTGGACGCCGGCTGGTTCGCCGGCAGTCTGCTGCTGGGCTGGGCGCCGTGGTCGCCGCGCTGGCGCCGTCCGCTGCGCGACCACCCCTCGGCCGGCGGCCTGCCGCACCGCCGGGTGGCCACCACCTTCAGCGCGCTGACCCCGTACGCGGCCGCCGCGGTCTGTACCGCCGGAATCCTCTACAACGCCCTCGGCGGGCGGGAGTTGGACCGGGTGGTGGCCGCCGCGGCCTGCACCGTCGGGCTGGCGCTGATCCTGCGGCAGGGCGTGATGCTGCTCGACAACCTGTCGCTGGCCCAGGAACTCGCCCACAAGGAGGCACACTTCCGCTCCCTGGTGCAGGGCTCCAGTGACGTCATCATGATCGCCGGCGCCAACGGCGTGCTCTCCTACGTCTCCCCGGCCGCGCTCGGCGTCTACGGGCGGGACCCGGAGGAGCTGGTCGGCGGCAACCTGCTGGACCTGGTGCACCCCGAGGACGTCGGCCGGGTGCTCTCCGAGGTCCGCCGCTACCTCGCCAGGGTCCGGCTCGCCACCCACCGCAGCCCCGGCACCGCCGTGCCCTCCGCCCGGGTCGAGTGCCGGATCAGCTCGGGCGCGGGGGAGTGGCTGCACGTCGAGTCCAGCGTCAGCAGACATCGCGACGGCCTGCTGCTCAACAGCCGGGACGTCACCGAACGCGTCATGCTCCAGGCCCAGTTGCACCACAACGCCTTCCACGACCCGCTCACCGACCTGCCCAACCGGGCGCTGTTCACCCAGCAGCTGCGGGCCGCCCTCGGCGCCCGCGGCCAGCAGGGCGAGACCGGGGCCGGGATCGCGGTGCTCTTCCTCGACCTGGACGGCTTCAAGGCGGTCAACGACACCGCCGGACACCAGGTCGGGGACGAGCTGCTGGTGCAGGCCGCCCGCCGGCTCCAGGGCGCCGTCCGCTGCGGGGACACCGTCGCCCGGTTCGGCGGCGACGAGTTCGCCGCACTGGTCTGCGGCCCGCTCGGCCGCCTCCAGGTCCAGGAACTGGCCGAGCGGCTGCGCCTCGCGCTCTCCGAGCCGTACTGGATCGGCGGCGCCGAACTCAGTGTCGCCGCCAGCATCGGCATCGCCTTCGGCACCCCCGAACGCGGCCCGGCGGCCGACCCCAGGGCCGCCGCCGACGAGCTGATGCGCAACGCCGACCTCGCGATGTACCGGGCCAAGTCCGAGGGCAAGGGCCGGGTGGTGCTCTACACCCCCGCCATGCGGGCCGACCTGGAGCGCCGCACCGAACTGGAGGAACGGCTGCGGCTGGCCGTCCGGGAGGGCGGCTTCACGCTGCTCCACCAGCCCGTGGTGGACCTCGGCAGCGGCGCGGTGACCGGCGTGGAGGCCCAGGCCCGCTGGCGCTCGGTGGGCGGCCTGCTGCTCACCCCGGCCGAGTTCCTGCGCTCGACCGAGCACGGCGACGCGGCGACCAGGTTCTCCCGCTGGCTGGTCCTGGAGGCGGTCAGTGCGGCCGCCGAGCGGCGCGGCCTGCCGGGCCGGGGCCGCGGGCTGCCCGAGCCCGTCCCGGTGGCCGTCCGACTGTCCGTCGAGCGGCTCTGCTCGCCCGGCCTGTACGAGACGGTGGCCGCGGCGCTGCGCGACAGCGGGCTGCCCGCCGACGAACTGGTGATCGAGGTGGCCCGGATGGGCCCGGACTCGCTCGCCGACGAGCTCGGCCGCCGCCTCTCCGCCCTGCGCGGCCTCGGCGTCTCCACCTGGCTGGCCGGGTACGGCGCCGGCGGCGGCTCGCTCGGCGCCCTCGCCCGGCTGCCGCTGGACGGGCTCAAGCTCGACCGCACCCTCGTCCAGGACCTCGGCGAGTCCCCGCTCAGCCGCACCCTCGCCGGGCACGCGCTGCGGCTCGGCCGCGACCTCGGGATGGTCACCGCCGCCGAGGGGGTGGACCTGCCGCGCCAGGTCGCCGCGCTGCGCGACCTGGGCTGCGGACAGGCCCAGGGCTCGGCCTTCGCCCCGCCCCTGGACGAGCCCCGGCTGCGCCGGGCGCTGGCCCGCCGCGACTACCCGCTGCCCACGTCGACGGGGCCGCTCCCGGCCCGCCGCCCGTACCCGTCGGCCGTCGACGACACCCGGACGAGTGGCCGCCCGAACGGCCGGACGGACGCCACGCCGGGACGTGGCGCACATCACCATGGCGGCTCTGACCTGCCCGAACACCGTGCCGTTACTGGTCCGTCGGGGGGTCCGCATGGCGAGACGGTCGTCCCACCTGCTTGACACGTTGCCCCGCACGGGAGGAAGGTCGTTGCCATGCGCACCCGAATTCTCGTACTTGGCGGGCGCGTCGGCTGAGTGGGCTCGTACGCCCTGCTCGTGACAGACCGACGCGCCACCCCTCGCATGCCCTTGGGCACGAGGGGTTTTTTGTTGCACTGACGCTGTTCCACCTCCGCAAGACCCCTGGCCTCGACCGCCGAGCAAGTCCGACCTGTCGGATAAAGCGGGACGATTGAGGCAGAGCCGGCGATCGACCCGGACCGGGACCCCACCCTCGCAGCACCGGGGCCCGCACACCGGGTCGGCAAAACCCGAGAAGAGACAGGCAGATGACCGAGCACGCCGCATCCCCCCGCCGCGGGGACAACCCGGCCGCCAACGCTCCCGCTCCCCAGCACGTCGTCGAGACCATGACCGGCGCCCAGTCGCTCATCCGCTCCCTGGAGGCCGTGGGCGCGGACACCGTCTTCGGCATTCCGGGCGGGGCCATCCTTCCCGCGTACGACCCCCTGATGGACTCCGTCAAGGTGCGCCACATCCTGGTCCGTCACGAGCAGGGCGCCGGTCACGCCGCCACCGGCTACGCGCAGGCCACCGGCCGGGTCGGGGTCTGCATGGCGACCTCGGGGCCGGGAGCGACCAACCTGGTCACCCCGATCGCCGACGCCTACATGGACTCGGTGCCGGTCGTCGCCATCACCGGCCAGGTCTCCTCCAAGGCGATCGGCACCGACGCCTTCCAGGAGGCGGACATCTGCGGCATCACGATGCCGATCACCAAGCACAACTACCTGGTCACCGACCCGGCCGAGATCCCCCGGGTGATCGCCGAGGCCTTCCACATCGCCGCCACCGGCCGCCCCGGCCCGGTCCTGGTCGACATCGCCAAGGACGCGCTCCAGGCGACCACCACCTTCCGCTGGCCGGTCGAGACCGCGCTGCCCGGCTACCGCCCGGTGACCAAGCCGCACGCCAAGCAGATCCGCGAGGCCGCGAAGCTGCTGGTCAGCGCCAAGCGCCCGGTGCTGTACGTCGGCGGCGGCGTGCTCAAGGCGCAGGCCACCGCCGAACTGCGGATCCTCGCCGAGCTGACCGGCGCCCCGGTCGTCACCACTCTGATGGCGCTCGGCGCCTTCCCGGACAGCCACCCGCAGCACCTGGGCATGCCCGGCATGCACGGCTCCGTCCCCGCCGTCACCGCGCTCCAGAAGTCCGACCTGCTGTTCACCCTCGGCGCCCGCTTCGACGACCGCGTCACCGGCAAGCTGGACGGCTTCGCCCCCAACGCCAAGGTCGTCCACGCCGACATCGACCCGGCCGAGATCGGCAAGAACCGCCCGGCCGACGTGCCGATCGTCGGCGACGCCCGCGAGGTCCTCGCCGACCTGATCGTCGCCGTCCAGGCCGAGTTCGACGCCGGCCACAGGGGCGACTACACCGAATGGTGGGAGCGGCTCGACGAGTGGAAGAAGACCTACCCGCTCGGCTACGAGCCGGCCCCGAACGGGCAGCTCTCGCCGCAGCAGGTCATCGAGCGGATCGGCCGGATGGTCGGCTCCGACGCGATCTACGCCGCCGGCGTGGGCCAGCACCAGATGTGGAGCTCGCAGTTCATCCAGTTCGAGAAGCCGGGTACCTGGCTCAACTCGGGCGGCGCGGGGACGATGGGCTACGCCGTCCCCGCGGCGATGGGCGCCAAGGCCGGCCGGCCGGAGACCGCGGTCTGGGCCATCGACGGCGACGGCTGCTTCCAGATGACCAACCAGGAGCTGGTCACCTGCGCCCTGAACGACATCCCGATCAAGGTCGCGGTCATCAACAACGGCTCGCTGGGCATGGTCCGGCAGTGGCAGACGCTGTTCTACAACCAGCGCTACTCCAACACCGTGCTGCACTCCGGCCCCGGCCACGACGGCGTCGAGCCGCCGGCCCAGGGCACCCGGATCCCCGACTTCGTCCGGCTGTCCGAGGCGATGGGCTGCGTCGGCCTGCGCTGCGAGCGCCCCGAGGACCTCGACGCCGTCATCAAGCAGGCGATGGAGATCAACGACCGCCCGGTCGTCATCGACTTCATCGTCCACCAGGACGCCATGGTCTGGCCGATGGTCGCGGCCGGCACCAGCAACGACGAGATCCAGTTCGCCAGGGGCGTGCGCCCCGACTTCGGCGACGATCTCGACTGATGTCCCTGCCCGCCCGCCCGTCGCCCACCACCGCCCTTCTCGGGACCGGCTGCGCCGGACCCCTCCTGTGCGACTGAGGAACCCCATGTCCAAGCACACCCTCTCCGTCCTGGTCGAGAACAAGCCCGGCGTGCTCGCCCGCATCGCCGCACTGTTCTCCCGACGGGGCTTCAACATCGACTCCCTCGCCGTCGGCTCGACCGAGCACCCGGACGTGTCCCGGATGACGATCGTGGTCAACGTCGAGGACCTCCCGCTGGAACAGGTCACCAAGCAGCTCAACAAGCTCGTGAACGTGATAAAGATCGTCGAACTCGACCAGTCCGCTGCGATCCAGCGGGAACTGGTCCTGGTGAAGGTCCGCGCCGACAACGAGACCCGGTCGCAGATCGTCGAGATCGTCCAGCTGTTCCGTGCCAAGACCGTCGACGTGTCGCCCGAAGCGGTGACCATCGAGGCCACCGGCAGTTCGGACAAGCTGGAGGCCATGCTCCGGATGCTGGAGCCTTACGGCATCAAGGAGTTGGTCCAGTCCGGCCTGGTCGCCATCGGCCGCGGCGCGCGCTCCATCACGGACCGCTCGCTGCGCGCCCTGGACCGCAGCGCCTGACCGGCGTCATCGCACCATCCGTCGCCCGCCACCGCCCTTCCAAGGGCGCGCCGGCGCGCGGCACCCCTTTGAGCAAAGACCCAAACCACCCGCCGGTGCGCATACGGTGAACACCGCGTACCCGGCAACCACCACGCAAGGAGATGTGCCCCCGTGGCCGAGCTGTTCTACGAAGACGACGCCGACCTGTCCATCATCCAGGGCCGCAAGGTCGCGGTCATCGGTTACGGCAGCCAGGGCCACGCCCACGCGCTGTCGCTGCGCGACTCCGGCGCCGACGTCCGGGTCGGTCTGAAGCCGGAGTCCAAGTCCCGCGCCAAGGCGGAGGAGGCCGGCCTGCGCGTCGTCACCCCGGCCGAGGCGGCGGCCGAGGCCGACGTCATCATGATCCTGGTGCCGGACCCGATCCAGGCCGACGTCTACGAGGCCGACATCGCCCCGCACCTGAAGTCCGGCGACGCCCTGTTCTTCGGCCACGGCCTGAACATCCGCTTCGGCTTCATCAAGCCCCCGGCGGACGTCGACGTCTGCATGGTCGCCCCGAAGGGCCCGGGCCACCTGGTCCGCCGCCAGTACGAGGAGGGCCGCGGCGTCCCCGCGATCGTCGCGGTCGAGCAGGACGCCTCGGGCAACGCCTTCGCCCTGGCGCTGTCGTACGCCAAGGGCCTGGGCGCCACCAAGGCCGGCGTCATCAAGACCACCTTCACCGAGGAGACCGAGACCGACCTGTTCGGTGAGCAGGCCGTCCTCTGCGGTGGCACCGCCGCCCTGGTGAAGGCCGGGTTCGAGACCCTGGTCGAGGCCGGCTACCAGCCGGAGATCGCCTACTTCGAGTGCCTGCACGAGCTGAAGCTCATCGTCGACCTGATGTACGAGGGCGGCCTGGAGAAGATGCGCTGGTCGGTCTCCGAGACCGCCGAGTGGGGCGACTACGTCACCGGCCCGCGGATCATCACCGACGCCACCAAGGCCGAGATGAAGAAGGTCCTCGCCGAGATCCAGGACGGCACCTTCGCCAACACCTGGATCGCCGAGTACAAGGCGGGTCTGCCCAAGTACAACGAGTACAAGAAGGCCGACGAGGACCACCTGCTGGAGACCACCGGCAAGAAGCTGCGCTCGCTGATGAGCTGGGTCAACGAGAAGGCCTGACCCCCTTCAGGGCCGGTTCCGGACCCGATTTTGTAACTCCGTTGTACAAGTAGGCTGCTCTCGTCCGAGTGATTTCGCCGGACGGGAGCAGCCCGCCATCCAGCCCGTCGATACACTCCGAGTGCGCGTCAGGCCCACAGCGTCGTGCGTCTACCTACGCGGCATGCCACCTTTCCCCGCCCTCCACGCCACCCACGTGCTCGGGGGAACCGGACAGTTAAGGACCACTGTCGTGAGCAAATCCGTAGTTCTGATCGCCGAAGAGCTCTCGCCCGCCACCGTCGACGCCCTCGGCCCCGACTTCGAGATCCGCCACTGCAACGGCGCGGACCGCAACGAGCTGCTCACCGCGATCGCCGACGTCGACGCGATCCTGATCCGCTCCGCCACCAAGGTCGACGCCGAGGCGCTGGCCGCCGCCCGCAAGCTCAAGGTCGTCGCCCGGGCCGGCGTCGGCCTGGACAACGTGGACGTCTCCGCCGCCACCAAGGCCGGCGTGATGGTCGTCAACGCGCCGACCTCCAACATCGTCACCGCCGCCGAGCTCGCCTGCGGCCTGCTGATCTCCGTCGCCCGCAACATCGCGCCGGCCAACGCCGCGCTCAAGCAGGGCGAGTGGAAGCGCAACAAGTACACCGGCGTCGAGCTGAGCGAGAAGATCCTCGGCGTCGTCGGCCTCGGCCGGATCGGCGTCCTGGTCGCCCAGCGGATGTCCGCGTTCGGGATGAAGATCGTCGCGTACGACCCCTACATCCAGGCCGCCCGCGCCGCGCAGATGGGCGTCAAGCTGGTCTCGCTGGAGGAGCTGCTGGAGGTCTCGGACTTCATCACCGTCCACCTCCCCAAGACCCCGGAGACCATCGGCCTGATCGGCGACGACGCGCTGCACAAGGTCAAGCCGACCGTTCGCATCGTGAACGCCGCCCGCGGCGGCATCGTGGACGAGGAGGCGCTGGCGAACGCGCTGCGCGACGGCCGGGTGGCCGGCGCCGGTCTGGACGTGTACGCCAAGGAGCCGTGCACCGACTCCCCGCTGTTCGCCTTCGACAACGTGGTCGCCACCCCGCACCTGGGCGCCTCCACCGACGAGGCGCAGGAGAAGGCCGGCATCGCCGTCGCCAGGTCGGTGCGCCTCGCGCTGGCCGGCGAGCTGGTGCCGGACGCGGTGAACGTCCAGGGCGGCGTGATCGCCGAGGACGTCCGCCCGGGCCTGCCGCTGGCCGAGAAGCTCGGCCGGATCTTCACCGCGCTGGCCGGCGAGGTGGCCGTCCGCCTCGACGTCGAGGTCCGCGGCGAGATCACCCAGCACGACGTCAAGGTGCTCGAACTGTCCGCGCTGAAGGGCGTGTTCGAGGACGTGGTGGCGGAGACGGTGTCCTACGTCAACGCCCCGCTGTTCGCCCAGGAGCGCGGTGTCGAGGTCCGCCTGACCACCTCCAGCGAGAGCCCCGAGCACCGCAACGTGATCACCGTTCGCGGCACGCTCGCGGGCGGCGAGGAGATCGCCATCTCCGGCACGCTGGCCGGCCCCAAGCAGACCCAGAAGATCGTCGGCGTGGACGCCTTCGACGTGGACGTGGCGCTCACCGACCACATGGCCTTCTTCAAGTACGAGGACCGCCCCGGCGTGGTCGGCGTGCTCGGCCGCCACCTCGGCGACGCGGGCATCAACATCGCCGGCATGCAGGTCGCCCGCGACGGCGGCAGCGCGCTGGCCTCCATCACCGTGGACACCGAGATCCCGCAGGAGGTGCTGTCGGCCATCGCCGCCGAGATCGGCGCCCACTTCGCGCGCTCGGTCGACCTGGGCTGATCCACCGGCTCCGGCGGGGGGGGGGGGGGGGGGGGGGGGGGGGGGGGGGGGGGGGGGGGGGGGGGTGGGGGGGGGGGGGGGGGGGGGGGGGGGGGGGGAGGAC
>NZ_JBVILX010000004.1:0-11389 GCF_055580145.1 Kitasatospora sp. NPDC032121 | reverse complement strand
CACCAGCAACCTCCCCTCCATACCTCGCTTTCCCCCCTCCCCCCCCCCCCCCCCTCCCCCCCCCCCCCCCCCCCCCCCCCCCCCCCCCCCCCCCCCCCCCGCTGCGTTCTCCCGGGTGACACCCGTCTCAGATAGTAGGAAATCCAAGTATTCGTGCAGACACGGCCGGGGCGCGGCCTTACCGTGGAAGGGCCATACGGTGTGCCGCCCCTGTAGCCAGGGTGTGCGGCCCGTGTAGGCGTGCGCCTTCACGAGCAGGCGATCCCTGCTCCCGCGCTCCCTTCCCCTCTTCGCGCCCGCCTCCCGCGGCGCCGCTTCCAAGGAGCCCGGTATGTCGCCGACCGCCGACCGTCACGCCACGTCCGCCCCCGCCGCCACCCCCGTCCGCGCCCCGCGCCGCCGGCGGGCCGCCGAGCGGAACCCCTTCGCGGCGGCCGCGCTGCAGCGCTCGCTGGACCGCCGGGACAACGGCGGCGTGACCGGCCACCACTGAGTCCGGCGGAGCGGCCGGCGGTGGCGTTCATCCGCCGAATGGGCCGTACGGGTCGTCAGAACGTCACCCAGTAGAGTGCAACCCCGGTCCGTCCGAGGGAAGTTGCTCGTCCCCGGTGGCGCGATCATCCTAATTTGGGGCCCTCGGAGGGGTGATCGACGTTCGCGTGGGCGGGCGTCAGCGACACGGAGTGCGGATCAGTCCCCCTGCCGGGGAAGAGGGCCCAGTGCGTCTGCCATCCGTCCGCCGACCCGCCGCCCGGATCGGCCTCACCCTGGCCCTGCTGGCCGGAAGCGCCGTCCTCGCCGCCACCCCGGCGGCGGGCGGTCCACCGACCGCGGGGCCGCCGTCCGCCGGACCGCCTTCCGCCGGACCGCCGGGGCCGGGCCGAACGGCCTCCGTGCTGCTCGAACTCACCACCGAGGCGGCCGGCTCCGCCTGGCGGCGCGCCGCCGACGGCGCCCGGCGGGCCCAGCGCTCCCCGGAGGCCGTCCACCGGGAGGCCGCGCGGGCCGGCGCGGACCAGCGCGCCCGGGCCGGGGACGCGCTCGACCGGCTGGCCGGCGCCGTCCACCGGGCGGCACCCGCCGCCCGTGAGCTCTACCGCACCCGCACCGTGCTGACCGGCCTCGCGGTCAGCGCGCCCGCCGACCGGCTGCCCGCGCTGCGGGCGCTGCCGGGCGTCCGCGCCGTCCACCCGATCGTCGCCAAGCGGCGCGACAACGCCCACTCCGTCCCGCTGACCGGTGCCCCGCAGGTCTGGGCCGGCGACCGGGCGGCCGGCACCGGGCAGGGCATGCGGATCGGGATCGTCGACAGCGGCATCGACTACACCCACGCCGACTTCGGCGGCCCCGGCACCGAGGAGGCCTTCCGCTCGGTGGAGCGCGGCAAGCCCGCGCCGCCCGCGCTGTTCCCCAACGCCAAGGTCGTCGGCGGCAGGGACCTGGTCGGCGACGACTACGACCCCGACCCGGCCTCCCCGCACCACCAGCCGGTGCCGCACCCCAGCGACAACCCGATTGACTGCGTGCGCAACGGGCACGGCACCCACGTGGCCGGCACCGCCGCCGGGTACGGCGTCACCGCCGACGGCCGCGCCTACACCGGTCCGTACGGGCCCGGGCTCGACCCGGCCGGCTTCCGGATCGGCCCCGGCACCGCCCCCGGCGCACAGCTGTACGCGATCCGGGTGTTCGGCTGCGACGGCTCCACCGACCGGGTCACCGAGGCGCTCGACCTGGCGGCCGACCCGAACGGGGACGGCGACCTGAGCGACCGGCTGGACGTCGTCAACCTCTCGCTCGGCAGCCACTTCGGCAGCACCGACGACACCGACGCCCTGGCCGTCGACCGGCTCGCCGAACTGGGCACCGTCGTGGTCGCGGCGGCCGGCAACGACGGCGACGTGTACGGCATCGGCGGCAGCCCCGGCACCGCCGCCCGGGCGATCACCGTCGCCGCCTCGGTGCACGGCCACGCCGACGTGGACGGCGTCACCGTGCTCGCCCCCGCCGCCCGGGCCGGGGTCGTCCCGGCGCACTGGAGCGAGCGCTACCGGGGCTGGTCCACCGCCGACGTCAGCGGTGAACTCGCCCTGCCCGTCGACCAGTCGGACGGCTGCGCGGACTTCGGCGAGGCCGACCGGCAGCGACTGAAGGGGAAGATCGCGCTGCTCACCTGGCGCACCCGCGAAGCCGACCGGGCCTGCAACTCCGGCCCGCGCGCCGACCACGCCGCCGACGCGGGCGCGATCGGGGCGCTGTACGCCGCCGACTCCGACCACCTCGCCGAGATCTCCGGCAACGACCGGATCCCGGCCGCGCTGCTGGCCCGCGCCGACGGCGAACGGCTGCGCCAGGCCGCGGCCGCCGGGCCGGTACGGGTCCGGCTCGCCGCGCCCGGCAACACCCTGCACGCCTCCGTCGCCCAGGACCAGCCGGAACGGGTCGACACCCTGACCGACTTCACCTCGCGCGGCATCGGTGTCCCGGGCGTGGTCAAGCCCGACCTGGCGGCCCCCGGCGAGAGCATCCGGTCCGCCCTGGTCGGCAGCGGCACCGGCGGCCGGCGCGAGAGCGGCACCTCGATGGCCACCCCGCACGTGGCCGGGCTCGCCGCCCTGGTCCGTGCCGCGCACCCGGGCTGGCCGGTCGAGCAGGTCAAGGCCGCGCTGATGAACACCACCGTGGACACCTTCCTCGGCGACGACCGCAGCGGGCCGGCCTACGGGCCCGAGCGCACCGGGGCCGGGCGGGTCCGGGTGGACGGGGCGGTCCGCACCCCCGCCGTCGCCTACGCGGCGGGGGAGGGCGCCGTGGCGGGCGCCGTCGGGGTCTCCTTCGGGCCGGTCGAGGTGGCCGGGCCGACGGCGCGGACCCGGGAGATCGAGGTGCGCAACACCTCCGGCGCGCCGCTCGCCTACCGCACCTCGTACGCGGCGGCCACCCGGCTGCCCGGCGCCTCCTACCAGGTGACGCCGGCCCGGGTGGACGTCCCGGCGGGCGGCACCGCGCGGGTGCGGGTGACGCTGTCCGTGCCCGGGGAGCTGGGGCGCGCGCCCGACCCGACCATCGACACCGTGCAGGGCGACCACGCCCGCAGCTACCGGGGCGAGCTCTCCGGGCGGGTGCTGCTCACCCCGGTCGGGGACGGCACGCTGCCGCAGCTGAGGATCCCGGTGCTGGCCGCCCCGCGCCCGACCGGCGACCTCGCGGCGACGGCCGCCGTGCGCACCGCTGCGAGCGGCGCCACCCTGGTCGCCCTCGGCGGCCGCGCCGCGCCCGGCGAACAGCCGGGGCTGGTCAGCGCCTTCGCGCTCGGCGGCGAGGGGGCCCGCTGGCCGGACTGCCCGCCCGGCGGCAGCGACGCGGCCGTCGCGCCGGGCGCGGGCGTGCGGCCCGAACTCGCCGGGGCGCAGGCGGACCCGGCGGACGAGATCTGCGTCGAGCACCCCGGTGAGCGCTCCGCCGACCTGCGTGCGGCCGGCGCCGCCGTCGACGACCGACTGCTGTACGTGGGAGCGTGGCTGTGGGCGCCCGCGGCCACCCCGGTGGGGCTGTACGGGGTGCGGGTGGCGCTGGACACCGACGGGGACGGCAGCACCGACGTCGTCCTCAAGGCCGACCGGCTGTCCGGCAGCGACGTCCTGGTCTCCCGCGCGCTGGACGCCCGCACCGGGGCCGAGCTGGACGTCCAGCCGCTCAACGCCCACTGGGGCGACACCGACACCGGGCTGCTGGACAGCGACGTGCTGGTGCTGCCCGTCCGGCTGAGCGCCCTGCCCGGCGTCGCGCCCGGGCACAGCACCGTCCGCTACGGCGTGTGGACCGGCTACACCGGGGGCGGCACGCCGGACGTCGCCGAGGCCTTCTCGGCCATCGGGCTGAACGGCACCACCCCGTCCGTCCCGCTGGACGTCCTGCGGCCGGCGCTCACCGCGCGGGCCGGCCTCGACGGCCCGGCCGCGGTGGCGGCCCCGACGGGCCCCGGCACCGTCCTCGACGTGCGACGGGCCCCGGGCGACGCCTCGCGGCTCCTGCTGCTGTACCACCGGAACCCGGCCGAGCGGCGGGCCCAGGTGATCGACCTGCCCTGACCCCCGGGCGGAAGGGGGCGGTCCACCGGCACTCCGGCGGGCCGCCCCGTCAGGAACGAACGTTCAGGTCGTCGGAGCTTCGGGCCGCCCGGCGGCGGCCGCCGCGCGGGGGGCGGGTCGGGCGGCGGGAGAGCCGGGCGAAGACGGCCACCAGGGCCAGGACGGCGGCGGTGGCGGAGGTGACGGTCAGGCCCTCGGTGAGGCCGGGCGGGCGGAACGCGCAGGCCACCCGGGAGGCGCCCCCGCCCAGCGGGACACCGATCATGCCGAGCACCGGGACGGGGGCCGCGTACCGGCCGCCGTCCACCGCGCAGGTCCAGCCGTCGGTGGCCGGCACGGAGAGCAGCGCGGTGCCGGTGGACCCGGCCGGGAGCGTCGCCGTCAGGGTGTGCCCGCCGGCCTCCACCCGAGTGGCGCCGGTCGCGGTGAGCCGGGCGACGGCGGCCTCCAGGGCGCCGGCCCGCAGACAGCCGACCGGGCGGGCGGGGACCTGGCTCACCACGTCCGACCGCAGCGTCACCCGGACCACCCCGTCCGCCGGGACGGTCCCCAGCCGGTGGATCGGCACGGCGGTGGTGGGCTGCTCGCCGTCGCTGCGGTACTCGGTGCCGAGGCCACTGACCGTGCCCCGGTACCAGAGCCCGTGGAAGTAGGCCGTCCCGCCCGGCGTGCAGGCGGCCGTGAACACCGTGCCCTCCGCGCCGCCCGGCACCGACCAGCCGCTGGTGCCGTGCAGCGTGGGCACCGCCCCGCCGGCCGGGACCGGCAGCGGGGCGTCGTACACCTGGCTGCCCAGCAGCGACTCCTGCCGGGCCCAGACCGAGGAGGTCTCCGTCCGGGCACCCGGGGGCAGCACGGTGACCAGCGGCGGCGCGGCGGCCGCCCGGACGGGCGCGAAGCCGTCCGGCGGCGGTCCGTCGTCGAGGTGGGTGCGGACGCCGAACAGCGCCTGCCCGACCGGGTCGGTGACGCTCGCGGTCTGCCGCCCGCCGGCCGTCCAGCCCGCGCCGAGGTCGTGCAGCAGCAGGGCGGTGACGGTCGGCAGGTAGCCGCTGAAGTAGCCGCCGCCCTGGCCGTTCAGCAGCAGCGGGTCGTTCGGGGTGAACGCGTGCGGGCCCGGGTCGCTGCGGCCGCGCGGCCAGTCGGCGGCAGCGCGCAGCGCCGCGTGCCCGGCCCGGACGGCCGTCGGGGAGACGCCGGCGGAGGGGGCCGCGCCCAGCGCCGCGTACCCGGACCAGACGGCGTTGCCCAGCACCGCACCGCCGATCACCCAGGTGGCGAGGGCGTTCGCCCGCCGGTCGGCGTGCCGGCGGTCCAGCAGCCACAGCGCCGCCGACAGGACGGCGCCGCCGACGGCCAGCAGCACCCAGGTGGCCGGGCGCACCGAGTGCCGGCCCGCCGCCAGGCCGGCGATCACCGCCACCACGGCGGCGCCGCCCAGCACGGTCAGCCGGTCCGGGCGGTGCGCCAGCGAGAGCCAGCCGGCCAGCACCAGCAGCCCGCTGAGCACGAAGGCCACCCGGTACGGCCCGCCGGCCGGGATCGCCAGGCCGTGCCAGACCAGCACCGTCGGGGTCCAGAGGAAGCCGGCCACCACCAGCAGCAGCGCCGCGCACCACAGGGCGCGCTCCCGGGGCCGTACCCGCCGGTTGAACGGCAGCCCGCAGACCACCAGCAGCCCGAAGACGCCGATCGCCACGTTCGGCAACTGCGGCCCGCCGTGGGTGGCGGGCAGCAGCCGGGCGAGGTGGCCGCCGACGCCGGACGGGCCGAGCGGCTGGACCGGGGACTCCGGCTGGGCCCGGCGGGCGGCCAGCACCGCGACGAACAGCACGGGGGAGGCGAGCAGCACCCCGGCGGCGGCCATGGTGACGGCCCGGCCGGTGGCCCGGACCCGCCGGCGCAGCGGGAGCGGGGCGGCGAACAGCCGGACGGCGAACAGGAGTCCGGCCGCCAGGGTCGCCAGCGCGGCGGTGTACAGGTTGCCGGCCCAGGCGAGCGCGACGCACAGCGTGCCGGCCACCCAGTGCCGCTCGCGCAGGCACCAGTCGGCGGCCAGGCCGAGCAGCGGCAGCGACACCAGGCCCCAGAGCCACATCGGGGCGGCCGCGCCGACGTCCAGCACCCAGGCGCACAGCCCGTACCCGACGGCGGCGAGCGCCCGCAGCCGGCGCGGGCCGGGGTGGATGCGGCCGAGCAGCCGGGTCATCAGGGCGGTGCCGAGGCCGATGGTGGCCAGGGTGACCAGCAGGACGGCGAGCCGGCCCTGGTCGCGGGGGAGGAGCGCGGCGGGCCAGGAGAAGGGGTTCATCAGGTAGGCGAAGAAGTCCGCCAGGAACGGGGTGCCGTAGCCGCTGTTCCAGTTGAGCAGCAGGTCCCCGGCGGCCTGTCCGTGCAGCAGGTCCCACAGGTGGGCGTGGTACGGCACGGCCACCGCATCGGCCCCGGCCGGCCACCGCCCGCGCAGCGCCGCCGCCAGCCCGTACCCGCCCGTCGCCAGTCCGGCGGCACCCCCGCAGACCAGCACCTCCCGCCGCCACTCGCCCGTCCGCATCCCGCCACCCTAAGCAGGCCACCAGCGCCCTTCACGTCACACGCGCGCGCTCGTCCACGTCCATGAACCCGATCCCTCCACGCGCGGCTGCGTGATCGCGGGGATCCACCACAGGCAGTCGAAGGACGACCAGTCGTTCGAGGTCGAGACCGACCTGACCTGACCGTCCGAATGGTGGACGCGAGGTGTCAGTACCTGGGACGGCGGAGTAGGGTCCGAGCATGTCTCGCACCATTCGTCTCGCAGTAGTCCCCGGTGACGGCATCGGCCAGGAAGTGGTGGCCGAAGGCCTCAAGGTCCTGGGTGCCGCGCTTCCCGCCGACGTGAAGCTGGAGACCACCGAGTACGACCTCGGGGCCCGGCGCTACCACCGGACCGGGGAGACGCTGCCGGACGACGTGCTGGCGGAGCTGAAGTCGCACGACGCGATCCTGCTGGGCGCCATCGGTGACCCGAGCGTGCCGTCGGGCGTGCTGGAGCGGGGGCTGCTGCTCAAGCTGCGGTTCGCCTTCGACCACCACATCAACCTGCGTCCCGGCCGGCTCTTCCCCGGGGTGAAGGGTCCGCTGGCCGGTCAGCCGGAGATCGACTTCGTGGTCGTCCGCGAGGGCACCGAGGGCCCGTACGTCGGCAACGGCGGCACGCTGCGCACCGGGACGCCGCAGGAGGTGGCCACCGAGGTCAGCCTGAACACCGCGTACGGCATCGAGCGCGTGGTGCGCGACGCCTACCGCCGGGCGCAGGCGCGGCCGCGCAAGAAGCTCACCCTGGTGCACAAGAACAACGTGCTGGTGCACGCCGGGCACCTGTGGACGCGGATCTTCGCCGAGGTCGGCCAGGAGTTCCCCGAGGTCACCACCGACTACCTGCACGTCGACGCGGCGACCATCTTCTTCGTCACCCAGCCGGAGCGGTTCGACGTCATCGTCACCGACAACCTCTTCGGCGACATCCTGACCGACCTGGCCGCCGCCGTCACGGGCGGGATCGGCCTGGCCGCGAGCGGCAACATCAACCCGAGCGGCGAGTTCCCGTCCATGTTCGAGCCGGTGCACGGCTCGGCGCCGGACATCGCCGGCCAGGGCAAGGCCGACCCGACCGCCACGGTGCTGTCGGTCGCGATGCTGCTGGAGCACCTCGGCTTCGCCGCCGAGGCCGCCACGGTCGAGGCCGCCGTCGCGGCGGACCTGGCCGAGCGCTCCGGCACCCGCAGCACCTCCCAGGTCGGCGACGCGCTCGCCGCCCGAGTATCCGGCTGAGGGGCCGGATCCCGAAGCGGAACTCCGGCCTGCGGGCCGGACCGCGCATAACCGCAGCTCGCGGCCCCGGAAATGGGGCGGACAGCTGTTCGGCACGGCCCTCTGGATGCGAGTATCGACAGTGGGCCGTGCCGTTGTGCGTTCATTCCGGTGGATTCCGCCGAAACGTATCCGCGGCGGTGGCGGCCCTTACCAACCCACGGTGAAGGAAACAGCCATGAGCACGGCCACCCAGGCGCCCATCACGTTCGACCTCAAGCCCTCCGCCCACCCGCTGCCGGCAGCGGAGCGCGAGGCCCGGCTGACCAACCCCGGCTTCGGTCGGGTCTTCACCGACCACATGGTCACCATCCGGTGGACCGAGGGCGTGGGCTGGCACGACGCCCAGCTGGTCCCGTACGCGCCGCTGGAGATCGACCCGGCGAACATGACCCTGCACTACGGCCAGGCGATCTTCGAGGGCCTGAAGGCCTACCGCCAGGCCGATGGCTCCATCGCCACCTTCCGCCCGGAGGCCAACGCCGCCCGCTTCCAGGCTTCGGCCCGCCGCCTGGCGATGCCGGAGCTGCCGGTGGAGGCCTTCGTCGAGGCCGTCGAGCTGCTGGTCCGCCAGGAGCAGGACTGGGTGCCGAACGAGCCGGAGCAGAGCCTCTACCTGCGCCCGTTCATGTTCGCCACCGAGGTCGGCCTGGGCGTCCGCCCGGCCGACTCCTACCTCTTCATGATCATCGCCTCGCCGGCCGGCGCCTACTTCCAGGGCGGCATCAAGCCGGTCTCGGTCTGGCTGTCCAAGGAGTACGTCCGGGCCGCCCCCGGCGGCACCGGCGCCGCCAAGTGCGCGGGCAACTACGCCGCCTCGCTGGTCGCCCAGGCCCAGGCCGCCGAGAAGGGCTGCGACCAGGTGGTCTGGCTCGACGCCGCCGAGCACCGGTGGGTCGAGGAGATGGGCGGCATGAACCTGTACTTCGTCTTCGGCGAGGGCAAGGACGCGAAGATCGTCACCCCCGAGCTGTCCGGCGCCCTGCTGCCCGGCATCACCCGCGACTCGCTGCTGCAGCTGGCCGCCGACCTCGGCTACGCGGTCGAGGAGCGCCGGATCTCCACCGACGAGTGGCAGCAGGCCAACGCCGACGGCACCCTCACCGAGGTCTTCGCCTGCGGCACCGCCGCCGTCATCACCCCGGTCGGCTCGGTGAAGTCCGCCGCCGCCGACTGGACCGTCGGCGCCGGCGAGCCCGGCCCGGTCACCATGGAGCTGCGCAAGGCGCTGCTGTCGATCCAGGGCGGCCAGACCCCGGACACCCACCAGTGGCTGCACAAGATCGTCTGATCACCCACACCCCGCCGGTCCGCCCGCCCGGCCCGTCCGGCCCGCCCCGTTTCGCATCGCGAGACGGGTGGGCCGGATCCCGGGCAGCTGTGCCAGACTGCGGGCGTGTCCTCGCTTTCGCTGATTATTAGCAGCAGGCGCGCCGGTCCGCAGTGACCGCTTCCCGCACGACCCGATGCGGAGCGACCACGAGCGTCCAGACCCGCGCGCAGACCTCTCGCACCCGCGAGGGGTCTTTTTGTTTCTCCCGGACCGGCCGACGGCCCCCACAAGGGGCCCGGGGACACCGGGACCGCGCGCGGGATCATGGACAGTGGAGCCGGGACGGAAAAGTCCGGCAGAGCAGTACCAGCCTCCCCGAAACGGAGAACCAGGGGTCATGACCGAGGTCACCCGTACCGATGACAGTTTCCACGTGTTCGACACCACGCTGCGCGACGGAGCGCAGCGGGAGGGCATCAACCTGACGGTGGCGGACAAGCTGGCCATCGCCCGGCACCTGGACGAGTTCGGAGTCGGCTTCATCGAGGGCGGCTGGCCCGGAGCCAACCCGCGCGACACCGAGTTCTTCGCCCGCGCCGCCGCCGAACTGGAGCTGGAGCACGCCCGGCTGGTCGCCTTCGGCGCCACCCGCCGGGCGGGCGGCAAGGCCGCGGAGGACCCGCAGCTGGCCGCGCTGGTCACCTCCGGCGCCCCGGTGATCACCCTGGTCGCCAAGGCGCACGACCGGCACGTGGAGCTCGCGCTGCGCACCACCCTGGACGAGAACCTGGAGATGGTCCGGGACAGCGTCGAGTTCCTGCGCTCCCAGGACCGGCGGGTGTTCATCGACTGCGAGCACTTCTTCGACGGCTACAAGGCCAACCCCGAGTACGCCGTGTCGGTGGTCCGCACCGCGCACGAGGCCGGCGCGGACGTGGTGGTGCTCTGTGACACCAACGGCGGGATGCTCCCCGGCGGGGTCCGGGAGATCGTCGCCGACGTGCTCGCCAGGACGGGCGCCCGGCTCGGCATCCACGCCCAGGACGACACCGGCTGCGCGGTGGCCAACACCCTGGCCGCGGTGGACGCCGGCGCGACCCACGTCCAGTGCACCGCCAACGGCTACGGCGAGCGGGTCGGCAACGCCAACCTGTTCCCGGTGGTCGGCGCGCTGGAGATCAAGTACGACCGCCGGGTGCTGCCCGCGGGCCGGCTGGCCGAGATGACCAGGATCTCGCACGCGATCGCCGAGCTGGTCAACCTGACCCCCTCCACCCACCAGCCGTACGTCGGCTACTCGGCCTTCGCCCACAAGGCGGGCCTGCACGCCTCCGCGATCAAGGTCGACCCGGACCTGTACCAGCACATCGACCCCGAGCGGGTCGGCAACACCATGCGGATGCTGGTCTCCGACATGGCCGGCCGGGCCTCCGTCGAGCTCAAGGGCAAGGAGCTCGGCTACGACCTCTCCAGCGACCGGGACCTCGCCGGCCGGGTGGTGGCCAAGGTCAAGGAGCAGGAGAACCTCGGCTACACCTACGAGTCCGCCGACGCCTCCTTCGAGCTGCTGCTGCGCGACGAGGTGCGCGGCAGTCGGGACCGCTTCTACACCCTCGAGTCCTGGCGGACCATCAGCGAGCAGGGCCCGAACGGGTTCACCGGCAACGAGGCCACCGTCAAGCTGTGGGCCAAGGGCGAGCGCCGGATCGCCACCGGCGAGGGCAACGGCCCGGTCAACGCGCTGGACCAGGCGCTGCGTACGGCCCTGGAGGGCATCTACCCGCCGCTGGCCGGCTTCGAGCTGGTGGACTACAAGGTCCGCATCCTGGAGGGCCAGCACGGCACCGGATCCAAGACCCGGGTGCTGATCGAGTCCACCGACGGCGCCGCCACCTGGTCGACGGTGGGCGTGGCCGACAACGTGGTCGCCGCCTCCTGGCTGGCGCTGGAGGACGCGTACACCTACGGCCTCATCCGGGCCGGCCTGGAGCCCACCGAATAGCCGGCCCGAACGCACCCGTGGCCCGCGGGACTTCGCAGGAAGTCCCGCGGGCCACCGGCATGGCCGAGCACCGCCGGTTCAGCGGAGTCGGGCGAGGAGGGCGTGTTCGACGAGGGTGATGAGGGCGCTCTTGGCGCTGTCGCGGCGTCGGGCGTCGAGGGTGATGACGGG